>JBEKLF010000255.1:0-12257 GCA_050010335.1 Terriglobia bacterium
TGGTCGCCACTTTGACCCGGGTCTTCGAGGATATGCAATCCTACCCGGAGCTGATCCGACCCCGGCTGCTACCTTTTTGCTAGCCATCATGTCCCTTTATTTATGCGCGGATGTATAGCAGAACGCGAAGTCTTGAACCAGAGGCTGTTCGGAACTGACTACGGGTACGTCCAGAACGTCCTTCAGTTCAGAAGTTACTTTGTCTGACAGCTTGTCGTTCGAGATGAGAAACCCGCCCGGCTGGAGCATTGCCGACAGATTGGCGCGGGCAAGGCATTGCTCGAATCCTCCGTAGTAAAGAAATATGTTGGTACCAATCACCAGATTATAGGCGCGGTCTGCCGGCCAACTCAGTCGTTGATAAACCACGTCTACATCGAGCGGAATGACTCGCGTGACCATGTCCGGCCTTACTTTCACCGCCCGGGTTCGAGTCGACGCGGCAGCCCTAGGCACAGGGATCGGCGCAACCGGTTGCCCTATTTTATCCCCCAGTTTCTGCCAATACTCGACGAAGTGCGCCCGGTACTCCTCGCTCATCGGCCGTTCGGTATTCCACGGCAGTTGAAGGATATACGAACGTCCTTGGGCGGCGGCTCGTCGAATGCGAGCAACATGCACGTTCACATTCTCGCTGATGTCCAGCGTGTCCAGCTCAACCGTACTGGGATTAGCGATCCCAAGGCGGATGAGCGAGTCCAAAACCGCATAGGGTTGGATGGTCTGCGGAGGATAGAAGTCGTTGCCTGCTTCCTTGTTGGCAAAATCCAATCCCGGACCCACGATAGCAATCCGCCGTACCCCGCCCGGCTTGAGCATTCCCTTTTCCAATAAGGATCGGAAAGCAGCGTCCAGCAGGTAATCGGGCCAGAGATTTGTATCGAGAGAGATACCACGGTCCTGAAACATCTGAAAGCGCCTCTCGTCTTTAGGTTGAGACTTGTATTTAAGATACTCGTCACGCAGACGAGCCAAGCTGTCGAGCAGGTACTTCTTCGTTTCAACCCGCTCCTGCGCAGTTCTTAATGAATGGCCATGCTTCTCGATGAAGGTGCGCATCTCAACCAAGCCCGCGGAGGGATTTGGAGCCATCCAGGCGTGAATCAAGTCGTTCGCCCGATTCTCCGCGAATGAGTTCACCAGCGAACTCGGCCCGTAGCGCACTAGGAATTCATCGTCGATTCGGTCTTCCTTGGTGAACGTCACGCCGAAACGCAACAAGTTGACGAGAGTATCTTCCTCTCCACGAATCAGCCGGTTGCGCACCTCGCGGTCTTTGAGTTGGACCCAGGCTGACCAGTGGCTGGCGTCCAGCGGGCCCGCGGCCTTCAAGTCGGGCGGCAGCGCGTCCTCCATTTCCTTGAGGACGGGCAGTGCGGATTCGAGAGAGATGAATTCAGTGCGAACGAAAGACTGGCCGGGGCATGCTGGCGCAAAACAGACCACCATCAATGTTACACCGATAGAAACAGCGAGTTTGTTCCGCATCAGTGCCCTCTTGTTGTTCACTTGATTGTTATCCCACCCTCGGCCTGTTGAGTGTGACCTGGATCACGAATTCCTGCGCTTATCAACTCGGTTCCGTTTTGGACCGCGCCGTCTAATGAACGGTAGAGTTAGCTCCTCGTCGATCATATACCGGGCATGCGAGATTTGGAACCAGTCAAGGGTGTTTTGACGGGACGGGGGATTGGAAATCTCTTCAGTGTCGACCAATCTTGACGCTATTGGGCCGTGAAGTCGGCAAACCCGGGGATATAGCTGTGGGGGCGGATGCCGTAGGGTCTATCGTCGATTGCCTGGGCAATTTCGACAGCATTGGCGCGGTGGATTTCGTACAATTGGTCGGCGTCGCCAACAAGGAAATATACCGCACCAGTGTCAGGGCTGGGCGTGGGCGTGCCTTTCGCCAAGAACATCTGGACTTTACCAAGGTTCGCGCCGGCGAAGGTGGGAGGCTCGCCCCAAGTGAACGCCAGCTGGAAGCCGAGCTTCTTGATGTAGAATTCGACGGCGGTTGCAATGTCACTGACGACGAATGCTCCCCAAGACGTAAAGAATGCGTTACAGGGGAGTGGTAAGTGGCCCCTCCGCCCCACTCGGGGGGAGGTCCGCAGCGTCCCAAGTTAGTTTGCGCCGTCTGGAGTTTGTACGTTTCGAATGGGCCGCCCCCGGACCAGGTCCTCAAAGATTACAGCGCGGACCACATCTACGGTCTCGCGACCGTCAAGTGACCGCAGGTCCCCGCTACCTCTCGATCGTCCCAACCGTATGCTTGCACGCCCGCGAGTAGGTGGTTATACTGATGGTATGAAAACAGCGATATCCATCCCCGATGAAGTCTATCAGGGTGCGGAGCGTCTAGCGCGGCGGACGAAGAAATCGCGCAGCCGGCTGTATGGCGATGCACTCAGGGAGTACTTGGCGCGCCACGCGCCGGACGATGTCACCGAGGCGATGAACCGGGCTTGCGCCGAGGTGGGCGAAACCAAAGATCATTTCGTTTCCTCCGCCGCCCAGCGCATCCTGGAGCGAAGCGAGTGGTAATCTCACAAGGCGAGGTCTGGTGGGCGGATCTTCCGGCCCCGGCGGGCTTGACTCCGGGGTTCAGAAGGCCCGTCGTCGTCGTTCAGGGTGAGGCATTGAATCGGAGCCGCATTGCCACCGTCGTCTGTGTTCCACTGACCAGCAATCTCAAATGGGCCCTAGCCCCGGGGAATGTCCATCTGTCCGCACGTCTCACCGGCCTGCCCAAGGCTTCCGTGGCCAACATTTCCCTGATCGTCAGCGTCGATAAGGACCTCCTCACTGAGCGCGTAGGCAAGCTGCCGCCCTCCCAATTGAATTTGGTGCTCGCGGGAATCGACACGGTCCTGGGCAAGTAGCCCTAAGAGCGCAGAGGTATTCGACTCCGAGACGAATTCCTCTGCGGCCCTTTCTCATTGCCCGGCAATGAACAGGTTGAGTTTTCGATTTTAAGAGGCGCAGAGGAAAGCAAACTGTGCTTACCTCTGCGCTACCCCGCTACAGCCTAATTCTGGGGCACGCCGACGCCGCTCGCGAGTGTCAGCTCCGAATAGGCCATACTGATTTGCAGGCCAATCTGCTTGTCGTGGATATCCACATTCATGGCGGCGTAGGGATTCGGGTGACCGGGATTCTGTGCCGACCAGGCAAGCTGTTGAGCCATCTTGAGGCCGTCCAGAATTTGCCGGAGGGTGGTGGCGTCCGCCGGCGTCGCGCAATTGAGCTTCATGTCCAGGTTGACCTTGTCCGTCGCATCGATGGAATAGGTGAGCGAATCTACCTTCTGGAAAACCTGGTTCCAGTCCAACTTCAGTGCGTTCTGGTTTGACATCCATCCACCAAACCAATCGCCAACGGCTCCGGCCAAGGCGATTCCCCAAATGGGCGCGCCTTTATTGACGCCGCCGAGGAGGCTGGAAAAATGCGGGTCAGCACCCAGGTTCGGGGCCTGCCCTGAGTGCGCATCGAGCAACGTCGTTAAGGTTGCGAGCGGGCCGAAAGCCCCCAGGGAGTTTTCCAGAATGACGACGCACGTCCCCGCCACCCCGGCCGTTAAGCAATACGCCACCTGCCCGGAAATCGGTGTGGGCGTGAGGTTGTCGGCGGCAGCGCGCTTGGCCACCTGCGCCTTGTCGAAATGCCCTGAGGCATAGCCGTAGAGATCCATTTCTTTATCGCCAGGCTTCCACCCGATCATCATGTTTTCGATGTCGTCCTCGTGGATTCCAATTTGGTCGAGCGCGCCCTCAAGCTGCTGCAAGCGCGGCCCCAGGAATTTTCCCCGCAAGCTCTGGTAATTGGTAAGCTTGCGCAGTTGGGCGGGGCTGGAATACTCCACACGCAGGGTCTGGGTGGGGAGGCCGGACAGGGCCGTGGTGACGAAATCCTGGGCAGCGCCTTTCCGGGGAATCCCCACTAGCACCATCAGCACCAAAAGAGTAAGAAGAGTTCGTTTCATAGGCACCTCGGAGTTCGGGACACGGGATACGGGACACGAGACACGGGATTTGGTGTTCGGGATTCGGGGATCGGGGTTTGGAAACCGGAGTCCGGAATTCGGCATCTGGTATTCAGCATTCGGAATCTGGAATCCTGAATTCGCAACATGTGACTCGGATCTCGCACCGCGTAACGGTAAAAACATAGGATGAAATTTCAATGTGGCAGGTTTCCCTGCCTTCGTCAAGCACGGGACGGACACGGGGCACGGGATACGGGATACGGAGTTCGGGATTCGCTCTAATTCCTAATCTCATGCGTCATTGACCGTTGCAACTCTGTCGGGCCAGCCAATCCCCCATCAAATTAGAACGTGGGCAAAATGAAATCTTGCAGAGGAAGAGTTTTCACTTTTGACTTTTGACCTTTTGCCTTGCTCTTCCCCCGTGTCCCGTATCCCGCTCCCCGTGCCCCGTACTTTTGCCTTTTGCCATGCTCTTCCCCCATGTCCCGTGCCCCGTATCCCTACCGAACGCACCTTTGAAAGAGCTGATTCAGGAGATCAAGCCCCAGATCCATTTCTTCCTTGGTGATCGTAAAGGACGGGGCGATGGTAAAGACATTTTTGTAATAGCCACCCACGTCGAGCACCAGTCCGTATTTGCGGCCGCGACCCTGGAGATTTCCTTCGATCCCTTCCGCGAAAATGCGGTCTGTAAAGTCGCGATCCGGCGTAATGCCATCCGCCTTGCATACTTCCAGGCGCAGGGCGAGGCCCAGGCCGTCCACGTGACCGATGATTCCGGGATAGCGGGTCTGCAATTTGCGCAGGCCGGCGAGGAAGTACGCCCCCTTCTCATTCACCAGCTTTTCGTAATCTTCCTCCTCCAGTATCTTCAGCGTCTCGAGCGCCACGGCAGTGCCCAGCGTGTTGGATGAAAACGTAGAGTGCGTAGAGCCCGGCGGGAATATTTCGGGTGTGATCAGTTCCTCGCGCGCCCAGATGCCGGAAATGGGGTTCAAGCCGTTGGTCAACGCTTTGCCAAACACGATGATGTCCGGCGTGATGCCGAAGTTTTCGATCGCCCAGAATTTGCCGGTGCGATAGAAGCCCATCTGGATTTCGTCATCAACAATCAGGATCTTGCGCTCGCGGCAGGTTTGCTGCAAGCGCTGGAAATAATCCTTGGGCGGAATCACGTAGCCGCCAGTTCCCTGCACCGCTTCAATGTAGAACGCGCCGAACTCGGCGGATTGCGCCTTGGCATCCCAGGCAGCATGGTATTCGTTGGAAAATAGTTGGGCGAATTGATCGTGGCAATATAGATTGCAGGTCTCGGGCTTGAGGTTATAAATGCAGCGATAGCAGTAAGGATAGAAAATGAACTGCGCGCGATCGCCGAAGTGTCCGTAACGCCGCCGGTAGCGATAGCTGGAAGTGATGGCGGAAGCGCCCAGCGTGCGCCCGTGATAGCCGCCCATGAAAGCGTACATCAGGTTCTTGCCGGTGTAGTTGCGCACCAGCTTGAGGGAATCCTCAATGGCCTGCGAGCCGCCCACGTTGAAGTGCACCCGGCCTTTCACGCCGAAGCGCTTTTCGCAGTACTGAGCGATGCGCGCGGCCACCTCCACCTTTTCCGCGTGCAGGTACTGGCAAGCGAGCTGAGGCAGGCGATCGACCTGGCGCTTCAGCGCGTCGCCCAGGCGGCGGTTCTTGTAACCAAAACTCGCCGCCGAATACCACATCTGCAAGTCGAGGTAGGGTGTTCCCTGCTCGTCGTAAAGGTGACTGCCCTCGCAATCGACAAAGATTTTGGGGGGATCAAGATAATGCACCGTGTCACCAAACGAGCAATACTTGCGCTCGAGAGCCAGCAGCTCAGCGGTGCGCGCTGTTTGTTCAGAAATGGCCAAAGTCAGGCCTCCCTTCAAGAACAGGAAAATCGAAACTGGAAACTGGAAATTCGAAACTGGACAATCGAAGACCGAAACTCGAAGGTCAAAAATCGAAGCTGGAAATTCGAAAGTGGCGGCGGAAAGCCGCCCCTTTGTCAGGTTGACCCCAACACTTCGCCACATGGCCGCGAGTTTCGAATTTCCAGTTTCGAATTTCCAGTTTCCAGTTTCGACTTTCCAATTTCCAGTTTCGAGTTTCCAATTTCGATTTTCGAGTGTCGCGGTTACGAAGCCGCGGCAATGACCTGGCGTAAACGCCGGGCGGGTTCCGGTGCTAGCAACTTTTCCAGTGTCGCGTGGACGTCCCCAAAGGTCTCGAAAGGATGGCAGGCGATGCCGTTATCCCGGCAGTGGGCCAGCAAGTGGCGTTTGGCAAATACCACGTCGGCAAGTTCCACCGCAAACCGGTCCGACATGCCGTCACCCACAAAGATGACCGGTTGCCGGCCCTCGCGCAGCCGGCGGATGAGCGCCGCTTTGCAGGTGGCGCATCCGTGCGCGCAGGGTTCCGGGGAGTGGGGGAAGGAAGGGGCAAGCCGGCGGCCCTCCACGCGCAGGGCGCTCGCAAACAGGTTCTTACCGCTGCGAAATTGCCGGGCCATGCCGGCGCCCTTCAGGACGCGGCGAATCACGTAATCGAACCCGTCGCTGAGGATGTAAAGCGGCAGCCGCTTCTTGCGCGCGAACTTGCAAAAGGCCGCGAAGTGCGTGTCGACGGCGACGGCATCAATCACCGCATGAAGTTCCTCTGCCGGGGCGTCAACCAACGCGATCTGCCGCTCCAGGCACTCGCGCGAGCCGATCAGTCCCATCATCCACTCCTGCTCGATCTCACGCCAGGAGGGGTGGGCGAGCTGCGTCAAAATCTGGTCGGTCACGTCAAGCTGCGTGATGGTCCCGTCAAAATCACAGAAAACGACCGGGGAAAAATCACGCCTTGAGTTTGTCATAATTCGTTTGTCCTTAGTCCTTAGTCATTAGTCCTTAGTCCGTTGTCCGTTGGAAAGTATAAAGTGTAAATGATAAAGGGTAAGAACGGCCGCTTTCACCCTTTATCATTTACACTCTATACTTTACCCTTGATCTTTCATCCTTCATCCTTTATACTTCGCCATTCCCTCACGCCGCCCGTTCGTCGATCAGCCGCCGCCGCTTCCTTCCCTGCTCGATGCTGCCGGGAGGAAGAAAGCGGAAATTGAGTTCATACATGCCGCAGGCGTGGTTGGCCCAAACATCGGGGTAAAGGGTCTTCAGGTTCGCTCGAATGGCTGTCTCCACGGCGGAAGGGCTGATGCCATTGGTCAGCTCGAGGCGAAATTCCAAAACGTCGTGCAGTCCTTCCTGGCGGACCACCACCTGCCAGCTCTCGGCAATGCCCGCCACGTCGTGCAGGATGCGCTCAAATATCTCCGGGTACATATTCCCCGCGCCCATGACCACCATTTCGTCGCGGCGGCCGCGGATTCGCTCGATGCGCCGGAGGGGCGCCCCGCAAGGACAAGGCGCGGCCATAAAACGGGTCACATCGTGAACGCGGTAGCGAATGAAAGGCATGATGCGGCGTGTGAGCGTGGTGGCCACCAACTCACCATAACCGTTCTCATCCTGGTCGAGAATCTCGAAGTAGATATTAAAATCGTCCAGGTGATAACCGTCTTTACGGACGCATTCCATGCCCGCCCCGCCCACCTCGGTGGAGCCATAGGCGAGAAGGACCTGGCACTTCCAGACGCTTTCGACGTAGTTGCGATACACATCGGTCATGCGGTCGCCGGCGGCCATGATGAGGCGCAGGGGAAAAGTGCCTTCCTTCTCCGCGATCTCGCTGAAGCTGACCAGCCACGTGGGGTCCGCGGCAATGACGTCGTAACGGTATTCGGCCATTCGCGAGTAGACCTCGCGCGGATGCGGCTTGCCGACGGCGGAGCAAAAGACTCCCAGATGTTTGCAGGCGAGGAAAGTGACCCAACTGCTGACCCAATACCCCGCATCGAAGGTACACACCACGCGAGCGCCAGGCCGAATGCCGTTCTCATACAGCGCCACGGCTTCGTAACGGGCGGCAAAATCCAGCTCCTCATAAGAAAAGTAAACCCGCTTGGGACCGCCGGAGGTTCCGGTGGTTTCAAAAACCAGTTCGGGCTCGCGGCACAGAAAATCCTCCGCCGGCAGTGTGCGCAGATCTTCCGGGGTGGTGAAAATGTCGCCCAGGTCCTCGGGACGCCGGACGCGATTGGGATCAATGCCCCGTTCGCGCAATTTACGCGCGAAGAATTTCTGGTGCTCCGCGGCGTAATGAACCACCTCGATAAACGCATCCGTCCGAATCTTTCGAATGACCGAGGGGGAAACGCGCTTGCCCCAGCGGATGAGCGCCGGCACGGAATCACCTACTACGGTGCGTTCAAAGAGTTTGCGGGCTTGGTTGTACATCTATCGTCGTGTCCTTGGTCTCTTGTCCTTGGTCATGTGTCCGTGGCCAGCGGTCCGTTGTCAGTTGCCGAATGCCGATTCCGCGGTCCTCATCGAGGATCGGCAGTCCACCACAAGAATCATGGATAACCAAAGTTGCAACGGACAAATGACCCGTGACAAAGGGCCAAGGACGCACTTCTACATAAGATACGCTGACTCCCCCGAACGCTGCGGAGGCGAGGCGAGTAAATCGATATACGTAGCTTTTTCCAGCAGTGCCATCGCCACCTGAGCAATGGCGTGTGCGGCGTCGGGGCGCGACCATTCCCGGGCGCGACGCCGGATTTCGCGAAGTTCGTCGGAGGAGGAGGAGAGCAGCCGTGACGTTAAGCGCGGAATGTCGTTCAAAGTCTTCGCGTGCAGGGCCACTCCCTTTTGTGCCAAGTAGCGAACGTGCCGATCCTCCGGTCCGGGAATGGGGTGAGTCAAAATCATGGGCAATCCCGCCGCCAGTGCTTCCGCCGTCGTGAGGCCTCCTGGCTTGGTGATGAGGAGGTCGGAAGCGGCCATCAACTCCGGAATATTTTCCGTCCAGCCGAACAGATGCAGGTCCATCGCCACCCGCCCGCGCAGCGATTCTAACTGGTGGCGAAGATGGCGGTCGTGGCCAGCCACCGCCAGCACCTGCATGGGCGCATCGCAAAGTTCCAGACTGGATACCACACTGTCGAGGGGCGCAGGCCCCATGCCTCCCCCCATCACCAGAACTACCGGCCGACGTGCGTCCAGGCCCAGCGCTTGCATCAATTCATTCTTGTCAAAGGGCAGTGAGAACGCCGGATCCACGGGAATTCCGGAAAGCAAAACCCGATTGGGCAACACTCCCCATCCGATCAGTTGCGCACGGGATTCCTCGCTGGCCACGCAATAAACATCGATCTCCGATTGAACCCAGGGAGGCTCGGTCTGAAAATCGGTTTGCACCGCCAGAATGGGGGCATTGAACCACCCTTCGCGGCGCCCCAGGGCGGCGATTTCCGCCGCTGCAATTTCCGTGACAATCACCAGTTGGGGACTATATCCCTTGAGCTGACGCAAGACGTCCCGACACCCGCGGCGAAAGACCCAATCGGGAGCCGTCGAACGATGCCGTCTGCGCTGGCGGCGCTCAAACACCTTTCGCCACAGCCATGGGGCGTTCCGCAGCATCCACCAATATGGGTCCACATAGAGCCAATGAAACCACCGGCGAGCAGAATCAAGAGCATCCACCACCTTGACTTCAATAGGATCATTACTGTCATAGAGAGCCCGTTGCACGGCCTCGGAGGCACGCAGGTGCCCCGAGCCCACCCCGAGGGTCAAAATGCAAACGCGCTTCTGAATCATTGCAAACTCCAAAGTCGGGATACGGGATACGGGATACGGACCGAACCACAATTTCCCGGTAACGCTCGCCCGATCACGTGCCCCGGCTCTACTCAAACCGCCGAACCAGTAATACTGCGTTTAGCCCACCAAAGGCAAAGGAATTTGAAATCGCGATGCGCACAGGCATTTCCCTCGCTTGATTGGGCACGTAGTCCAAATCGCATTCCGGATCCGGCGTAGTGTAATTCGCCGTGGGAGGAATGACCCCCCGGTCGATAGCCTGAATCGTCGCGGCCAGCTCGACGGCTCCGGTCGCACCCATCACGTGCCCGTGCATCGATTTCGTGGAGCTAATGGCCACCTTGCGAGCGTGATCCTTGAACACTTCTTTGATGACCTGCGTTTCCGTGACATCGTTGACGCGGGTGCCCGTACCGTGGGCATTAATATAATCCACTTCTTGCGGATTAACCTTGGCTTCCGCCAGGGCCATACGCACAGCACGCGCCGGGCCGTCAATCGAGGGCTGGGTAATGTGGCTGGCGTCGGAACTCAGGCCGAATCCCGATAATTCCCCATAAATCCTGGCCCCGCGCTGCTTGGCGTGCTCGAGTTCCTCGAGCAGAAGCATCGCCGCCCCCTCGCCCATCACCAATCCCTCGCGGTCAAGGGAAAAGGGGCGGCAGGCCTTGCTGGGATCGCCATTGCCCGTGGCCAGAACGCGCACCGATTCCCACGAGCGGAGCATCCCGAAGGTAATCGGCGCTTCCGTCCCCCCGGCCAACATCAGGTCGGCAATGTCGTATTTGATCAGGTGGAAGGCTTCCCCGATGGCGTGCCCGGCGGAAGAGCAGGCGGTGGCGGTGGTGAGCGACGGCCCCTCCGCGCAGAACTCCATGCAGATTTGGGAAGTCGCCGCGTTGTGCATGATTTTGGGGATGGTAAAGGGGTGCACGCGAGTTGCATGCTTGGCGTAAAGATTGAAATACCCCGAATCGAAAGTTGTGGCGCCACCCATGCCCGTGCCCGTCACCACACCAAACCGCGGCCGCTCCTCATCCCGCAGTTGGATGCCGCTGGATTCCAGTGCTTCTTTGGAGGCCAGCAAGGCATACTGACTGAAACGATCGAGCAAGTCGAGACGCTTGGCCGGGAAATAGTCGAGAGGATTATAATCGGGAATTTCCGCGGCGATCTGCACACTCAACTGCGCCGGATCGAATTGCTGGATGCGGCGGACTGCCGACCGCCCCGCGACCAGGCTGGCAAAGAAGCTTTCCGCATTCTTGCCCGTCGAGGCAAACACTCCAATCCCGGTGATGACAACTCTCCTCACAATGGGCCCCTTGACTGCCGTGATTTAGCTGACGCTGGCGGGAGATTCGCCTTTGGCCATGGCCACCAGGTCAGATACGTCTTTGCCTTCCAACACGCGGGTGAGACTGTCCACAACTTGCCGGACACTCTTCATGTTCTGAGCAACCGTGTCGGGAATGTCGAGCTTGAATTCCTCCTCCAAGGCGAAAAGAATATTTACGCCGTCGAGGGAATCAATCCCGAGTTCCGCGAACGTTGAGTCCAGCGTGATCTTGGTCACGTCCAGATGTTGCTCTCGCGCGATGATCTCGATGACTTTCGGTGAAACGTCCATCGTTACTCCTTATCCCGACAAGATTTGGATGCGAGCCGTAACCGCGAACTTCTTTACGAAGAGATCGAATTCTGCGCCGCCAGGGCTGCTACCGTTTGCAACAATTCCGTAAGCTGGAAGGGCTTGTCGAGTAAAGCATGCACCCCCAGCGCTTTCGCCGCCCTCTTTTCCGCGCTGCTCATGAAGGATGACATCAGAATGAATTCGTGCTGGGAATTCTGCTGGCGGAGTTTACGCAGGAGTTCCAAGCCTGATTCAAGCGGCATTTGAAGGTCCGCAATGACAATCCGGTATTCAAGATCGCGGCTCAGAATTTCGCGAGCGGCCAAACCATCCGCCACCGCAAGAGGAGCGTACCCATTCGCCTCCAAAACCTCACAGAGGAGGTCACGGCTTTCCTGGTCGTCATCGACTACCAAAATTTTGTTCATGGCTGCTTCTATACCATTTGTGGTATTAGGCAATGCGGTGGCCATTTTGTACACGCATTCATAACGCATTGAAATGATTAGGATTTCTTAATGTCGGGGAGCGAAAGGAAGGAGAATTGACATTATTGCCCGGTTAACAGTGTGGCAAAATGCCCCATAGTATGATGTTTTTGTCCGAAATCATAAGGTACCTAAAGATCTCGCCTCTATTCAGCGAAACCATGCCGTAAGTAGCATAAAACAAGCAGCATAAGTCAGGAATCGGAACGTGCCCCGAAGCCCCTGCCCTGAGGCAATATGCCACATGCAAATAAGGCGAGATGGGATGACTTGTCATGCTGAGACCAACCCCAATCCGTCGATAGCGGCATTGGGAGCCAAGCGGAGTTCGGTGCAATCGGAAAAGTGATGCTCGCGTGGTCCTGGGCGTGGGGCGAAGGAGAAGCGCTTCGCGGGCCGACACCTTC
>JBEKLF010000256.1:0-12189 GCA_050010335.1 Terriglobia bacterium
CGCATAATCGCCTTCAACCATAATTATCAGCGCACCAATAGATTAATCCGGCTCTGCCAGTGTCCCTTGAAAAATCGGTTAACAGCCGGCCTAATACTTAGGCGAATGGTTGTCCGTGGAAACTCAGGCTAGGGCAGATTTACCACCTCGATGGTTTCCACCATGCGAATCCACCGGGCGCCCTTCTTCTCTTGCGGAACCACGATGCGCACAGGACCCTGCTTATCGGATAAAGGCTTGCCGTCAACGGTATCAGCAAGGATGATTTGCTGCGACGCATCCGTAAAGTCAGGGTCAAGCTCAGGCAATGCAAAGACCACGCGGTAGCCGTCGTGAGCCGTCACCACGACATAGCTTGCCATCGCTTCGCCCCGCAACAGCTTCCCCATCGGGGCGCCGGCCTTCTGCAGGATTGCCGTCAGCGTCACGCCCTCGTGGGTGGCGGTGGAATTGTGTTCTTTCGCTGTGACCTTGGTGCGCGGCATGGCGGACAAGTCTTGCAGTGACAAGGCTACCGGCTGCGTTACCGCCCCGCTGACGCGTACAACTGCCCCCGTGGGAAGTTGGGCCGCCCGCCCAGCCGCTTGGAGTGCAAGAATAAGAAGGATGGATGCCCCCATCGCCATAAAAGCTAGCACCGTTCTGGGCCAATGACAACCCATAAACTACGCATCGTCTGGGCAAAGGAACAGGCAACTAATGCCGGGAAAAAGCGTGCCCTATTGGCTAGGCCGATCCATTCTCCATTGGGTTGATCTACGCATTCAAGTTCCATGAAAGGCTCGAATGGATGTGATCTCCAATGATTTTGGCGGAGGAGGGGCATCCACGGATGAATGCGTAGAACGGCCCAAAGTCCCGTGTGGCCGCAAACCCGGTAATGTAGAGGCCGGGCACGCTGGTTTGGAAATCTTCATCGAGGCAAGGGAAGCCGTCAGTGGTTCTAAGTTGCGGCATTATCGTCGTCTTGGAAAAATATGGCACCTTTTGCATATCAACTTGATAACCGGTGGCGAGGATGACGTGGTCCACATCGACGTTAGCCCCTGCGGAAAGGCGCACGTGCAGGGTGCCGTCGGCAAGGACTTTGCAGGATTCAACCTGCGAGTGAGGCCAAAGCTTGATGTTGTCCTTGATGATGCGCGGCGCCAGCCACGGCTCCAGTTTCAGGCGACCCTCTCCCCAAAACCGTTCCTCGATGGCTTCTCTCTCGGAATTGGGCAAATTCCGGAACCAGCCTCGGACTCCCGTGGCCTGTTTTAGGAGGGGATCGATCCATGTCCAATCCGATGGTGCAAACTGAGGTGTTTCGTGGCGGAAAGCTACATGCACATGCGCCACGCCGGCTTCCACCATGAGCGCCGCCCATTCGAACGCGCTTTGGCGCCCTCCGATGATCAGACAGCGCCGGCCGACCAGCGGTTCAAAATTCACCATGGAGGAAGTGTGAGTGTAGCGCCCATTGGGAAGTTTCCCGGTAAGGTCAGCCGGGAGGCTGCGAAACATGCCGACGCCGGGCGACGTTACCACGGTCTCCGCACTCAAGGTTTCACCGTTTTCAATAAAGGCTTCGAAGTGGCCGCCGCGAAATTCCAGATTTCGAACATAAGAGTTTAGAGTCTTAATTCCTAACTCTTCTGCAAACCAGTCCGCGTAATCGATAAATAGGTCGAGAGGAAGAGGAGAGACGCGCTCCAGTGCGAGGCCATTGGACTCGAGGAATCGTCGCAGCGTATGGATTTCGAGAGGATCAAGCTGCCACGTGGCGCCCGAGCGCAGAAGCATGCCTTTGGGCATTTGATTTCGCCAGAACTCCATGGGCTTGCCTGACATGGCGTAATCGATTCCGAGATGTTTGGCGTAAGCCGCGACTGACAGACCGTAAGGTCCGGCGCCAATAATGAGGAGTTGCTTCGTCGGCATAGGGCTGCGGCTCTCCTGGCGCAAGCGCATGAAAAGATAATGCGCATATGCACCTGATGCCATGCATGAGACTTGGGACTACAGAACTTGCTGGGACTCCCAGCCTGATTCTAAGTCAAGAGCCCAAATTCGGGAAGGGCATTTACTGACACTATCGAGCGTCCTATCATGTTAAGAAATCCTGTTCGGGGAGAGATGCCATGTGGACCTATGCCTTAGTAGTCCTCAATATCATTTTGCTTGTTTCCGCGGCGGCGCAGGCTCAGCAGACCCCGCGGCCCATCCCGCGCATTGAACACGCGGGCGTCCAATTTCGCTTGTTGGTAGATGGTAAACATTTTCTGATCCTCGGCGGGCAAGCGCACAATTCCAGCGCGACCAATCCGCAAGATCTCGAGCCGGTTTGGCGTTCACTCACCACCCTTCACGCAAACACCGCGGAAATGCCGGTTTATTGGGAGCTCATCGAGCCCCAGCCCGGGCAGTACGGTTTTCATCTCGTTGATGAGGTCCTGGCGGGCGCACGGCGCAATCACTTGCATTTGGTTTTGCTGTGGTTTGCATCCTGGAAAAATGGGGAAATGCATTACACGCCGGAGTGGGTGAAGCGCGACAAAACCAGGTTTCAGCGCGTCAGGGGGCCGCGCGGAGAGGAGTTGGAGATTCTCTCACCGCTTTGCGACCCCGCGCGCGATGCCGATGCGCGCGCCTTCTCGGCGTTAATGGAACATCTTCGCCAAGTCGATGAGGCGGACCGGACCGTCATCATGATGCAGGTCGAGAATGAAACCGGCCTGCTCGGTACTGACCGTGACTATTCCCCGGGGGCCACGCGACGGTTTGAGGGCCCGGTACCCGCCGAGTTGATGACCTACCTCGCGGCGCATCGGGACGCCTTGATGCCAAGTCTCGATGCGGCGTGGGCGGGCGCAAAGTTCCGATCTGTGGGATCGTGGACCGAGGTCTTTGGTGAACTCGCGCCGGAGGTCTTCAGCGCATGGCATATCGCCAGCTATGTCGATCGCGTTGCAGCCGCAGGCAAACATGCGTATCAGCTCCCCATGTACGTCAACAACTGGCTCATCAATCCTGGCGACGAGCGGCCGGGCCGGTGGCCCAGTGGCGGCCCGACCGAACACGTGCTTGATATTTGGAAAGCCGCCGCTCCCAATCTCGATCTTCTCGCGCCGGACATTTACCTGCCAAAATTCAAGGAAACATGCAACGCTTATTACCGCGCGGACAATCCCTTGTTTGTTCCAGAAGCCGCGTTTACTTCACAAATTGCGGCGGACGCTTTCCTGACTCTCGCGGATTTCAACGGCCTCGGTTTCAGCCCCTTTGGCATCGATAAGGCATTTGAGGACGGGAAGGTGATCGAAAGGGCTGCCGAGCTGGAAGACACCTACCGTGTGCTCGAGCCGCTTCTGGACTTGATTGCGGCAAAGCAGGGGAGTGATAAGTTGCACGCCATCGTTCAGGACGAAGACCCGGCGCAGGCCATCCGTCTGGACGGGAGTCTCGCGGTCGTGGTGAATTTCCTTAAGCCTTACACACCGGAGGGACCCCGTGGGCGCGGAATGATTATCGAACTTGCGGCCGATGACTATGTGCTGGTGGGGGCCGGGTTCAGGGTGGAATTCCGCGAGCTGACCGGCCCTCCCCGTGCAGCCGAGTTTCTTTCTGTGGAGGAGGGAACCTTCGAAGGCGATCACTGGAATCCTACGCGGCGCTTGAATGGCGATGAGATATGGGACTTTGCGCTGCCTGACCACGCAAAGATTCTGCGCGTGCGTTTGCTGCGTGAGGGGTAAGGACCTCCCGGCTAAGCCTCAGGCTTACGCTTTCTCGATATAGGACGCGAACTGCTTTTGCCAGGAGTCGGGCGATGTGTGGGTGGCGCGGCCAAGGAACGACGAGCGCAGCCGCACAAGCTCCGGGAGTTTGCGGCAGGCGATAGCGTAACGGCGGAATCGTGGCTGGAGCAGCAGGGAATCGTCCGGGAGGTAAATCGGTTCACGACGAAAGTTCAGCAGGACTATGGCGCGATTTAATTGCCGGATGGCGGTTTCGACTAACGCCGGACCTTTCGATCCATCCTGTAACTGCCCTGCTTGCCCTGGGGGCACGAGCCGGAAGAAATAGGTGGCGCGGCCAGACCGCGAAGTAGCTTCCCAGGCCACGAGATTGTTGGGGAACTTCGCACCGGCTTTCGCCGCCAACGGTAGGAAGAACCAATGCAAAATAGGTCGCGCCTTTTCTTGGCCGCCTGCTTCCGCCTCTGGTTCCGGGGTAGTTTCTTCAGCTACTTCTGCACCTGTCCCAACAGTGGAGGAGTTAAATCCCTCCGCTTCGCCCATTGGGGCTCCTTCTCCCTTTCCAGTCTCATCCTCAGTTTCGCGCAGCTGCTTGAAACCCGCGTAGTAATTTCCCGCTGGCACATGCGCCAGCAGGGAGTCGAAGTAAGGCCTCAGCTCGGCATCCACCACGTTGGTGGTAAGGGCCTGCTCGGTTTTGGGATCGATGGCACGCAGTTGGGCGAGCGATGCGGCTCGGCCTTCCTTCATCAGCAATGCGGCCTGCTGAAATTGGTCCGGGCTGAGGAACGGAAACATGCCATGGACAGTCTCCGCGCCTTGCTGCGCGAGTTTATCCATGGCGGTTGCCAGCCGTTCGCGAAACTCTTCCGTGCGCTTCCCGAGCTTGCTGATGGCCAGGCGCTGATCGCCTGACTGTGCCGTTATGGTCCAGGCGGTTTCGTCGAACGTCACAGCATCGATATCCGCGAGGCGCCATTGCAGGCCCGTGGCTTGACTGGGCAGCACGGCCAGGTTGCTCCTGTAGAGCCGGACTTCCGCGGGACTGGCGAATGCGCGTGCTGGCGACTCCAAGCGCACCCCGCCGTCGAATCGCGCGATTTCTTCCAGGTCCTCCAGCAGCAGGCACTGCAATAGGCGCTTTCGGTATGCTTCCAGCAGGTCGTGGCAGAGGTTTTGGAAGGTCTTGCCAAATTGGTTCAGCAGGATCTTCTTGCCGGTGTAGAGGCTTAGGATGAGCTCGTACTCGCCGGGAAGGAATACGTCGATGTCCCCGAGGTCGAGGGTCAGCGGCGCGCCGGTGGCCGGTGTAAGCGTGATCGTTTCCGTCTCAAACGAAACGCGGCAGGGGCCTCCTTGAAGCGCGGACCCGTCCGCATTCAGGTACTGAAACTTTCCCGAAAAGGTTGGCATGTTCAGACCCGTGGCGAGTTGTTAGTCAGTGGCAAGCTCACCCGTTCACTCAATTAAGCGATCTTCTGGCCGCACTCCGGACAGAATTTGGTGCCCGCTTCAAACTTCGTTCCGCAGCGCGAGCACTCATTTTTGGGACGAAGCGGTTTGCCGCACTCCGGGCAAAACTTTGCCCCCTGGGTGCGCGCCCCGCAGCTAGGGCAGAGGGCGGCGGCCTCAGAAGTCAAGTCGAGGTCTTTGGTCAAATCCTGCTGGCGAACCTTATCCTGGATCTGCTGCGCGGTGGCTTGCGCCTGGGCCGCGGCGATTTCGGTCTCGACATCGGGCGCGCAGTCATAACAGAGGCCGCGCTTCTGGTTCCAGCACATGGTGAGGCAGGCCCACTTGGCGCATTTGGGGCACTGGCGAAAGTTGGGTTTCACTTCATCCACGGCTTCCTGAAAAGCCTTGTCGTGGCCGGAGCCCTGCACGGCGCGCTCGATTTCATAGGCGCCCGCGCTGGCCCGGCCAAAAACGCCTCCAAACAGATCGCTGGCGGCGCGCAGGGCGCTGCCGGCATAGCCCGTTAAGGAAGGCTTGAAGCCCGTCATGAATCCGTTCCCGCAGCGGTCGCAAAAGAACTCGAATTGAAATCCTTTGTCGGTTGAGTGGTCAGTATGGTTCTTGGTGAATTGAATCAAAGCCATGCAATGTCTCCGTTATGCGTCTTGTTGTGGAAATTCTATTCTCTATTGGCGAAGGCATTGTAATTCGTTTCCCCTTGCGGTTTCAAGAAACCATCGTAAAACCGTCCATGGGCAGAATGTCACTGGACAGAATTGTATATTTTTCGTCGCGGTGCTAACCTTCGGGCGCTGGCATAGTCTAACTATGTTAAGGAGACAAGCCGATGCACCAGAACGAAATCCCTTCCGGAACGCTCTACCTCCTGATCCTTAAGGCCCTTGCTCGAAGTGGTGAACTGCACGGCTACGAGATTGCGACCTGGATCGAGCATGTTTCCGACGAGGTCCTTCAGGTCGAGGAAGGCTCACTCTACCCCGCGCTCCAGCGCATGCTCGTGAAAGGGTGGGTCACGGCGAAATGGGGCGTGACGTCAGGAAATCGCCGAGCGCGTTACTACCGCCTTACACGACTCGGCCGAAAACAACTCGAGGTTGAGGTCTCCCAGTTTGAACGGGTGGTTGCTGCCATTACTCGGGCAATTCAGACTGCCTGAGGGGTGATCGGTATGCGTTGGTTCAGCGAACTTGGAAGACGACTCAGGAAGCTGTTTCATCCCGAGCAATTCGACGCTGACTTGAAAGAAGAGATGCGCCTGCACCGCGAATTGCGTGAGCAGGAGCAGGTGGAAGCGGGCGTGGCGCCGGAAGAAGCGCGCTATGCGGCGCAGCGGAGATTCGGCAACGACCTTGTGTTGAGAGAGGAGAGTCGTGACATGTGGGAATGGACTTGGCTCGAAAACATATTGCAGGACCTGCGCTACAGTTTTCGGATACTCGGCAAGAATCCCAGCTTCACGGCTGTGGCGGTACTGACGCTGGCGCTCGGCATCGGGGCAAACACGGCCATCTTCAGTGTGGTGAATGCGGTCTTGCTGAGGCCGTTGCCTTACCCCGACCCGGACCGTCTGGCGGTCATCTGGGTGACAGAACCGAGCGCGCCGGGGGGATTGTTTCCCGATACTGCCCCGGACTTCCGCGACTGGCAGGCGCAGAACCAGGTGTTCGAGGGCATATCCGCTGTCACCATCGCTGGCGCCACGCTGACCGGTTCCAGCGAGCCGTTGCAATTGCGTGGCTTGTCAGTTTCACCCAACACTTTTCAGATCCTGGGCGTGCAGCCGCAGTTCGGGCGGAGCTTTTCGCAGGATGAGGGCCCGACCGGCCGCAATCACGTCGTCATATTGAGCTACGGCCTGTGGCAGAGCGCCTTCGGAGGACAGAAGAACATTGTGGGGAGAAAGGTCACGATGGATGGCGAGACCTACGACGTGGTGGGTGTCATGCCCAAGGATCTGAGGTTCCCGACATTCTGGGGGCGTAATCCCCAATTCTGGACGCCAATAACCATGGACGCTCCGAAATGGAAAACCGAACGCTCGAACCATTGGTTTTGGGTTTTGGCACGCATGAAGAAGGGCATCACGCTGAACCAGGCCGCCGACGAAATGGGGACAATCTCCGCCCGGCTCGCCCAGCAGTACCCGCAATCCAACACCGGTGTGATCGCGCGGGTCAAGAGCTTGCACGAGCAGCTTACGGGCAATGTCAGCGAAGTTCTGTGGGTGCTTTTCGCCGCCGTGGGTTTCCTGCTGTTGATTGCCTGCGTGAATGTCGCCAACCTGCTTCTCACCAAATCCGTGGGTCGAAAGCGGGAAATCGCGGTTCGACTCGCGGTCGGCGCAGGCGCCGGGCGCCTGGTACGCCAACTGCTCACCGAGAGTGTCCTGCTGTTTCTTCTAGGCGGAGTCGCAGGCCTGGCCGTGGGCGTGGGAGCGTTGCGCCTTCTCCTCCACGCGGCGCCCACGGGCTATATCCCCGAGGTGATTTCAGTTCACCTTGATGGCCGCGTCTTTGGTTTCACTTTCCTTATCGCATTCGTTACGGGGACGCTCGCCGGGCTGATTCCCGCGCTGGAGGCAACCCGCCTAAGCTTCAGCAAAACGCTCAAGGAGAGCGGCGCCGCCGTGGCGGCGCCTCACGGGCTCGCGCGCGGTCTACTCACGGCCGGAGAGATCGCCCTTGCCCTTGTCATGCTCGTCGGCGCGGGGCTTGCCACTCGGAGCCTGGTACGCTTGCTGGGCGTCCAACTCGGCTTTGATCCGCGCCAAGTGGTGACAGGGAGCGTATCGTTACCCGATTCGCGCTACCCGAAGGAGCCCCAGCAAAAGGCGTTTTTCCGGAGCTTGCTCGACCGCGTTCAGGCTTTGCCGGGAGTTGTCTCCGCGGGGGCAGCATCGGAACTGCCGCTTGAGGGAGGCAGCAACGGCCCGGTAGTCATCGAAGGTCAGCCGGCGCCCAAAGACCAGTGGTCAAGTCCCCTGGTGGAGTCGTGCACCGTCACTCCCAACTACTTCCGGACCATGCGTATTCCAATGCTGAGCGGACGCGACGTGGCCGAGAATGATACGCCTGATGTGCCGCTAGTCGCCGTTATCAACGAGAGCATGGCCCGCCGCTTCTGGCCGCATCAGGATGCCGTCGGCAAGAGGTTTAGGCACAACGACCCTGACGCCAAGTGGATTACCGTCATTGGTGTGGTGGGCGATGTCAGGGAATTCGCTTTGGCCGAGCCGGCTATTCCCGAAGCCTATTATCCCGAGTCACAAAGTACCTCTTCCGGATTAGTCCTGGTAGTGCGTACAGCCAATGACCCGCAGGGCCAAGTGCCCGCCATCCGCAAGGCTCTGCACGACCTGGATAAGGACTTGCCGTGGTACAGCGTCCAGGCATTGCCGGAAATGGTCTCGGACTCCTCGCGCGAAAAGCGCTTCGTGGCCCTCCTGCTGGCGCTGTTTGCAGCCGTGGCGCTGACGCTCGCTTCGGTCGGAATTTACGGGGTGGTGTCTTACTCCGTGTCCCAACGCACGCGAGAGATTGGCATTCGCATGGCGTTTGGTGCCGAGGTCCGCACCGTTCTGGGTATGGTGGTGAGGGAAGGATTGCGGCTGATCATCACCGGCGTGCTTGTGGGATTGTTGGGGGCCTGGGCCCTCTCGCGTTACCTCAATAGTATTCTCTATGGTGTGCGTGGCACTGATCTTGTGACCTACATATTCGCTGCGCTCCTCATGACCCTTGTCGCGCTTGTGGCCTGCCTTGTTCCGGCCCGCCGTGCGACCAAGGTTGATCCCATGGTGGCGCTGCGATATGAGTGATTGGCGAAGGTTGATTGGATAAGAGCCGATGGAATGGCTGATACAATTCGGGCGACGACTACAGATGCTGGTTCGGCAGAAACAGTTCGACTCTGAACTGGAGGAAGAGCTGCGTCTGCACCGCGAATTGCGGGAGCGGGAGCAGATGGAAGCGGGGGTTACGCCCGAAGAAGCCCGGTATGCGGCGCAACGGAGATTTGGAAATGACCTCGTGTTGAGAGAGGAGAGCCGTGACATGTGGGGATGGAGTTGGCTGGAAAACACGTTGCAGGACGTGCGCTATGGCTTGCGGATCCTGGTGAAGAATCCCGGGTTCACCACCGTCGCGGTTCTGACCCTGGGGCTGGGGATCGGCGCGAATATTGCAGTCTTCAGCGTAGTGAACACCATTCTGCTGCGGCCGCTGCCGTTTCGTGCGCCCCAGCAGCTCACCTGGCTTGCCGGGAACAATGGCGAGGGCGGCCTATCCGATCAAACCTACCGGGTTGACGTTTTAGAGGAGATTCAGCGCCACAGCCAGTCTTTCCAGGAGATGACGGCCTATGTGCCCTATTACGATTATTCCGATTTCAAGCTAACGGGCTTCGGCGAGCCGAAGCCTGTCTTCGGCGTGTGGGTAGCGGGGAATTTCTTTCAAACGCTTGGCATCCAACCCGCACTCGGGCGGCTGTTCACTCACGAGGAGTGCGTTAAGGGGGGCAGGCCCGCAGTCCTGTTGACCGAGGCCTTCTGGCAGCGGCAGTTTGCGGGGAATCCGGCAATTATCGGGCAGGCGATCACCCTCAACAAACGGACATACACCATTGTCGGCGTCCTGCCGGACTCATTCGATTTTACTTCGGTCTTCGCGCCGGGTTTGAAGATGGACTTTTTCGTGCCGATCATCATGGATGACATTCGCACGTACGGACACATGTTGTCGTTGATGGGCCGCCTCAAACCGGGAGTAACCGTGGGGCAGGCGCAGGCCGAGGTAACGCTTCTGCTGTCGCAGTCCAAGGCGCAAAACCCCGATTGGATGACGGATATTAAAACAACCATTACCGGGCTGAAGGATTATGTCAGCGGCAAGTTGCGGCGCTCGCTGATTGTGCTGTGGTGCGCCGTGGGTCTGATCCTGCTCATCGTTTGCGTGAATCTCTCGAACCTGCTGCTGACGCGCGCCGCCGCGAGAAGCAAGGAGTTCGCCATGCGCAGCGCCCTGGGAGCGGGGCGGGGAAGGCTCATTCGCCAGTTGCTGACGGAGAGCCTGGTGCTGTCGTGCGCCGGCACAATCCTCGGTCTGGGGTTCGCTTTTGCTGTCACCCGGTATCTCGCGCATCAGGGATCAATTGCGCTTCCGTTGCTGAGCAGCGTGAGAGTGGACGAAGCAGCCCTCAACTGGACGCTTCTTGTCGCCGCGGCTGCCTCCGTTCTTTTCAGTCTTGTTCCCGGCCTGAGGATTTCAGGGGTCAACCTCCAGGAGTCGCTCAAGGATGCCGGCTCCGGAATGAGCGCAGGCCGAAAGCATGAGCGGATGCGCGCCGCGCTGGTGGTTTCCGAGGTTGCCTTGGCTTGCGTGCTGCTGGTCGGCGCGGGTCTTTTGCTGCGCAGCTTTCTGCGGATCCTCGACGTCGATTTGGGGTTCCAGCCGAGCCGGGCCGCCGCGATCAAGGTGGACTATGACGACGGCGGTAATCGGGCGCGGCGTGGCGCCATCCTGCAAGAGATCTTGCAGCGCGCCGGTGCTATCCCTGGGGTGGAATCCGTAGGCATGTCGGACAAGCTTCCCCTCGACCGCAATCGGAGCTGGGACCTTCGCGCCAAGGGGAGGGTTTACCCACCGGGAGTGAATGACGATGCGTTTGTTTACGTCGTGACGCCTGGGTATTTCGGCGCCATGGGCACGCACTTGCGCGAGGGACGGGACTTTAACTGGCAGGATACCAATAAGAGCGAGCCGGTGATCATCATCAATCAAACCGCCGCTCGCCGTGATTGGCCGGGCGAGGACCCGGTGGGGCGCCTGGCCCAGGGCATCGGCGAAACCGACACGCGCGTCATCGGCGTCGTTGCCGATGTTCGCGAGAGTAGCGTGGAGGAGCATTCCAGCCCCGAGGTTTACGTTCCGGCAACCCAAGCCGAGCCGGATGGGGAAAATCTGGTGGTGCGCACCAATCTTCCGCCTGAGGCGCTGGCTTCGGTCGTTTTGAGGACGCTTCGTGAGCTGAATCCGGGACAGCCCGCCACCGAGTTCCGGCCCCTCCAGAGAATCGTGGATCACGCCGTCTCGCCGCGCCGCTTCTTTGTGGTGCTCGTGGCCTGCTTTGCCGCGCTGGGGCTGGTTCTCGCTTCGCTGGGGATTTACGGCGTCATCTCCTATTCGGTGACGCAGCGGACGCGGGAGATCGGCATCCGTATGGCTTTTGGCGCAACGGCATCGCAGGTGCAATTCGGAGTTATCGCTGAGACGCTCCGGCTGGCGCTGATCGGCATTGCGGTTGGAACGTTGGCATCGTTCGTCGCCGCCAGGTGGATTGCGTCGCTCCTGTTCGGAACCGCGCCCACTGATCCCATCACATTTGTGGGAATCATTCTGCTACTTAGTGCCGTGGGCTTTATTGCCGGGTACATACCCGCGCGCCGGGCCACGAAGGTCGATCCCTTGGTTGCGTTGCGATACCAGTAGAGCAGCAGTAGCAGAGGCACTCCTGCCTGTGCGCATGGCTTTTGCATGCCATGTCTAGTGCACAGGCAGGAGTGCCTGTGCCACTAATGAGAGTAGTGATGGTGAACATGTGGACCGAACTCACGAGACGGCTCGCAATGTTATTTCGTGGAAGGCAGTTCGACTCTGATCTGAACGAAGAGCTACGCCTGCACCGGGAACTGCGAGAGCGGGAGCAGATCGAAGCGGGCGTTGATCCCGAGGAAGCGCGCTATGCGGCGCACCGGAGATTTGGAAACGACCTCGTGTTGAGAGAGGAGAGCCGCGACATGTGGGGATGGAGCTGGCTGGAAAATTTGAATCAAGACGTTCGCTACGGGCTACGGACGCTAGCCTGAATTTCCACGGAACGGAATTCGCCTAAGTTTTAGGGTTGTCAGCCGGCCCATTCTAGATGGTCAGCCGCAAAGGCAATCCATTCCACCAAGGGACTGGAACGAGTTTTTCCA
>JBEKLF010000257.1:0-12103 GCA_050010335.1 Terriglobia bacterium
CCCCACCCCCTTCCATCCTGGCACCCAAGCGATAAATCCTGGGGGTCTGGGGGCAAAGCCCCCGGCTCTACCCTGCCTCTCCATTGTTGCATTTTCTTTCATAAGACTTTTGACAGAACCGGGTGTGGCCCCATATCCCCGACTTTGAGAACCGCATTCACGAACGGTCCCACCTGGCACTGGCCGCAATCCTCCCGTTGGTGGCCGCCCAGATTACGGAGACGGGAGAAGAGCAATCCCCGCGAAGTGTCTGCCGGCCTTCCCTAGCACCCAATACCCAATCCCCAGTACCAAACACCCACCCGGCACCTTTCCCCCCTGCGTCATTTCACCCCGAAGACAACCCCCTAACTGTAGCCTAGCACGTTGGCGACCAAAACCGGAGGCGGCGCGCGCGAATTTCCTGCCGGCAGGAAATTCAGGCCGATTTATTTTCGCAGTTTCCGGCGAACGGGCATTCTGCCCGCACATTCTGGGCGGGACCGGGGCGCTCTCCCCCGCTGGCGGGCAAGTCCCCTCGCTACGTTCGCCTTTTCACACTTGTGTCGAACACCTTGACGCTACGGCCTGTCTGGCACTCGCAAGCGGCCGGGGAAAATGGCGTTTTATCGGGCAGAGTGAGCAACGACTGATATCAGGGGACAAGGTATAATTGGGGTTTCGAGGGGTAAACTTGCTTAAGGAAGGCGGCGACCGGCTGGTGGGCATATCGGGCGTGGCGAGGATCGTGGCGCGGTGAGCAGCGCTGACTATATATCGATTGATTTAGCCCCAAGCGCAACGGACGAGGTGCGCGATTTGATCGGCGAACTCGATCGCGAACTCTCCGCGGAGTACTCGCCCGAGCAGCGACATGGGCTGTCGCTCGAGGCAATCTTCCAGCCCCATATCCGATTCTTCCTGGCGCGGCTGGACGGCGCAGCAGTAGGATGCGGCGGGGTGGCCTTGTTCGCGGACTTCGCCGAGGTGAAGCGCATGTACGTGCGCGAGGTGGCGCGGCGTGGCGCAGGCGTTGCTCGCCCAGATCGAGGCAGAGGCGCGAAAAGCTGGGCTTGCCCTTTTGCGGCTAGAGACGGGAGATCGCCAGGTCGCGGCTTTGCGACTCCATGCGCGGGCCGGGTTCCAACCCTGCGCGGCCTTCGGCGCCTATGCCACCATGGCGCCACAGGCCGTCGCGACCAGCGTCTTCCTAGAAAGACAACTCAAGCGAGAGTAGCGCCTGTTTGGTTGAAAGCCGCAACTTATCCCAACTCAGACACCGACAGCGCGCGGAATCCCATGCCGAGTGGAAAGCTGTTTGGCGTGTGGCAGACGACCGCGGCGCTCGCCACCCTCGTTTCTCCCACAACTTTTCGCACGTAATCGAGGTTTACCATATCACTCCCGGCAGGCAATTCGGTCCACTTCGCTTCAAAGAGCTCCAGCGTTCCCCCGACATCGACCACGAAGTCCACCTCACGTGCGCGGTCACGCCAAAAGAACAAACTACCTGCGCGGCCGGCCTGGCGCTCACGACCGCGCAGTTGAGCGAAAACGAAGGTTTCCCAAACCGCGCCCGCCGCCGGTGACTCGCGAAGGGCATCTTCAGAACGGATATTCAGTAAGGCGCAAAGGAGTCCGGTATCGGCCAGATAGAGTTTCGGGCTCTTGACGATGGACTTTGTGCGGTTCGAGAACCATGGCTTCAGCAACACAATCTGCCCGGAAGCCTCGAGCGTGGATAGCCATTGGTTAGCTGTGGAGGGAGCGATACCGACGTCGCGCGCCAGATCAGCCTTGTTCAACAGGTTCGCGGAACGCAATGCACAGGCGCGCAAAAAGCGCTCGAAATCCCGCAAATTGCCGACATTGGTCAACGACCGCACGTCACGCTCCAGGTATGTGGCCAGATAAGAGTTGTAAAAGGCCATGTGGTCGATATCCGGGTTGGCGTGTAGCTCGGGAAAACCGCCCCGAACGATGGCCGCCTCAAGCCCGGTTTTCGGCCGCGCAGCCCGAATTTCGGCCCACGAAAGCGTTTCTAGCTCCACAATATCTCCCCGTCCCGCCAAGGACTCGGAGACGCTCTTCATTAAGGTAAACTTCTGTGAACCCGTAAGGAGGAACTGCCCGTTCCTGGCGCGACTGGCGTCCACAGTTGCCTTCAAATGGCGGAATAACCCGGGCGCGTATTGCACTTCATCGACAATCATCGGCGATGGGTGGCGATGAAGAAAATTGTGCGGTTCTCTTTCGGCCTGTTCCGCTTCGGTGGGGAGGTCAAGAGAGACAAATCCATATTTCGGAAACAGCCTCAGCAAAGTAGATGTCTTACCGGTCTGGCGAGCGCCGGTCAGCACCACCACCGGCCGGGTCCTTGCAGATCGATGCAGCCGAGGCTCTATGTCCCGTCGTATCCACACGTGCATAATATGCGATACAATCGAATATATTGCAAGCCACATCATGAGGGTCAAGATTGATCCCACTGCACTCGAACCTGTTTTTCCAGCCGGCACAGGCTTTCGGCGGAGGGGATGGGTATGCAGCTTAAGAATAGGAAGCGGAGAGTCGATGGACGTAGCGTGGGCATCCCGCCCGCGCCACATTCGATTTTTCACTTTTGTGTCGCACTCCCGGAGGGGATTCCCTCCTCGCCCTCCTCGCCACAACTGCGGTATCATCCAACGCGCCATGCCCTTCATAACCATCATTGAGGTAACCTCATGAATACCCGCTGTGCAATCATTTCTCTGCTCGGCGCTCTGACAATCAGCGCACTAAGCGTCCGGGCTGCCACCCCCGTCACGGTACGTGAACAAGGTGCGACGCTATCGCTCGCGAACGATTACCTCGATCGCACCATGGAAGTGGCGGACGGCTCTGTCCGCACGGTGCGCCTCGTGAACGAGCTCTCGGGCCGTACCCATGAAGTGCGCGGCGACGAATTCGAACTGAAGCTCATCTTCGAGCGCATCGGCTACGACTTCGGCGGGGAGAACCCCCTGGTGCTGACTTCCCGCGACCTGAAGGTGACGAGTCACGAAGTGCAGGACGCGCCCGGCGGGGGCAAGCGTGCCGTGTTTCACTTGCTTCTTCCGAAGAGCCCGCAAGAAAAGACCGGCCTGGATGCCACGCTCATTTATGAACTGAACCCCGACGACTACTTTACGCGCCAGTGGATTGAACTGAAGACCACCGGCAAGGGAACGTTTTTTATCGACTCGCTCGCGGCGGCCAAGAATGAATGGCGGGCCGATGACTTCCGTCTGGGCGGTTTCGGCCAACCGCTTTTTTCAGACGACCTTTTCATGGGGCTCGAGTATCCCACCAGCATCAACACGGTCGAGCAATCATCGGTCTCCCTCGGCGGCATCGTGGGGCTCAACATTCCACCGGAAGGTTACAGGAGCGAATCCGCCGTCGTGGGGGTTGCGGCCAGCGGGCACGTTCACCAGGCTTTCATGGACTACATCCGCCGCATCCGGGCCGTACCGGTGCGCCCGTTCATCACTTACAACAGTTGGTATGACCTCCAAGGCACGGCCATGAACAACGACCTGCTGCTCGACCGCGTCACCCAGTTTCGGGATCTTCTGATTAAGAAATACGGCATCCCGATGCAATCATTTCTCCTCGACGACGCCTGGGACGACGACCAGAACAAGATCTGGGTTCCTGATCCGCGCCGCTTTCCCACGAGCTTCCGTGACCTCGCCCCGGCGCTCGGGAAGATCGACAGCCGCCTGGGCCTGTGGGTAGGCCCCATCGGTGGCTACGATCTCCGCCATTACCGCGTGGACGCCGGCCGCAAGATGGGCATGGAGGTCACCTCCAACGGGGAGTTCCTCTGTCTGGCCGGGCGCAATTACAGCCACTATTTCCGCGATACCCTGGTGGGCCTGGTGCGTGACTTCGGCGTCAATCAATTCAAGTTGGATGGCCTGCCCTTCGGCTGCAACGATCCCAATCACGGCCACCCCATCGGCATCTATTCGCGCGAAGCTGACCTGCGCGCTTTCCTCGGCACGCTCGATGCCCTGCGCGCCGAAAACCACGAGATTTTCCTCGACGTCACCACCAGCACCTGGCTTAGCCCCTGGCGGCTGCGCTGGGCCGACACCATCTGGGAGGGCGGCGAGGATTACGGCTACTTGGAAACCGTTCCGACGCTCAGCGCGCGGCAGAGTTCCATGAACTATCGCGACCTCATGCTCTACAACGATTCCGTTCGCCACCAGGCCCAGTTCCCCATGTCGTCGCTGTGGACGCAAAGCATCATCAAGGGCACTTACCTCGAACTCGGCGGCAAGAATGAATCCCTGGAAGATTGGGAGGATCACCTGGTGAATTTTCTGGGCGTGGGAAGCCAGTTGAACGAACTCTATATCACTCCCACACTTTTGAAGCCCGCTGAGTGGGACGCGCTGGGCAGTTCGCTCCAGTGGGCGGTGGCCAACGCGCACCCGTTGCTTGATAACTCTACTTGGGTGCTGGGCGATCCCGCCAAGCGCGAACCCTACGGCTACCTGCACTACTCGCCGGAGAAGACCATTCTGATGCTGCGTAATCCCTTCGTGCGGCCGGTGGTGGCGGCTGTGATGCTCAATGAAACTTCCGGCTTCGAACCGAGCGACCGGGCATTCCAGGCGGAGGTCACCTATCCCTTTCGCCAGGCCCTGCCCGGCGCATATCACTACGGCGACACGCTGCGCACGAACCTGGATGGCTACGATCACCAGATGATTGAGTTGCGACCTCTCGGAGCGGGCGAAGTGCGCCTCGCTCGGGTGCGGTGCTCCGTCGAGCCCGCTCCCCAAGGCGAAGTCGCTTTCAAGATCTACGCGCCGGAGGGAGCGAGTGTTGTCGCGGAGCTTGCGAAGCCCTCCGCTTATGAGGCGGCGCGCGTCGATGGCGAAAAGGCTGACCTAATCGCGACCGGCGATGCCGCCACGCTGGCTCTGCACTTCGGCAAGAAGAATGCGCGCGAAACCCAGCCCGTCTTTTCCGCTCCCACCATCCGCACCGCCGCCGATGGCACGGTGAGGGTCGCGATCAACGTGGAAGTCCCCGCCGACTTCCGCGAAAGCAAGGCTTCCCTGCTCCTGGAATCCGCCGGTCCCGGTCTGGAGGTAAATGCCGAAGCTCTTGATAACTCCAAGACGATTTCCGTAGCCACAGTGAAGAGCCCAAAGGGGACATGGCACTGGTTCACGGTGGACCTCGCGCCGGGCAGCCATGCGCTGGAGTTTGACCTGCACATCCCCGCGACCGCCCAGAACGGGACGCAGGTCTCGGGCTGGCTGCGTTCGAAACGCACCCTGGTGGCGAAGGATTTGAGGCTGAAACTTGCGCCCGGAGGGAGCTTGGCAACACCCCCAAAAAATCTGCTGCCCGCGTCCACAGAGGTCGAGAAGTTGACCTACGCGCTGTTCAAGGAAACGGCGATATAGCGGGTTCCGGAGCGCACAGGCGCGGCGCTACTTGCTCCTCAATAGTCACTCCCCACATGACACTGCCGTTTGCAGCTCCCGCAAATGGCGTCGGGAAATCGCCAACCCCAGGAATCGGCATCTCCGCCAGCCGGCGGATGCTTGATTCAATACCCAGGGCCATTATTTTTTGGCTTTGGGTGGTCGCTTCTTTCTTGCGGCTTGAGGTTGACTCCCTGCCGCTTTGCGCAGCGCCGCAACGTCCGCAATGTCCTGTGACCTTCCCGCCGCGACCTTCGCCGCGATTAAATCCTCACTGGAAATGAAAGGCACCGTGAGTCCACTTTCCGTATCGACTACGGCTTCAACGCGCCGTTGCCATGCGAGGTCAAAATCGACGCCGCTAATCTCCGGCAGAATGTCGACCATGACTGGCGCTCGGCCCAAACGGAAAAACTTGTCGCGCTCGATGAAATCGTCGGCGGACAATCCCTCGAGGGGCGTGCCAAATTTAGCGAGCGCAGCAAAGACCGCTTTGCCGTTGTCGGCGTCCGGTTTAATCAGGAGGTCAATATCCTTCGTAGCGCGCGTGAAACGAGACAGCATACCCGCCCACGATCAGGTATTTAACTTTCTGGTCGTTGAAGATGGACAAGAGTTCTTTGAAGTCGTCGAACATCGGGTGTCGGTCCCTTCATCTGGTAAGCCTCAAGGGTAATTTCCGCAACCGCATCCATGCGCTCTTGGGCGGGGAGTTTTTGCCAGTCTCGATATTCATCGGTCTTTAAAGCCTCGAAGCTGGTGAACTTGCGGATAACTTTGTCCATGCGTCCATTTGTAGCACGTCCGCGGCTTCAATTCAAACCGGAAGGGCCGCGGCTACAAAAACAGGTCCACGCTACGGTTGCCGAAGCGCTTTACACCGGATGGCACTCCATCAGCGTGGACCTTCCTGTGGGAATGACGCGCGTGAGGTCGAAACCGCCGGCGGCAAGGAGCGAACGGAACTCGCCCTCGGTTCGTTCGCGACCGCCGATCACAAGCATTAGCAGTTCTCTGACGCCTGCGGGGCAGTCGGCGGAATCCACCAGACCTTCGACCAGAAGGAGAGTCCCGCCCGGACGGATCGCGCGGCGTATATTGCGGAGGATTTTGGTAGCGTCCTCGTCGGGCCAATCGTGAATGACGCCCTTCAGGATATAGGCGTCGGCGCCTTCGGGGACCGAGTCGAAGAAATCGCCGCCCACGATTTGGCAGCGCGCGGCGATGTCGCCCGCGAGAACCGGGGGAGCGTGGGAGACGACCTGCGGCAGATCGAACAGAATCCCGCAGAGCCCGGGCGTGGCCGCAAGAATGTCGCGAAGTAACGCGCCCTCGCCTCCCCCCACGTCAGCCAACAGGGCGAAACGCGAGAAGTCATAGGCAGCAAGCAGCACCGGCGTGGTCCAGGAGACTCCGTGGGTCATGGCAGCATTGAAGACCGCGGCGTCATCCGGATGGGAGGCAAGGTAGGGAAAGAAGCGCTGCCCGAAGATGCGTTCGAAGGCTGCCCGACCGGTGCGCACCGATTCTTCCAGCTCGCCGATCGGGCGCCATAGAAACGCCGCCGTAAGAAGCAGGGCACCATCGCGCTGCGACTGGGGATGATCCACGCGCAGCAGCTCGGTAAGCGGCGTGTTGCGGAAACGCCCATCGGGGGTGCGCGCGAACATTTCGAGGGTGCTGAGAGCCCGCATCAGGCATTCGAGCGAGCGTGGGTGCGCGTCGGATTCCGAAGCAAGCTCGGGGATCGCCTTAGGCCCGGAAGCAAGTGCGTCAGGAATGCGCAGCTTCACCGCAACGTGGATGGCCTGGGCAGCAATGATGCCGGGCCAGAGATATTCCAATGGGTTCGTCGGCATGGTGCGTTTCTCCTGTTGCCTAAAGCGAAACCCTGAAATCTCCGGTCAAGATCATAATTATATCTCCAGGAGGGGAGTCGCGAAACCGCGGGAACAAGCGGCAATCCCAAACTCAAAATTCCAGATTCCAGACCAAAAACCGATGGCCGGAAATCCAAAATCGAGAATTCATAGAATCCTCTTGACCCCTCGCGTCGCTTGGCGAAAACTGGACCTGGGGAGAGAAGTCGCGAACCCGAAAGCATGGGTCGGCGCTATATATGGCGGAGGATTCTTCACACGCTGCCGATGTGCTGATCATCGGTGGCGGGATCATCGGCTGCTCGATCGCCTGGCGCCTGGCGCAGGCCGGGATGTGGGTCACGGTCCTCGACCGTTCCGAGCCCGGGGCGGAAGCCAGCTCCGCCGCGGCGGGCATGCTGGCGCCGTTGGGGGAGATGGTTGAACCCCCGGATTTTTCGGCGCTGTGCGTTGCCAGCCGCAGTCTTTATCCGCGCTTCGCGGCGGAGATCGAAGAGTGCAGTGGCCATGACACCGGTTATCGCAGTGACGGCTCGCTGCTGGTGGCGCTCGACAAAGAGCTCGAGGAAGAACTCACGGAAGTCCACCGCAGGCAGACCACGCAGGGTTTTATTCTCGAACCGCTAATGGCCGTGGAGGTTCATGCCCGCGTCGTGGGGCTTTCCCCGCGGATTCGCGGCGGCCTCTTTGTCCCCGGTGATCATTGGGTCGACAACGAGCGCTTGATGCGCGCCTTGGTGATTGCTTGCCAGCGCGCGGGTGTGCGCTTCGAAGCAGGGCATGCCGTTCACAAGTTCCACGTCCGCGGCGAGCACGTCACAGGCGTCCTCGCCGAAAACCACTCCAGTTTTACGGCAAAAACCTACGTCCTGGCGGCGGGATGCTGGTCTGGCGAAGTCGCCGGTGAGCTGGGAATTCACGTGCCCGTCACGCCCTGCTGCGGGCAGATGATGGAGTTCGAGGCTCCGCGCGAGTTGCCGTTCGTGGTGCGCGCGGGGATTCACTACCTGGTGCCGCGCCCGGAGCGGCGCCTGCTGGTAGGAACGACCGCGGAATACACCGGCTTCGAAAAGGTGGTAACGGCGAAAGGGCTGCACTCCATTCTCGAAGGCGCGGTGCGGCTGGCGCCGCTGGTCAGCGAGTTGCGTTTCCTACGCGCATGGGCCGGCCTTCGGCCTGACACGGCGGACCACCTGCCGATTCTGGGTTATGGAGAAATCGAAAACATGATCTTCGCCACGGGACACTTCCGCAACGGCATTCTATTGGCGCCGTTGACGGCGGAAATTATTGCGGATCTTATTCTGAAAGGATCAACTTCCAGGTCGATAGAAGCTTATCGACCCACGCGGTTCAGAGAATCGGGAGATTAGATGATCGGGTGATTGGGAGAACAAGGAGCCTTAAGTTTGCCTTTTGCTCACCCGATCAACCGATCTCCGAATCATTCGATTGTGCGCGCCCGGTTCATCCAGGCTGGGGGGGAAATCATTCAAGGCTACCTGAGATTGGACTAATGCCTTCACGACGTCGGGATCGAACTGCGTTCCGCAGCACCGCAGCAATTCTTCCATCGCCTGATCGATGGTGCGTCCGCGCTTGTACGCCCGGTCGGAAACCATGGCATCAAAGCAGTCTGCCACGGTGATAATTCGAGCACCGAGAGGGATATTCTCGCCCTTCAGGTGGTCGGGATAGCCTGTCCCATCAACCATTTCATGATGATACCGCACCATGCCTCGAATGTGGTCAATAGCCTTCACCTTGAGCGGCTCAAGAATTTTCGCACCCAACACGGTGTGGCTCTTCATTAAGTCGAACTCTTCCGGGGTTAAACGGGTGGTCTTGTTGAGAACCGACTCCGGCACGCCGATCTTGCCGATATCGTGAAGAATGCCTCCCAGGCGGACTTCCTCAATCTCTGCGTCGGGCATGCCCATCTGCCGCGCGATCTGAACAGCAAGCCGGGACACGTCCTGCGAGTGGCCCTGCGTGTAATGGTCCTTGGCATCAATGGCGAATGCCAGCGCGGTCACCGTATCCATCAACGAGGGAGCGTCCCCATTGCCCTTCAGCATGACGTCCTGAAAGCGTTCCAAGTAATGATTGAATGCCTCCGGCCCCGTGGAGAACATACGTTTCATGGTGACGCCCAAGCGGGCCTCGAGCAACTGGCGATCCCAATCGGCCTGCGCGGATTCGATGTGCAGCGACGCCACGCGCACCCGATTCCCCTCCTGATGCTTGGCGAGATACATGCCGGAATCCGCCACGCGCAGGATCTCCTCCTGGGTTGGGCCATGCACGGGAAAGGTGGAAATTCCGAAGCTGGCGGTCACGCCGTGGGCGGCTAGATAGCCGTCAGATTCAATGCTCGCGCGCAGGCGTTCGGCCAGAATTTCCGCTTGCTCGGTGCGTGTCTCCGGCATCATGATGGCAAACTCATCGCCCCCGTAACGCGCCACCACATTCGACTGCCGCACACGGTCATTGAGCAAATTAGCCACCGCCGTCAGGACCTTGTCACCTTCCAAGTGGCCGTGCAGGTCGTTAACCTGCTTGAACCCATCCAAGTCCATCATAATTAGAGAAAACATGTTGCCCGAGCGGGTCGAGCGCCGCCACTCGCGGTCGAGGGCTTCCATGAAGTAGCGATGGGTTTTTAACCCCGTCAGCCCGTCGGTGATGGCCTGCTCGAGTGCCACTTGATAGGCGCGCGCATTGTGAAGGGCAATCGCCAGTTGGTCCGCCAGCGTGTGCAGGGTTAGCACGTCCTGCTGCGAGAACGCGTAGGCCTTCCGGCTTTCCAGGCTCAGAACGCCCATCAATTCCTCGCGATATTTTAGAGGAAGGCTGAGCGCCGAGCGAATGCCGGGATTAAGGGCAATATAGCGCGGCTCTTTCACTACGGAATTTGCCAGGATCGGCTCGCCCGCTTCCGCCGCCGCGCCCGCCAGGCCTTCACCCAGGCGAATGCGGCGGCCCATCAGTTCAGGCCCGTAACCCGCTTCCGCCTCCACCACCAATTCCGTGCGCCCCTGGTCCAGCAACTCGATTCGCGCCAAATCGTAACCGAATGCGTGGCGGACTTGCCGGCAGATGCTGGGCAGCAACTCCTGTGGGTTCAAAACCGAGTTGGCTTTGCGCCCCAGTTCGTTGAGCAAACCCAAGTGGATGGCGCGGCGCTGCTCCTTCTTGAAAAGCCGGGCGTTCTCCAGGGCGACGGCCCCCTCCTGCGCCAGCACCCGCACCAGATCAAACTGGCACTTGGTGACAGCGTACTCGCGCTCCATATCGGCCAGCGCCAGCACGCCTATCGATCCATCGGAGAAATGGAGGGGAACCCCGCACCAAGTCTTGATGAGCGGATTCATGGGCGCCAACCCCAACTGCCGCGTGGTGCCCTGAACGTCGCTGGCCACCAGCAGCGGCTGCCGGGTCCGCTGCACAAATTGTGCCAGCGAACTCGCCGGGCCACCTGCCACGGTGCTTTGCGGCCCCGCGCTCTCAAAGGGCACCACCACTTCCAACGGCCCTTCCGCGGTGTCCTGCAAGGCCAAACCAAAGTTCGTTCCGCCTAGCACTCCCTTCAACTCGCGGCGGAAGATTTCAATTTGGGCATTTATATCAAAAGTGGCGCGCAGAGCCTCGCCGATACGGTGAAGGATTCTCAACTCCTCCTCCCGCCGCTCCGCCGCCCGGTTCAGCGACCAGTTCTCGATCGCCACGCTCACCTGATTGCCGATCGCCAGCGCCACGCGCAACTCCTGCTGTCCAAAAGACCGAACACGGCGGAAGCCCAGCACGAGAGAACCATAGGATTTCTCCCGAACCTGCAAGCCGACAACAATCAGCGTCCGCAGCCCTTCGCCCCTCAGAACATCGCGGAATTCGTGGAAGACAGGATCGCGTTGCCAGGCCGCCACCACCTCCGAGCGGCGCAGGTCGGGGAAGACCATCAGCGCGCCCCAGCGCTCGCCACTGGAAAGCACAAAGCGGCGGAGTGGATCCCTGCTCAGCCGCTCCGCCCCCTGCAGAGAGATCCCGCGGAGGCAGGAGTGAACTTTACCCTCGTCGCCCTCCTCATGCACCAGGAGGTAGCCCTCCTGCGTGTCTAGCATCTCCAAAGCACCACGCAACGATTGGTCCACCATTTGTTGGGGATCGTTACACTCGGAAAGTTCTTTGCTGAAAAAGTGGAGGCTCGATATCCAGAAGACTTCCGTGTTGCGGCGCAGCTTTACGTTGCGTCCGCGCAAGTAGGCGGCAATACAACCCGCCAGCACCAGTGCGGCCGCCAGAGCCGGGAATAAATGGGCAAAGCCGGGAGCGTTAAGAAAGTTCCCCATCGCAGTTACCCAGGCGAGTGGGTGTTACGGAACCCCGCATGCAGGACCCCTGCTTGATTTCATGCTTACCGTCGACTGGCGCTAACTCGAGGGGCACAGAGGGAATTCTTGTGGTGCCAAGCCGGCCGAACGGCTCCCTGCAACCAGATCGGCCTGAACGCTGCTGTCTGACAGAATAATACGCTACCCTCATCCGTGCGTCAACCTCTGTTTGGTTACATTATATTAGGCGATAGTAATGATTCCGCTAATGTAGTTGCGGCAGGCATGCGAAGGCTTACTGCGCAAGTCCACCCGACGCCCCCTGATCCGCACGTAATTTTGAGAAAGGGCGAAAAAAATCTTTCTGGGCGTGCATTTTTTCCTTGACATGTTATAGATTATATATCTACAATATTTCTATGCCTGCACGCATCCCCAC
>JBEKLF010000258.1:0-12103 GCA_050010335.1 Terriglobia bacterium
CCCGTGATGTTCATGAAAACAAAAGGACAAAAAATGTCACAACGCCGCTACCCCGTGATGTTGATGAAAAACAAGCTAGTTATGGCGCGTACCCCGTGATGTTGATGATAATAAATGTACTTAGGAACGACGATTGCACGTGACGAGGCCCAAGTAAAAGGAGGCGGAATCTGACAGAGCTTGTAGCGGCGAGTTTACCTCGCCATATCGCGGCGCTACGCCGCCTCGACATCAGATTTGCCTTGCCTCGACTCTGACGGGGAAAAGTGTTATGCTCCGGCACTATACGGGAACCAACTATCCGCGTGTAAACTCGCTTCGCGCACCCATATTACTGGCGACGCGGGTTTGAACCGTGGCTTCCACGGGGTGTGCATCTTAAGAGGAGGGTTATCCGATGGCTCAATTTTGCACAAAATGTGGGACCTCCCTGCCGGAGGGGATGAGATTCTGCACGGGCTGTGGAGCAGTGATCGACGGGCCTGGAGTGCCCGCTCCCCAAGCAACTCCGCCGCCAGATGCCTTCGCACCCTTGGCCGCGGCTCCGTCCGCGCCTATGGAGCAGGCTACAGAAGTGTGGTCATGGCCCCTTCCGCCCCCGTCGTGCCTGCCGCACCAGCGCCCTCGAAGGGCAGCCCCGTCATGAAGATCGTTTTGATCATCGTCGGGGTGATGATGTTACTCGGGATGTTGCTGATCGGGTCGTGCGTATACGGTGTATATCGTGCCAAACAACGGTTCAAGCAATTTGAGAAGCAAGTTCAGGCGAACTTGCCGCCCTCGACGGGCTCATCCCAAGCCCCCATCCAGCCTGGCGAACCAGGGGGTTCCGCTGTCGATACGGGTGTTCCGGCCTATCCCGGGGCAGAAACGCCGGAGGGCCAAACGGGAGTGGTACTGGGAATGGCGGGACTCAAGATGCAGCAATACACCACCCGCGATCCGGTGGATAAGGTTGTCGCCTTTTACAAAGATAAGCTGGGACCCAACGCGGTGGTGACGCAAAGCGGCGATCAAGCATCGGTCCATCTTGTGGGATCGAATTCGGTAGTGAATGTCGCCATTGCGGTTGACAGCGCCTCCGGGAAAACCAAGATCGTCATTACCAGCATCGGAAAACCGTAGGGCTTCGTGATACGGCTGTGTTTAATAACCTCGAGGAGAATATGAGGCACTCGTACAGAATTGTAGTTTTTTCCGTTCTCTCCCTCTCGTGCGCATCGTTGCTTTGGGGGCAGGCTACCAATCCCCCCCAGACTCCTACCGCCCCTCCAACTGCTCCCACTCCTGCTCCTGCCGCTCCCACCGCAACTCCAACCGCCCCCGCCGCCGGCACCAACCCGGCGGTGATGCTCCTCAAGCAAGGGCACACGGAGAGCGTGCGCGTGAAGGCGGCGCGGGATTTGGGGAACGAGGGTGATCTCTCGACCATCCCCGCGCTGGCGTCGACGTTGAACGATCCCAGCCCCAAACTGCGTCGCGAAGTCGTGCTGGCGCTGGCGCAATTTCATCAGTCGGTCGTCTTGCCGCCCCTGGAGCAGGCCACGAAGGACCTGGACGACGGCGTGCGGATTGCCGCGGTGCAGTGCCTCGTTGGGTACTACACGGGCGTTCTGCCGACCTCCGGCTTTACGGGATTTATGAAGAAGAACTGGCAGCGTGCCGCCGGCCATTTCGAGGGGGACGATAGGAAGATCGACCCAGGAATCGCCATTGACCCCACCGTCGTCACCACCCTGATTGCTGCTATGAAGGACACGCGTTCGAACGCGGCGTCGCACGAGGCCGCCAAGGGTCTGGGAATCCTTACGGCGAAGGCGGCGGCCCCGGATTTGGTGGCCGCGGCCCACTCTTCCGACACGGATTTGGCCCGCGAAGCGCTGAACTCCCTCTCCAAAATCAAGGACGAGAGCTCGGGCCCCCAGCTTGTTGACTTGCTTGACTCCCCCAATAAGGACGTTAAGCGCGATGCCTGCTCGACGGTCGGCATCCTACGCACCAAGGGAGCCCTGCCCAAGTTGCAGTGGATTTACCAGAATGATCCGGATGAAAAAGACAAGGTCGCGGCGATGCAGGGTCTTGCGTTCCTGGGTGACAAGGCATCTGTGCCGGTGTTTACCCAAGCGTTGTCGAGTGATAGCAAGGACATCCGGCAGGGAGCGGGAGAGGGATTGGCGCGCGCCGCGGATCCTCAAAGCTTGGGCGAGCTCCAGAAAGCCATCGCCTTGGAAAAGGACGCCAGCCCCAAGCTGGCCATCGAATTTGCCCTCGCCGCGTTGGGCAATGCGGATTCCCTGAACGAATTGGTGAACGACCTGAACGCCAAAATACGGGGCGATGTCGCGCGCTCTTACCTGATCGAACTCGCCCGCAATCCTGCCTTCCTCCCCAAGCTGTACACTTACTTGCAGAGTCCTGACGCCGGCATTCGGAAGCACTTGTGCGAGGTGCTGATGTATAGCGGGGACCAGGGCAGCCTGCAACAACTCGACCGGCTCGCACACGATCCTGACAGCGACGTGGCGGCAACCGCACTGCGCGCCAAACGCGCCATCCGCGCCCGTTCGGACGCGGCTCCGCCCGCGGCGAAGTCATAAAAGGAGAGGGGTAGAGGTAGTAGGGGTAGCGCAGAGGTATTCGCCGCCGAGACGAATTCCTCTGCGGCCCTTTCTCATCGCCCGGCAATGAACCGGTTGAGTTTTCGATTTGAAAGTACCGCAGAGGAAAGCAAACTACGCTTACCCCTGCGCTAGCCCGCTACCCCGCTTTTCGGACACTACCTTGAACTTAAAATGACACCACTACTCGGATTCGGATCTACTCGTGCCGCAGGGCGGCGATGGGATCGAGGCGGGAAGCTTTCATCGCGGGCCACATGCCAAAGAACAGCCCGATGCTGACCGCCACCACGAACCCGGCCACAACCGACCACATCGGAACGCTGGAGGGAAGGCTGGGGAGGAAAGTTCGAATGAGGAAGCTCAGGAACAACCCGGCGAGAACGCCCAGAACGCCGCCGGCGCCTGTCAGGGTCATGGCTTCGAGGAGGAATTGCCAAGTAATGTCGCTGCGCCGGGCCCCAATGGCCTTGCGGACGCCGATCTCGCGGGTCCGCTCAGTGACCGACACGAGCATGATGTTCATTACCCCAATGCCGCCCACCATAAGACCGATGGAGGAAACCACCACGGTAACCAGCACCACCATGCTCATAATGCCGCGGAATTGTTCGATGAGTTGTTCGGTGGTCGAAAGACCGAAGTTATCGCGATCCGACGGCCGGACCCGCCTGCGGTGACGAAGTACAGCACGCACTTCGTCCTTGGCCTGCTCAACTCTTCCCTCGTAAGCCATGGCCAGGAGGAAGTTTTCCTTTTCGTTGGGATAAAGCTTGCGAAATGTGAGGTAGGGAATCTTCACAACGCGGTCCGTGCCGCTGTCACCCGGGAACGCCTTGCGGGGGGCGATGGTTCCGACGACCTCAAAACTGCTTCCGCCCAGATTCACGCTTCTGCCGATCGGATCCTCATTGGCAAAGAACCGCTTCACGATGTCTGTGCCTATCACCATGACGTTCCGGCGGTGCAGGTTGTCGGCGTCTGTGAAAAACCGTCCGTCCCCAAGGTTATCGTTCACGACAGCGAAGTCGTCGGGGGTGGCGCCAGTGAAATTATAGTTCTGGATGTCCATGCCCTTGTATTTCAAGGTGGGAGGAGCGTCTGACCAAAGGAACTGCTCCACGGCGACCTTCTCGATGGATGGGCACTCGTCCCGGATGGCCATGGCATCATCGAAAGTCAAGGGCTTGCGCAATCGCTCCTCCCGGGAGATATTGCCAAAGTGGATGCCGGGTTCCCACTTGAAGATGAAAATGGTTCGAGTGCCGAAATCCCTGGCTGCGTCGGCGACCTGCTGGTCCAGCCCGGCGAAAATGGACGCCACGGCGATGACCGTGGTGGTGCCGATCAAGACTCCCAGCAGCGTGAGGAAGGAGCGGAACTTGTGGACCCGCAGCGTGTCCATTGCCAGCATGAGATTTTCGCGAAAGTTTTGCCGGGGTGTCGCCACGTGATTACGTCTCCATTCGCAGAGCTTCAATGGGATCCAGGCGGGCCGCCCGGCTGGCGGGATAGATGCCGAAGAACAGCCCAACCGTGGTCGAGAGCGACAGGCCTACAAGGACGGCGCTCAGGGGCACGCTGGAAGTGAAAAAGACATCCACAATCTTGCTGATGACCAAGGATAGGAGGATCCCGATCACTCCCCCCACCGCCGCCATGACGCCGGATTCGATGATGAACTGAAGCAGAATATCTCGCCGTTTGGCTCCCAGCGATTTGCGGATTCCGATCTCGTGGGTACGCTCCGTGACGCTGGCTAGCATGATGTTCATGATGACGATGCCGCCTACGACCATGAAGACGGCCACGATGCCGATGGTGACAGCGAAGATGCTTCCCGTCAATTGCTGCCACATGCCCATGATGGTGGCTGAGGCGTTGATGCCGAAGTCGTCGTCCTCCTTGTAAGGCACGTGATGGCGGGAGCGCATTAAGGACCGGACCTCATCCTCGAGCGCCATCATGTGCAGGTCGTTCCACGCCTGGACAGAGATGTTCACGTGGGGCCGCTGGGCGAAGTATTTACTGAGCGTGGTTAGGGGGATCATGACGAAATTATCCTGACTTTGCCCGAAGGTCGCGCCGATGCGCCGCGCCGTACCCACCACGCGGAAAGGCAGGCCATTGATGGTCACGACCTTGCCGAGGGGGTCCACGGAAGGGAAGAACTCGTTGACCAAGTCCTGCCCGATGAAGCAGACCATCGCGCTATGGGCGTATTCGGAGTCCCCATAGAAGCGGCCCGCCTCGACTTGCTCCTGCCCGATGTCGATCATGCTGGGGGTCGCCCCCCGCACGGAGACTTCGTAGAGGGTATGGGTTTCATAGCGGATCGTAGGGCGGGGGCTTGTCCATGCCTCGGCTCCAATGTTCTTATATCCTCCCAGATTCTCCTTCAGGAATTCGTAGTCTTCCATGTGGATGGGCTTGTTTCGGCGCTGCATCTTCAGCCATTCTTCATCGCTGGAGGTCCATTTGAACTGGTCGAGGATGAAGACGTTGGCCCCCAGGTTGGCAATACGGTCAGCGATATAAAGATTCATGCCATTGATGATCGACATGACGACGATCAGGGTCGTGGTGGCAATTACCACCCCCAGGAGGGTGAGAAAGGAACGCAGCTTGTGGGCGCGCAAGGCTTCCAGAGCGATCCAGAAAGCTTCGCGTGCCGTCCCCCAGACGCCCGAGCCGGCTTTGGACCGGGCAGTAGGCGTGTGGGATTGCGAAGCGGTTTGGCCAATGGACCCCAAGGGTTCTCCTATTTTCGATTTTGGATTTCCGCTCTGCGATGGAAGAAAAGGCGGCTCCGCACCGTTTTTAGCCGCAATTTCCATCATCCACTTTCCGTCCACCCAAAAGGTACTCCTGACCGCCGCCCAATGCAACTGTGAGCGAGCGCAGAGGTATTCGGCTCCGAGACGAATTCTTCTGCGGCCCTTTTACATTGCCCGGCAATGAACCGGCCGAGATTTCGATTTGAAAGTGCCGCAGAGGAAAGCAAAGTGCGCTTACCTCTGCGCTACCCCGCTTGGAATTTCAAACGACGCCACTACCCGGATTCGGAACTATTCGTGCCGCAGGGCGACGATGGGATCGAGGCGGGCAGCCTTCATGGCGGGCCACATTCCAAAGAACAAGCCAATACTGACGGAAGCAGCGAAACCCACGACGACCGCCCAGAGGGGGACGGTAGAGGGTAGAGCAGGCATGAAGGTCCGGATCAAATAGCTGAGCATTACGGCCAGAAGGATTCCCAGCAAGCCTCCGGTGCCGGTAAGCGTCATGGCTTCGAGCAAGAATTGCCAGGTGATGTCGCTGCGCCGGGCGCCGATGGCCTTGCGCACTCCGATCTCTCGCGTTCGCTCGGTGACCGACACCAACATGATGTTCATGACGCCAATTCCGCCCACCAGCAGGCCGATGGAGGAAACCACCACGGTCACCAGAACCACGATGCTCATGATGTCGCGGAATTGATTAATGATGGATTCGGCGGTGGCGATGCCAAAGCTGTTGGGCGCCGTGGGTTTGTCGCCGCGCAACCGCCGGAACAGGGCGGTGATTTCATCCTTGGACTGGTCGACCTTTCCCGGGAACGCCACGGCCGTAATGAGATTCTCTTTGGCATTGGGATAGAACTTGCGAAAAGTGAAGTAGGGTACGTAAATGACTCCATCGTTGCTGCCGTTACCGGGAAAGGCCTTGCGCTTATTGAGCACTCCAATCACTTCAAAGGAGTGGCCGTCAACCTGGATGACTTTGCCGATGGGATCCTCGCCTTCAAAGAAACGGGTTACCACGTCGTTCCCAATTACCGCCACGTCTCGGCGGTGGAGGTCGTCGAAGTCGGTATAGAGGCGGCCGTCCCGGAGGTCAACGTTGACGTTGCGGACGTGCTCCGGCGTGGCGCCCCGGAAGATCGTGTCGACCAGTTCCAATCCCTTGTACTTGGCCACGGCCGGAGGGCCCTGGACAATGGATTCCACCCCTACCGCTTCCACCGCAGGGCACTGGTCTTTTATGGCCATGGCTTGCTCGTAGGTCAGCGGTTTGCGTAGCCGCTCTTCACGCGTAAGGTTAAAGGTGATTCCCGGCTCGAATTTGAAGATAAAGAGCGAGCGTGTTCCAAAACCTTCGGCCGCATCCACCATCTGCTGGTCGAGGCCTTTGAAAATGGCAGCCACGCTGATGACAGTCATGGCGCCGATCAGCACGCCCAAGATCGTCAGGAAAGAGCGAAACTTGTGTGTTTGCAGCGTATTCAGGGCGAGCAGCAGGTTTTCACGAATGTTGTGGAGGCGCTCTTTCGCCACGCTCAGTTCTCCGTCCGCAGGGCCTCAATCGGGTCAAGTTTGGCGGCCTGACTGGCAGGATAAATTCCGAAGAAGAGTCCAACGCCGGTGGAGAGGAACAACCCCACCAGCACCGCGCTCAGCGGGACCGACGAATTGAAGAAACCGGGTCCCACAATGAGATTAACGACTGCGCTGACCAGGAGGGCTAGAAGGATTCCCAACCCTCCGCCCAGGCCGGCCATAACACTGGATTCGATGAGGAACTGCATCAGAATGTCGCGACGGCGGGCGCCCAACGATTTGCGGATGCCAATCTCATGCGTACGTTCCGTGACGCTGGCCAGCATGATGTTCATGATGACGATGCCGCCCACCACCATGAACACCGCCACGATGGTGATCGTCACCCCAAACACGGCGGCGGTGATTTGGTGCCAGAGTTCCATGATGGTGTCGGAAGCGTCAATGCCAAAGGTGTCGTCCTCACGGTAAGGAACGTGGCGGCGAGCGCGGAGCAAAGAGCGGGTCCGATCCTTCAGTATCATCATTTGTTCGGCATCCCAGGCCTGAACGTTTACGAGCAGGGACGGCCGTGGCGAAAAGAACTTCCGGTAGGTCGTGAGGGGCATCTGGACGAAATTATCCTGGCTCTGACCGAAAGTGCTGCCGATTTTCTCCGCCACTCCTATGACGCGAAAAGGAATGCCATTGACCATGATTTCCTTTTCCAGGGGATCGATGCTGGGGAAGAATGCATCCACCAGATCTTGTCCGATGAAGCACACCAGGGACTCGTGCTGGTAATCGGATTCGGTGATGGACCGGCCGCTCTCCACCTTTTGCGCGCCGATGTCGATCATGTTGGGGGTGACGCCGCCGATGTCCACGAAGTAAACCGAGTGGTTTTGATAGCGCGCGGAAGTGTTGATGTTCTGCAAATCCGCTTCGGCGCCGATATTCTTGTAGTCTTTCAGGTTATCCCGCAGGTATTCAAATTCCTCGATCAGGATGGGCTTGTTCCGCCGCCGGGCCTTCAGCCAAGCCTCGTAGTTCTGAGTCCAGGGGTATCTGTGAACGACAAAGACATTGGCCCCCAAATTGGCAATATGATCGGCGATAAAAAGGTTCATGCCATTAATTATTGACATGACAACAATGAGCGTAACGGTGGCAATCACCACTCCCAGGAGAGTGAGAAAGGAACGCAGCTTGTGGGCCCGCAAGGCTTCCATAGCGATCCAGAAGGCTTCGCGTGCTGTCGCCCAGGCGCTCGAGAGGGCGCCGGACCGGGCAGTAAGCCGGGGGGGAAGCGAAGCGATTTGGCCAATAGACGCCAAGGGTTCTCCTGTTTTCGATTTTGGATTTCCGATTTGCGATGGAAGAGAAGGCGGCTACGCACCGTTCTTACCCGCAATTTCCATTATCCACTTTCCGCCCACCCAAAAGATACTCCTGACCGCCGCCCAATGCAACTGTGAGTCGAGTTTGCGGGGTATCGCGAAGTTGTGCGCTTTCTGCACTACTTCGGTAGCGCCAGGACAAGCCTGGCTGATCTTGTGAACTGAAAGGAGTTCACCTTGTAGATTACCCGCTCGACAAGTAGCCCGGCAAGCGCGAGGGGGAGCAACCTTCCTGGCGAAGCCTTGCAGGGGCGAACTCGTGAGCCGTAGCGTCAGCGAACTCATTTCGGCCTCGTTAGGCAATCGAAGGTGGCCAGCCCGCCGGAGAGCGGTGAAGCCTGACATTGATGGGGAAGCAACGGGTAAAAGCACCCGTCGGACCTTCCGGGGTGGTAGGAGACGGCGCGCGGGGACAGATCGGCTGAGGAACCTGGGAGACCCCACGGGACGGGGAGGAGGTAACTCAACCCAAGGCGCTGGGGGGAAGACATAACCTCCAGGGCTGTTCCGTTGGGAGTCGGAGGGGCTCATAGTAGCGAGGAAGCGGGTAACGACCGTGGAGCGAAGGGGCCTCACAGGAAGTGAACTTCAGTAAGAGGAGGAGAAGGCCGCTTGGAAAAGACCCCCACTACGGAAGAACGGCAGCGGAGCGCAGAGCCGCTGAGGAGCAGCGAGCGCGAGGTTCCGCTACCGGGAAAACTCTCTCTTCTGAGACAGAAGTTGGGCCAAAAGGCCAAGCAGGAGCCGAAGTTCCGGTTTTACGTGTTGTATGACCGGATCTATCGGCGGGACACGCTGGAAGCGGCGTGGGAGCGGGTGCGGGCCCATCACGGCGCACCGGGTGTGGACGGGGTGACGATCGCACAGATCGAAGCCTCCCCCGCCGGGGTGAAGGGGTTCCTGGAGGACCTGCAGGAGTCCCTCCGCACGAAGAGCTACACGCCGCAAGCGGTACGACGCGTTTACATCGAGAAGGAGAATGGGAAGCTGCGACCGTTGGGCATACCGACGGTGCGGGACCGGGTGGCACAGATGGCGACCCTGTTGATCCTGGAGCCGATTTTCGAGGCGGATTTCCTGGATTGCTCGTATGGGTTCCGTCCGGGGCGCTCGGCACACCAGGCTCTGGCGGAGATACGCGGGCACTTGCCCGCCGGGTATCAAGCGGTGTATGACGCGGACCTGAAAGGCTACTTCGATTCGATTCCTCACGACAAGCTGCAGGCGTGCCTGCGCATGCGGATCGCGGACCGCTCGGTCCTGAAGCTGATTCGGATGTGGCTCCAGACGCCGGTGGTGGAAGCGCCGGAGGAGAAGGGCGGTGAGCCGCAGGTGAGCCGTCCGAAAAAGGGAACCCCACAGGGCGGAGTGATTACGGCCTGAACGCAAAAGATAACGTGGGCCGGGTTGGGGCGTTGGCGGATGTGGAGGTGCCTGAGGCGGGCGGATTGTTCCGCTTGGACCGGGCCCGTCATGCGGAATGCGGATGGAATGGCGTATCGTCAGGGTGTCCCGACCCACCAGAATCTCTTTCACCAGCAGTCGCAGGATTTTCTGATGCTCAGTCACTGGCAGGATGCCGGCCCGCAAGCGTAACTGGGCGCTGAAATCGGCAAGCGTTTCAATCAGCCGCAGGCACTGGGTATCGTCCGCAGCGGCCGCTTGCAGCGACTGCCATTCGGCTTGAATTGCCTGCTGTTTCTTGCGTAGTTCCGGCATCCGGCTGCGCAGTTGGTCCAGGCTCACCAAGCCTTCCTGATAAGCGTTCAGCAAGCGGTCCATGCTCTTCTCCAGCCGGGCATGATCCCGCCGCAATATCTCCTCTCGCTGTTTGAGCGGATCAGCATGGCGGGCCGCTTCCCGCCGGCGGTTCAGTTCCTCCTGAATCACGCTGGGATCTTCCAAAAGACGCAGCAGTTCCTTCCAGACCACGGCATCGAGGTGGTCCTGGCGAACCGGCGGATTATCGCAAACCGCTCCCTTCAGGTGACGATAAGCATCGGAACCCAAGCACCGGTAGTAATAAAGCCTGCGCGCCGAGGTGGGCGTCGAGGTGCGATAGAGCGCATAGCCGCAGCGCTCACAAACCAGCATCCCCTGCAACAAGGACGGTTCGATGGTGCGCCGGGGAGAATGCCGTCGGTTCTGCTCCAGTTGCTCTTGCGCCAGGGCGAAAGTCTCTTCGCTGATCAAGCCCGGAACCGGAATCTCGATCCAATCCTGGCGGGGCCGCTCGTGGTTGGCGCTGTCGCGGCTCGCCAGCCCCTGGCGTTTCCGCAACCGTCGCGTGATGCGCTGCCGCGGTCGGAGTTCGGTCTTCCCAAAGCACGCCCGGCCCCGGTACGCCGGGTTGCGCAGGATGCCCCAGACCGTGGATCGCTCCCACCGGGTCGTCTCGGTGCGGGTGGGAACATGGTCCTCATTCAGCAGGCGGGCAATGGCGTTGATGCTGAGCCCCTGCTGTGTATACACCTCGTACACCCGGCGCACGGCCGCGGCCTCCGATTCGATGACCTGGTAATAGGCCGCTGAGGTGTCGCTCTTCCTCACATAGCGGTAACCGTAAGGAGCGCCTGAGAGCACATTGATCGATCCCTGTTGGGCGCGGTGGCGTTTGCCGCGGCGAGACCGCTCGGCAATCTGCGCCCGCTCATATTCGGCAATCATGCCCTGGAACTGCACCAGCAGTTGGTCTTCCGGCGTGGCCCCGGAGGGTGCCTGCAAGAAGACCAGTTCCACACCGCAGCGGGATAGCTCCTCGGCCAGCAGCACTTGGTAAGCATACTTGCGACTGAGGCGGTCCGGCGAGTAGATGAGAACCGCTTCGATGTGACCTGCCGCGGCCAAGTCGCGCAGCGCCTCCAACCCGGGCGGCAGCAAAGTGGCGCCGCTGTAGCCTTCATCCTGGAAGCGCCACTCGGCTGGAACTCGGTACTCGTGGGTTTCGGCATACTCCGTCAAGGCTGCCACCTGGCTGGCGATCGTGGGGTTCTCCTTCTGCCGGTCCGAGGATACCCGGGCGTAAATAGCGGCCGCTTTCGTCATTCAGAATCTCCTGGTCGCTTCCGGGCGGCGGGGTAACTGCCCGGTCGGCGCGTCGGATCGGGTCGGGCACGAGGCATTCATAAGCCTGCGCCAGTTTCTCCACCCCCAACCGATCAAATTGATATTCCACCCGCAGCGTTCGTTGCCGACCTGACTGATGGTCAGCCACGGCCTCCCCCACGATGCAGTATCGCCAGCACCGTTCGGCTGACGATCTCGCTCAACGTCGACCCGGTGGAGGTGGCGTACGTCCGCAGTCTTGCCACCAAACGGCGCGAAAGCTTGACCGTAAAAGAGACTTTGACATCTCCGACCGGAAGCGGATGTGGGAGTTGCTGCGCCTGCTCGAGATAGCGATAGGCTTGGCGTTTGGAGATGGAGCAGCCCTGGGCAAGGCGTTCGGCAGCCTCGGGCAGAGGAGCCGGTCCGTGCAACAGGGTGCGGGCCCAATTGAGCCGCTCGGCCTTCTGAGCATCCGTGGCGCGGGCGATACGACATATATGTACGTCTGTTTATGTCACAAGTCAAGAACTTTTTCATCTTCCTTGACCCTCCCGCCGATAGCCAACGGCTCGGTCAAACTCGAAGTTACCTTTTGCGTTCAGGCCGTAGTTTCACCCCTGCTATACATCCGCGCATAATTAAAGGGACATAATCGGCCCCTGTATGGCATACTTCTCGCAGGAGGAGTAGCCATGCTTCCTCGCCTGCTGCGGTTGCATCCTAAAACCTATGATCGGTT
>JBEKLF010000259.1:0-12070 GCA_050010335.1 Terriglobia bacterium
TTCAACCATAATTATCAGCGCACCAATAGATTAATCCGGCTCTGCCAGTGTCCCTTGAAAAATCGGTTAACAGCCGGCCTAATACTTAGGCGAATGGTTGTCCGTGGAAATTCAGGCTAGGTTTCCTTACGTTGCCCATGTTTGCCTTCCTAATGGTAAGACGAAGCTCTTCTTACTTTTCCTCAAAGAACCATGATAGAAGTGGCGGGGACGAGTGTCTGCTCCATTACGCACACATGATTGTGCAATCTTGACCTAACGTATGTTTGGTATCAAACTGACGCGCGAAATACTCCAGGGTATAAAGGGTGTGCCTCGAGCTGCCCATCAGGCTCTGGTGGGGAAGTACATCACGTTCTCGTGGCTTCTTTTGCAAAAAGGAGCCGCCCCCTCCCCCGCGGAGGTGGCAGCTCCTAATCTAAGCATATGAGACTGACCTAAGAAAGCCTGAGCCGTTTCGGGCAAACAAATCGTGTATAACAAAGGACTTTCGTGGCAAAAAGAGACTTTCAAACAGCGCAGGCAGGCGAACGAACAAATTCCACAGGGAAGCCGGTAAACAACCGGGTCCTACTGTCGGTCTCAGACAAAGAATACCGTGCCATCCGTCCTCACTTAGAATTCCTCAGAATGCCTCACCGACTTAGCCTTTACGAACCGAACGATCCACTGGAGTTTGTCTATTTCCCGAATGCAGGTATGGTGTCTCTGGTCATTGAGACGGAAGATGGAAGGACGGTTGAAGTAGGTGAAGTAGGAAAGGAAGGGTTTGCAGGAATCCCGGCGGCGGTTGGCATGAGGAAGAGCCAAGTGCGTGAGATCGTACAAATCGCCGGAGATGGGTACAGGGTGAAAGTCGACGAATTGCAAAGAGTCTTACGGTCAAGTCCACAACTTCAACAGATTCTGACTCGGTATGCAGTGATTCATTGGATGCAAATGGCTCAAACCGCCGCTTGCAATCGACTTCACAATATCGAACAGCGCTTCGCCCGCTGGCTACTGATCACTCAGGACAGGGTGGATTCCCCGACGTTCGCCATTACCCAGGATTTCCTTGCCACGATGCTAGGGACGGACCGACCCACGGTAAGCTTGGCAGCCGGAGTGTTGCAGAAAAAGGGGGTTATCAAGTGGACCCGTGGTGAAGTGCAGATTCTGAGCCGCGCGAAGCTCGAAATGTGCGCCTGCGAGTGTTACGCAGCGATCCGGGAGGACAGGTTTGGCGAAGCCCCCCTGCGTCAAGGAAACGCTTTCAAGCGGGACGCTTGAATACTGCCGGGAAGACAACCATCGATGAGGCCCTTTAATATTCCCTGCCAGTGTTCGGCAACCTACAGACAGAACCCTTTCCGAAGGCTAGCATCTCAGCCAGTGGATAACTAGAGTTCTGGATCGAAAATCCAAGCTGATCTGTTTGCGCGCAGTTTCCATCCTGCGTATCCACGGATTCGCCTTCCGCAAGGAGAAAGGAAAGGTTGTTATGACGCCGCAGAAGAGCCCGCCTAAGGTTGTCAGGGCCAATGGCAAAGGCAAGCCTGCACTTGCGCTAGCCAACGGGAAAACTCAGTCTGTCGATTGGGCAGCGTTCCTCGCAGGAATCACGCGCGGGAAAACCGTTCTGGAATACGGTGCCAACCGCACGATCTTCGTGCAGGGAGACCCAGCGGATTCCATTTTCTATCTCCACCAAGGCAAGGTGAAACTCGCGGTGACGTCCCAACAAGGCAAGGAAGCAATCGTCACCATTCTGGACTCCGACGAGTTCTTCGGCGAGGGATGCCTCGGTGGCCAGCCGTTGCGCATCGCAACGGCTATCACGGTGACGGATTCCACTCTTCACCGGATCGAGAAGTCACTGATGGTGCGTCTGCTCCACGAGCAGCACGAGATCTCGGAATTGTTCATCACGCACCTGCTTACTCGCAACACTCGATTTGAAGAGGATTTGGTCGACCAACTTTTCAACTCCAGTGAGAAGCGGCTCGCCCGGATTCTCTTATTGCTGGCGCATTTTGGCAAGGAAAGCAGAACCGAAACGGTCCATCCCGGAATCAATCAGGAACATCTGGCACAAATGGTCGGTACCACCCGGTCGCGCGTCAGTCATTTCATGAACAAGTTCCGGACAATGGGCTTTATCGATTACACCGGCAGCGGCGCGTTGACTGTCAACAGTGGCCTCCTGGGCGTGGTCCTGCACGATTAGTCGGGGATGCCCCGGCATCGCCCCGCTCAGGGCAGGCTCGGAAGGGCGGCGCTATCACGTTTTTCATTGAGCTCCTGACGGTGATTGCCTGATCGCCAAGACGGAACAATTCCTCGCAGTCCCCTAACCTCCACTATCGTTCTTCACTCATGGCAGGCCACACCCCGGGACATCTTAGGGTCGGTGGTCAAAATTGAACCGGATAGTGGTCAAAGTTGAACAGACAGCCAAGCTCGGTCTGCTTATTGTGATTATGGACGTGTCCGGGGAGACCCGATTCGTGGTGCCTCTGAGCGATGAGCAGCCGAAAAACGAAAGTGGAAAAGCGAAATTCGAAACTCGCTGCGATTAGCGTGTTTCGATTTTCGATCCTTACTGGCTCCTCACTCGTCACTTCCGACCACCGTACAGGAGGTTCAAGAACATGGACATTTTCGGACGTGCCGCAGGGTTATCAAGGCCTCGATGGGGCGCGCAGATGTTTGTTTCCCTGTTGGGGTTGGCTCTGATGGTCGCGGTTTGGCCACAGAACGTGACAGCCCATCAAGACGCGCCGGCCCCACCGCAGACCGGGCCACCGACGGCGCCAGCCCCGCCCTATACGCAAGGGACTCCCGAGCAGTTGCAGCAGTTGGTAGCGCCGATTGCGCTGTATCCGGATTCGCTGGTGGCACAGATCCTCGCGGCGTCGACGTTTCCCGAGCAAATTGTGGAGGCCGACCGATGGGTACAAGAGCATCAGGATCTAAAGGGCGACGCTTTGGGTCAAGCGGTGGACCAACAACCCTGGGACCCGAGCGTCAAGGCGCTCACGGCATTTCCCTCCGTGCTGGGAAATATGGACAAGAACCTATCCTGGACGTCATCGCTAGGCGACGCCTACTACAACCAGCAACAGGATGTGATGGATGCCATCCAGGTGATGCGCCAGCGGGCGGAAAAAGCCGGTGATCTTAAGACCACGCCGCAGCAAGTCGTAACCGCGCAAGGCTCCACAATCGTCGTTCAGCCCGCCAACCCCGAGATCGTATACGTCCCCGCGTATGATCCGTGGATGGCTTACGGGGATCCCATCATGGCGTGGCCGGGATGGTACCCGTATCCCGGAATTTGGTATGGCGGCCCGTACCTGTCGTTTGGGATGGGGTATGGAATCGGCTTCTTCGGAGGTTTTGGATGGGGCTGGAATCACTGGGGATTCAATTGGGGTGGCCGGTTCGCAACTTATGGCGGTGGCAGGTACTACTCCCGGAGCAACACGTTTTATAACCGGAAAGCCTTCAACCGGGGAGGGAGTGAGCGCGGCGGAGCTGCCAATCGCGGCAACATCAACCGAGGCGGGGGCGGCGGATTTTCCAGCCGTCCCGGCCCAACGGCCAGGGCTTTCGACGGGAACAGACAGGCGGCGCGAGGATATGCTGCACCCCGGGGACAGAGCGGCACCCGCACTGGCGCCTTCAGCCACATCGAGAAGGGTGGACAGACAAAGAGCTATTCGTCACGGGGAAAGGCCAGCGTCAGTAGCGGAGCACCGCGTGGCGGTGGTGGTGGAGCACCGCGTGGCGGCGGTGGCGGCGGATCGCATGGTGGCGGCGGTGGCGGCGGGCATCATTAATCAAAGCTCCGCTCTGTTCTCAGTAGCTCGTAAAATTTGGAAATGGAGAGATTCCATATGCGGCGAACGAGGCTGAACCTCGACAGATCTCAATGGGTAAGTCTCCCTATATTAGCTGCGGCCGCGATCCTACTGGCGGCGTGCTTTCCCGCCCGATCCATGGCGCAGCAACCGGGCCAGAAGACGTTTTCATCGGCGGAAGACGCGAGCAACGCACTCGTCACGGCAGCGCAGAATAACGACGAAAAAGCCATGCTCGATATCCTCGGACCCGATGGAAAGCAAATCGTCTCGTCAGGAGACGACGCCGAGGACGCCGAAAGCCGCGCTAGTTTCGTACGGAGATATCAGCAAATGCACCGTCTGGCAAAAGAAGCGGATGGAAACACCATCTTGTACATCGGCGCGGAGAATTGGCCCACGCCCATACCGCTCGTAAACAACAGTAGTTCGTGGTATTTCGACACGGAGACGGGCAAGAAGGAAATCTTGTACAGGCGAATTGGCCGGAATGAAATATCCACTATTAGCGTTTGCCAGGAGCTTGCGGCGGCGCAAAAGGAATACTTCTCCGCGCAGCACAACGAATACGCCAGCGAAATTTCCAGCGATGAAGGGCAGCACAATGGCCTTTATTGGAAAGCTGCTGAGGGCGAAACCCAAAGTCCCATCGGGCCGCTGGTGGCAGCGGCATTTGCCAAGGGCAAAACCGCAGACGCCGCACCGACTCCATACCGCGGTTACTATTACCTCATCCTAACGCGTCAGGGGAAAAATAGTTCAGGTGGCGCGAAAAGTTACATCGTAAACGGTAAAATGACCGGTGGTTTTGCCTTCGTGGCCTATCCGGCGGAATACAGGTCGTCGGGCGTGATGACATTCATCGTGAGCGAGGACGGAGTGGTTTATCAAAAGGATCTCGGCAAGAAGACTGATGCTCTCGCCAAGGCGATGAAGGAATACAACCCCAACTCCAGTTGGCAAAAGGCGGAAGAGCAACCGGAGGAGACTGCTGGTGACCAAAAGACCAAATAACAAGGATTCTGTCGCTGCAATCGCCCCCTGTGGGTCGCCCCGTGCCTCCGGTAAAGTGCTCGCGCGGTGGGGGCCCTTGCCGTTCCGCCTTATTCTCGCAACTGAAGGAACAACCGCCATGATCAAGATCAGGAGGGTAGCGCGCTTCACATTATGGTCAGCGACTGTCGCCTTGGTCTCATTACTGACGGCCGTAGCTCTGCGAGCACAAGAAATCCGGCCCATCGCCGAACCGAACCAATCCATAAGAATGAGCCGGGGCGGGTACGTCTGCGAGGGTCATCTCACACATACTCCGATCGACGCTACCGAGGACTGGACCTATGAAATGGTCCAGTGCACCGGCCCCATCTATAGCTCTAGCGATTACGCAGCTCTGCATGCGAAACTCAACCACGATGAGTTGGCGAAGCTGAACGCAGCTCTGGATCAGTTGAACGCAACCAGCAGCGCTACGCAGGATGCCCTCAACAAACAAGCGCAGGCACTGAATGGTGACCTTAGAGCGACAATTGAAAAGCGCTTTCAGGATCTCCCGAATGACGTTTTGCTTTCGGCAGCCATCCAGAACCTCAAGAAAAGCTTGATAGAGTACGTCGATCAAAGATTCCCCACGACACCTCTGAACAATCCACCCGCTCCGCGGTCTTCGACGCCGGCTAAAAGCCAGCCGGGCCCGGCCCCGAACCAGCCTTGAAAGCATGCGGGGTCGGGCACGGGAAGACGCGGTTGTACAAACCCGGGGTTACCCTCCTGCTGAACCCTCGGATCGCCGCGGTCACGGGTCGTGGTCAATTTAGACCAACTGCGTGAGCAATACCGTACAGACAGTGCAAGGAAAAACAGGCAGAATCCCTGTGGTTTCCGACTGCCCCGGCAGGCCATCGTTCGAGCATCCATCGTCCTTAAATGGCTTATCGTCACCACGTTGGACCTGGCTTGTTTTGGGCGCCTCTGCGGGCTTCCGATTGATATCCGCGTTAACGGATCGGACTCCAGGAAGCGAGCCGCCGTGAAGCACGTCCGAGGGGAAGACACGCCGGCGAATTGGTTGCAAAGGGATCTACGGCTCGAAAAAGACTTTTCAGAAGGAGACTCGAAATGAAGTTCAATCCACTGCACGATCGAATCCTGGTTAAGAGAATTGAGGAGAAAGAGGCTGTGAAGGGCGGAATTATCATTCCCGATTCAGCCAAAGAGAAACAGCAAGAAGGCGAAGTCGTCGCCGTCGGGAACGGAAAGAAGACCGAAGACGGAAAGGTCGTTCCCCTGGACGTGAAGGCTGGCGATCGCATCCTCTTCGGCAAGTACGCCGGCGCAGAAATCAAAATAGACAACGAAGAGTTCCTGATCTTAAAAGAGGAAGAAGTGCTCGGTGTCGTGGAAGGCAAGGCTGCCACCGCGAGTGGCAAGAAGTAGTTCGGTCGTCATGGGTCAGGAGCCGATAACGGAGGTGGTTCGCTCGGAGCAGCCGCCCCATGGCTCCCGCCGCAGCTCCCGAACAAGCATACATCTCACGAAATCTTGGAGGAATTGACTATGGCAAACGCAAAATTAATTATCCACGGCGAAGAAAGCCGTCATGCGATTCTCAGCGGAGTGAATCAGCTAGCGGACGTAGTTAAGGTTACGCTCGGTCCGCGAGGGCGCAACGTGGTGCTGAACAAGAAATTCGGTTCCCCTACGATCACCAAGGACGGCGTAACGGTGGCGAAGGAAATTGAGTTGCAGGACCCCCTTGAGAATATGGGCGCGCAGATGGTGCGCGAGGTCGCTTCCAAGACTTCCGACGTTGCCGGCGACGGCACGACCACAGCAACCGTTCTGGCCCAGGCGATCTTCCGCGAGGGGGCGAAGACGGTGGCCGCCGGCGCCAACCCGATGGCGGTGAAGCGCGGCATCGAGATCGCGGTTCGCACCATTTGTGGTTACGACGAGACCGGCAAGGATGGAAACAAAAAGCACATCATGGGCGAGATCGACAAAATCTCGAAGCCGGTCGAGGGCGCGATGATCGCACAAGTGGGTGCGGTTTCCGCCAACAACGATCACGCTATCGGCAACATCATCGCCGAAGCCATGAAGAGGGTCGGCAAGGACGGCGTTATCACGGTCGAGGAATCCAAAACCATGGAGACCACGCTGGAAGTGGTCGAGGGAATGCGGTTTGACCGCGGCTATCTCTCTTCTTACTTCGTCACCGACCCCGAGCGCATGGAGTGCGTGCTGGAAAACGCGCTGATCCTGATCCACGAGAAGAAAATCAGCTCGATGAAGGACCTCCTTCCCCTGCTGGAGCAGATTGCCAAGTCCGGCAAGCCGCTGCTCATCATTGCGGAGGAAGTCGACGGCGAGGCCCTAGCCACGCTGGTGGTGAACAAGCTGCGCGGGACGTTGCAGTGCTGCGCGGTGAAGGCGCCGGGCTTTGGCGATCGCCGCAAGGCCATGCTCCAGGATATTGCCATCCTGACCGACGGCAAGGCCATTTCCGAGGATTTGGGGATCAAGCTCGAGAACGTGAAGCTTGGAGACCTCGGCCAGGCCAAAAAGATCACCATCGACAAGGACAACACCACGATCATCGAGGGCGCCGGCAAGAGCGCTGACATCGAGGGTCGGGTGAAGCAGCTACGTGCGCAAGTCGAAGATACCACGTCCGATTACGATCGTGAAAAGCTCCAGGAGCGGTTGGCGAAGCTGGTTGGTGGCGTCGCTCAGATCAAGGTGGGCGCGGCGACCGAGACCGAGATGAAGGAAAAGAAAGCTCGTGTCGAGGACGCCATGCACGCCACGAAGGCGGCCGTCGAGGAGGGCATCGTGCCCGGCGGCGGAGTGGCACTGGTGCGCTGCATTCCCGCCATCCTTAAGCTGAAGGGTGACGGGGACGAGCAGATCGGCATCAACATCGTCAGGCGCGCGCTCGAAGAGCCTCTTCGCATGATCGTTGCCAACGCCGGTCATGAAGGCGCGGTGGTCGTGGAGAAAGTGAAGTCGAACAATAACCAGAATTACGGCTTCAACGCGGAGACCGAGAGCTTCGGCGACCTCGTCGCGGAAGGCGTCATCGACCCGACCAAGGTCACACGCGCCGCGCTCCAGAACGCCGCGTCCATTGCTTCGCTCCTCCTCACCTCCGAGGCATCGGTGAGCGAGTACCCGGACAAGGAAGAGAACGCTTCGGCAGGATCTCCGGGCGGCATGGGGGGAGGGATGTACTGAGGGGCGGCCGGCGGTGGTCAGCCGTCGGCAAGAATGGGGGGACCGCGAAGAGGTCCACAGCTTGAAATTGTTCCCCGCCGAGGACCTTGGTAGTGATCGTGGTCGCCCCGCGCGCGGGGGCAAAGGGAGGAAAGAAGACTATGGCACAAACAATCGAAGTCGGAACGCTCTTCATTAAGGAGGGCACGCATGTGCCGGAAACCTTATCGATAGAAAGCGATCCCTATTTGAAAGGCTGGAGTCGGGTCAAGAACCTGAGTTGCTCTGGATTGGATAGGAAACTCAGCGAGGTGGGATGGACCTTTTTCTTTATGGCCGGTGAGGTCAGTGCGATGGCGTTCGGTTCGAATTCAAAAAGAACGATCCGCAGGGCAGTTGGGAACGTCATTGCAAACATGAGATCGGGCAGGTTTAACTGCCTGGAAATATCCCGAGTTGAGGCGAAGAGTTTCCTGGGGCTACCCTACGTCACGGTCGCCGGCCATCCGCGACATGTACAGGAAAGTGTTTATCTCTTCCAGGCTAAAGGCACTCCGGCATGGCCTCCGGCGAAGTTGGTGGCCATCTCACCAGCAGCGTAGCCGGAAAGTATCGAGTCCCCTGAAGGAGGACTTTCATGATTAACACTCGCAGGCTCGTGATTTCGGTCTTAGGGGCCGTGCTGGTGGCAGTGCCCCTGATTCGTTCGCAAGAGGCGCAGCCGCCTGAGGAAAAGGTGATCGCTACACGACCTCCTGCGGTCCAAGTACTGGAGTTGCAGCCCCAGCGCGTTTTCGACAGTTGGCTCACCATGACCGCTGCTTCGGCGCCGGGCGTGGGCGCACCGGATCTTTCCCGTTACCGGAACTTTCAGTTTGGAGAGACCCTGCCGGCCCTCGCTAAACAGGCAGGCCTGGATTTGTCTGACGTAAAGCTGATCCATGAACGTCCGGCGGTCATCCAGGAACTGGAATGGCCCATCTGGCTCGGGGCCGGATCTACACCACAAACGGACCCGGTCAAAACGATTTTGTTCAGCTTTTACAACGGGGAACTCTTTCGAATCGTGGTCAATTACGATCAGGATGAAACCGAAGGACTGACCACCGGCGACATGATCGACGCGATTTCGGCCAAGTATGGGACTGCCACGAAGCCTGCTAGCACCATGATTGCCTTTTCTTCGACTCGAGGCGACAATGATGGTGAACTCATTATCGCGCGCTGGGAAGACAACCAGTACTCGTTTAACCTCTATCGTTCCGCCTCCCAACCCACCTACGGAATGATAGCATTCTCGAAAAAGGTGGATGCCCTGGCCAGGACCGCGACTGCCCAGGCCATCCGGTTAGATGCGCAAGGAGCTCCTCAGCGGGAAATTAAGCGTCAACAACTGGAGGACGAGAAGAACCGCGAAGCGCTGGAAAAAGCCAGGCAAGTAAACAAGTGCAACTTCCGCCTTTAGCATCTAGCGGCGGGTAGGCCCGGGGTCGGGCTAAGGCAGGATCTCCGATTCTGCTCCTATGGAATATCGGCTACCGCCCCTTGTCCTCACGCGTACGTACGGGCCTTTCGGGATGGTCGCCAGCATCCTCGACGCCCTCCACGGCTTCAGCCTCGTATGCTTGGTCCCTCTCGGCGAGTTCTCCGACGCTTTCTTCGTCAACCTCCGCGACTTGCGACAGCCCCTGGGCATCACCCGATTGCCCAGCACTGTCAGAGCCTGCTTGCCCGGAATCGCTTTCAAGTTTATCGATCTGAGCCTCGTTTTTCCGCACATGACGTTTCGTCATGAATACCTCCCCGAGAGCGCCACAATCGAGTCCCGAGCAGTGGCTATTCATTGGATGAATTTCGCCAACATTCGGATGGAGCGTCTTGGTTGCGACGGAGCTTATCAGTTTCGCCCGTCCCTCACCATCGCCCGACGAGACTGCCGTCATGCCGTAGGTTGGCGGGATCGGCCTTTCAGCGTTCTGGCGCTTCTTCCCTGGCTTTTCGCATCTTTGCTTGCGGAGAGCTGTTTAGTTTTCGACACCAGCTTCTGGGACTGCCGAATAGTTTCCGCTTCCTTCGCATTCGCGCGTGCAGTGATCTCTCCTCTTTCACTTGTGTTTGGCATATCTTTTGGTCTCCCATTTCTGCCAGGCAAGACGTTCAGTTTTGTACAGATCCGCCACCCTGCCCTGTTCAGGTCTTTTTGCGCCGCCGAACCTTAGAGACTCAGGATGGGATGGACCAGTAACAATCCCCTCGGGTTCGTGGCTACTCCCACTGTTCCAAAATCACGATCTGCTTTCTGATGGACGCCACCCTGTCGTCTATTTCCTCAGCTTCCGCTTCGAGAGTGGGAGAGGTTGTTCTCAGCTTCCGGGCGTGGTGTTCCAGTTGATTGGCATCATGTTTAAGTGCATCAATAGTCGGCTTCAGCTCCACTTTCATGATTGTTTCCCCCCCCAAGGAACGTTTTCCCCGGAGCCGGAGCGCCGGGGACAGGCTTCCCTCTCCTGGGACTGCACATCAGATATTGGCAAATAACGCCTGGCACGTCTGTTCACAATTGCTCAGGGTCTCTGTTCCGACTGTTCCGTCAATTCCGGATGAGCATTTCTGACCAGACTCGTGAGCAGTACTGCACTGCGTCGGGAATGGGCGGGGGGTATAAACATTGGGTACTACAATACCGGCGATCGCATGAAGTACTGGGGGAAGCTCGGCGTCTTCTGGGGTGGGCTCTGGGGGATGCTTTTCGGATCCGCTTTCTTTGCCATTCCCGGCATCGGCCCGGTCTTGGTAGCTGGCCCTCTCGTCGCTTGGATTGTTGGAGCTCTCGAGAGCGCTGGGGTGATGGGCGGATTGGGCGCAATTGGGGCTGGGCTGTGCAGCATTGGCATCCCGAAGGACAGCGTCGTGAAATACGAGACGGCGATTAAGTCAGACAAGTTCCTCACTCTGGCCCACGGCACGACGGACGAGGTGGCCAGAGTGAAGAACATTATCCACACGACCTGCCCGCTGGAAATTGCCGTGCACATGGTCGAACGCGCGCAACACGCCACGGCAAGTGCGAAGTAGTGCTGCACAAACCTACAAAATACCGAGGAGGAGAAACCATGTTAAGAAATGTCACCCGTCTAAGGGGTTTTGAAATCCGAGCCAAGGATGGAGAGGTTGGAACGTTGGATCAGTTCTATTTCGATGACGAGACGTGGGCCATTCGCTACCTTATCGTCAATACCGGAATTTGGCTGAGCGGTCGGCTGGTGCTAGTCTCACCGATCGCCCTTCGCCAAGCGAATTGGGAATCAAGGCGCCTCGACGTAGCGCTGACGAAGCAACAGGTCGAGGATAGCCCCGGCATCGATACACACAAGCCCGTTTCACGGCAGCACGAAGCCGTGTATATGGGGTACTACGGTTACCCTTATTATTGGGGTGGGCCCAACCTGTGGGGTCTGGCGTCCTATCCGGCAGGCTTATCGGTTCAAAGGGAAGCGGTGACGGAAGCGGAAGCGTCGCAAGCCCGGGCAGGAAAAGAGTCGGCCGACTCACATCTGCGTAGCACCGAGGAGGTGACGGGGTATCACATCGAAGCGTCTGATGGTGAGATTGGTCATGTAAAAGACTTCATCGTCGATGATGAAACCTGGGCCATTCGATACCTCGAGGTGGATACGCAGAACTGGTGGCCTGGCAAAAAGGTGCTGGTGTCGCCTCAGTGGATCAACAATGTAAGTTGGACGGACTCCAAAGTCTACATTGACCTCACTCGGGAAACGATCCAGAATGGCCCCGAGTGGAACGATACTATTCCGGTCACTCGCGAGTACGAGTATAGGCTTCACGAATATTACGCCCGGTCGCCCTATTGGGAGCCAGTATCTGAGCAACATATACATCCGCGCATAAATAAAGGGACATGATGGCTAGCAAAAAGGTAGCAGCCGGGGTCGGATCAGCTCCGGGTAGGATTGCATATCCTCGAAGACCCGGGTCAAAGTGGCGACCAATTC
>JBEKLF010000260.1:0-11952 GCA_050010335.1 Terriglobia bacterium
CCAGGCCCGCCTGTCAACCGACGCCCGAAATCCTCCTCGTGCATGTCGGGCAGCCTCCCAACTCCCAAAATCAATCGCCATTCTGTTCCGCTCCCCCTTAGTTAGAACAAATTTACCGTGAAACCGGACTACTGCGGCAGTCCAGGCGAGTCCGTCATCACGCGCAGAGTCAGAGTCCCGATGGTCTGTCCGTTGGCCTCGGCTTTCCAGGTGAGTGTCTGCCATTCCGGCTTCGCCGTAGAGGGGGCGATGTACTGCGTCTGCGCCGGGTAGGTTTCATGAGGTCTTACGGGATAGTGCGCGGTCCCACGTGTTTCTTTCCAACCCGCTGCAATCGTGGACGAAAGTGTGACTTCCACCGGTTGGTCCGTGTCATTGTGGATCAGGATCGGCACGTTGACCCGTTCACCGTTCCCGACGGCAACTTCCGGGATCTTGATGAGGTCACGCAGATGCTCGATGTTGTGTGCCTTCCACAGCAGTTTGTAGAACGTCCACGGCCCGCCCAGTTCCACGGAAAGGCCCTCGCGGGTCTCCGGCCGATAGCCCGTCACAGGCGCAAATGGCACCTCGCCGGGCTGGATGCCTTCGAGCACGTCACCGGTGGTAGTGCCGCCCACCAGGGACTTTCCCAGAACCAAACGAACTGGTTCCTTCGCGTAGATGAAGTCGGGCCCGCCGGAGAGCGCCTGCTGGGCCGCCTGGCCGGAGTCATCTTGGGTCAGGTGGTGCGCCGCCTCTTCGACGGCTAGTTGGTAATAGCTCTTATGCTGACTGGGTGAAACATCCGATGTAATGTAACGGGGACCCTGTCCTTCCAGAAATTCCGTGTGCAGGGCGTCGGAGAAATAGTAAATCTTCTTGGGCTGCCAGGGTTGCAATCCCTCGGTCAAATTCATAATGCCATGGCGATTTCTCGGCGCCGATATCTGCTCGGGGAACGCCGTGGCGTCTCCCGCCAGATCAAATGCCTCCGTGGCAATGACGCCCGCCGCCTGATGATCGTCGTGATTCTCCCCGGCCACGTACACGGGCAGCCAAGTCAGGATCACTTCAGGGCGCGTCAACCTCACCAACCGCACCGCCTCTCCCAAAGCCCGACCGTGATCCCACGTCTCGAGCGACTGCAAGACATTTTGTCCAGGAGTGTCGGTTCCACACAAGAACCACACGTGCAGCACGCCGAACCTGGCCAACGCCTCGCGCGCTTCCGTCGAGCGAATGGCCCCCAACGCGGCGGCCTGCGCATTACTGACAACATCACCGCCGCCATTGCCGGGAGTGCCGAAAATTGCAGCAACGCGCTTGTGCTCATCGAAAATAGCCCGCGCCAGGTAGCCGGTAACCTCTGTCTCGTCGTCAGGATGGGCCACGATGACCAAAATGTCGGTTTTGAAGCGTTCGTCCGCCGGCGAGTTCGGGGGAGCTTCGGGGATTTGCCCCGTATCCACAATCGGGCCCCCGCTCGGGCCGGCGGCCAGTGATTTGTTAGGCGACAGGAGCAGCATTCCCACTAGCGCGGTAGCCGCCAGAAAGCTGAAACTCAACAACCACCCTTGTTTTCTCCTCAAGTTTTCCCCCCCGTTTCATTTACCTAATGTGTCGTCAGCGTTTTCTTCAGCCAATCGACCATCTTTTGCTTGTAAAACATCCAATCGGAATGCCCTTCCCAGTTCTCCATGCCGTGCGGAGCTTTCTCCAGCAGAATGATCTCGTGCTTGGCGTGAACTTCCTCCAAGCGCCTGGCATACTCTTCGGTCCCCGGGTAGAGATCATCCCCGGTGCCCTGGATGATCAGCATCGGGGGCATCTTGGCGCTAGCATGAAATAGCGGCGAGTATTCGCGCAGAGTGGCCGTGTCCTGATTCGCAAACATGCGCCGAAACATGCGATTGAAATCGGCATCCTCTTTCCAGCGCACGAAGTTGTAAACACCGTAGAACGAGACCACGGCCTGAACTTCGCAGCCGGGGCAAGGCATTGAGGCCACCTGCGCCACCAAATGCCCGCTCGCCGACTCGCCAAGTAATGCTACCCGATTCGGGTCCGCATGGAACCAGTCGGCATGCCGGCGCACGAAACGCACAGCGTTGCGCACGTCCTCCAATTGCTCGATAACGTGAACGTAGGGAGTGAGGTGGTAATCGATGGAGAACCACGCGAATCCGGCTTGCATGAGGGGGGCAAAAACTGGCGAAACATAGCTAACCTTGTCGCCGGCTTCCGAACCGCCGCCGTGGACGATGATGACCGCCGGGAATGGGCCTCCCCCCTCGGGAATGTCAGTGTCCATCAGCAGGTCGCGTCCACCGGGCCGTGAGTAAGGAACGTCCTTCCACAGACCGCCCCGGTCGCCCCGCAGCCATGCCCGAAGTTCTTCCTTCCAGTACCACTGGTCGGGGGGCCAATTCTCAAAATTATGGATGGCTCCGGCAACGGGGAAATAAGTGCAGCCCTGAAGCTGCTTACCGAAGTCTTGAACCTCGGCGGCCTTCACTTCCTCGTCCCCGGTGCCCTGGATCATCAAAACCTTGGTGGTGGCTGGAAAACCGCCTGGCTGCTGACCCTCCAGCTTGACGCCGAAGGTGACCACTCCCTCAAAAGGGGCGCCTCGCGCCAGAGCCAAATCGATGGCAGCCCCCGTGTCTTCGCCGATCAGAACCATTTGCGAGGTGATGTTGAAGCGGCCCAGGCAGCGGATGTAATCGAGCGCAGCGCGTACGTCGTCTACCGATCCATAGTCTACGGAAAACCACGTATACCCCGCCTTATCCAGAAGCGGAAAAAGCTGGTTGAGGTGGGTGCTCTTGTTGCCCGAGCTGCCGTGGATGATTACCGCCGCCGGCCGCGGCTCGCCCGCCGGGGCGTATGCATCAAGCGCGTATCCACGTTCATAAACAAGATTGCTCCGCGCTCCCGGCAGAATGAAATTCTCTTCGAACCCTTGGGCCACGGGAGGCGCGCACGTGCTTGTTCCGATCAGCAGCGTGGCGGCAAGAGTCATGAATGAGAGCATAAAAAAGATGAATGGGACCCGCGGGTGGACGCCGCAGAAGCCGCCCCTTCCGCAGGCCGCGAATCATGACAGGTTTCAAGAAGGTTTTCAAATCAGAACAGCAATGCGATACGCCCGCCGTCACCGGCGCACCCCGGAACAAATTGGTGAATAGTCTCCTCAAACCTCTTATGTGTGTGACCAGTATTAGGATTTGCTCAACCGGTGCCGAACTCCCGACCCTGTCGGGAGTTCGGCGCTACCCGTTTTTCCACCAACTTGCTAGAAGCGGAGGTGCAATCCGAACTGCATCTGGCGCATCGCCGTCGCGGCGTACGTGATCTGGCCGGCGCCCGATACGTCGATGGTATTGGCGGGTTGCCCGTAGTTGTCGATGTTGAACGCGTTATAGTTTTCCCATCGGAACTCCAGCGTCTTGTGCTCGGTGATCGTGAACGTCTTTTCCAGCGCCAGATTGACCATGTATTGCGCGGGTCCCCAGAGCGAATCGTTGGAGGCCGTGCCATCGCGATAGGGCGCTTGCGGGTCGCTGAACGCTGCCGGGTTGAACCACTCCGCGGTCGATTGATTCGCGACGCTGGGGTTACCGATTTTGTCAGCCCGAACGCCGTTGAAGTCGGCATTGACCGACGCCGTGTTGGACACCATGGGAGAGAACGGGTGTCCGGAGTCGAGCGTGGTGATGCCGTCCAGACTCCAACCTCCAAGGATTAGATCCAGGGCCTTGCTGTTGGCGGAGCCCCAGCGCCGGCCGCGGCCGTAGGGAATCTGCCAGACGTTGGTGAACGAGACGGCGTGGGTGGAATTGAAGTTGAGCGGTCCGTAGGACGCACGCACGTCGTAATTGTTGTCGAACCCGCCGCCGCCGAAGCTACTGATGCCCATGGCCTTCGAGTAGGTATAGTTGAGCGTGAAGTCGAGACCGTGGGAAGCGTGCTTCTCCAGCTTGGCTTGCAGGCCGTTGTAGTTGCTGGTGTCGCAGTTGCACGTGTAGTAGATCCCCTGTTCGAGTCCGAATTGGGGATAGAACGGCCGGCGTGAGTCGAAGTCGCCGGGACCGGGAACTGCCTGGTTGATGTTGGGATTCTCATACAGATGCCGCCCCACGTTGCCGATGTAAGCCACCTGGAAGGCCAGCCCGCCCGCGAACTGGTGCTGGACGGTGGCGTTCCAGAAGTAGGCCTCGGGGATCCGGTAATGATTCAGCGGCCAGAACCAGTTGTAGACGCTGATGCCGTCCGGAAGCGGATACGTGCCATTCGACCCGATGGGCGGATTGACCGGCAGGGCGGGACCCGTCAGCAGGTTGAAATCCGGGGTGTAGGGGTTTGCTTGGGGAATCGTTTGCCCATTGAGAATGGGAGGGTTGTACTCAAGCCCCTGCCCGAAGATCGAGCCGTACCCGGCCGGAGTGAAGCCCCACCCATAGCCGGCGCGGAGGACGGTGTGAGGCTGCAACTGGTAAGCTATGCCGAGACGCGGCGCGAACCCCAGGTTATAAGGCTGGACGCCCAAATTGAGGGAGTTGCCGCCAAGACCAGCGACAAGCACATCCCCGGTGAGCGGATTGAATGTGCCGGCGCCACCGGCTTTCGCGGCGCCTTGGGGCAGGTAATTCTCCCAGCGCACGCCATAGTCCAGGGACAGCTTGTGCGTGACACGCCATGTGTCTTGCACATAGAGGAAGATGCGCGTCTCGCGCAGGCCGGGATATAGGCCGATCCCCGTGAAATAGCGCCCAAACGACGACGGTTGGCCGAGCAGGAAGGAAGCCATACCGGCGCCGGTAGTGGCATTGCCGTTGGCGAGCGCGTCGACCGTGGCGTTACCGGTAACGGAATCCGTAAAGGTGATTTCGCCGGAACGGTGCTCGTCACTGGGAATCCGCTGCTGCTGGTCGCGGGGAATCTCAGCCCCCCACTTGATCGTGTGATTGCCGAGTTGCTTGGTCCAATTCGTGATCCAGTCGAATTGATTCTCCGTCTCCTTCAACGGGCAGTTGCACCCATTCACTCCCAACGCATATCCGAAATTAAACCCGCCGTTTCCGCCGATGTAAAATGCCGGCATGCCGCTGGTGGCCTGGGATCCCAAGTTCAAGTTGGGTAGACCCGCCTCCGTGGCGGGATCGGTACCAACTCCGAACGGTTCCACGCGGATTCGATAACGAAAGGTACCAAACCGAACCTCGCCGACAAGGGTGGGACTGAAGGTATACGTGAGCCCAAGCGCCAGGCTCTGGTTGCGGTCTAGCGATTGGCCGGCGAAGTTGAAAAAGGCGGGCCCACCCGCCTCCGCCCCAAATGCGGCCGGCGCTTCGATGGTGAAATCCGCCAGGGAGTAACGCGCGAAGAAGTTGGCTTTCTCGGAGATGTTGTAGTCCAAGCGAACATCTGGTTGATCGACATCAAAAATCTCCGAGCCGGAGGCGGTGTAATTGTTAAAGATGGCGCCCGCGGCGCCCCGATTGGGAGCCGGGAGGTAAGCCATGATATTGGTCAGGGGTTGCGAAACGGGGATAACGTTCACCTGGCCGTTGGTGGTAATGGCCTCGCGTCCCGTTCCATCCGAAATTCCCGTCGTGGGGTCAAACACCATGCCCGCCTGCGCCGGGGCCGAGCCGCCCTCGGTGGTGGGTACCATCAAAGGATTTCCGCACGCACTGGCGGAAACCGAACCGTCGGCGCAAATGTAATTCCCCAGCAGACTCTGGAGATTGCCACCGCGCTCTGCGGTCGTAGGAACCGTGGTGATCAGCGATCCGCCATTCCGTTGGCGTGATCCCTGGTAATCGCCGAAGATAAAGACCTTGTTCTTCTTGATCGGCCCCCCCAGCGACCCACCAAATTGATTCCACCGGAGCGGCGGCTTCAATTGCGTGAAGGGATTGGCGGAGTCGAAGATATCGTTTTGGAGATACTCAAATCCCGTCCCGTGCAACTGATTGGTCCCGGACTTCGTCGTCGCTTGCATCAGAGCTCCCGCGACGGAGCCGAACTCAGCGTCGTAATTGCTGGTGGTCACTTTGAGTTCCTGAAGGGAGTCAATGTTGGGGTTGATGATGGCGATCGCCAGAAGGGGGTTCTGGTTTTCCGTGCCGTCCAGCAGGAATCCGTTGGCGGTGAAGCTCTGGCCGTTAAAGTCAACCTGCAATCCCGACTGCGGGTTCTCACTCGCGGCAACCTGAAAGCTATCCGCAAAGGCGCCCGGCATAATCAACATGAGATCGGTCATATTCCGACGCAGGACCGGAAGGGCGGCCAATTGACTGGTGGAGAGGGTGTCGCTTAACTCCGCTCGGTCCGTCTTGAGCAAGGGAGTTTCCGTCGTGACCGTCATGGTGCTGCTGGCTTTGCCGATTACCAGGTGAGCATCGACGCGGGTGGCGGCATCCACGTCAACGGTCGCGTCAGCCACAAAGGTTTCGAAGCCTGACGGTGCGATTGTGACGCGATAGTGCCCTGCCAACAGGTGTGTCTGAATGTAGTTTCCATCGGAAATCGTTTGTACTTTGTAATCGACTCCGCGGTCCAAATCCCGGATGGTCACGGTTGCGTTGGGGACCACAGCTCCGGTGGGGTCAGTGACCGTCCCGAAGATGCTGCCAGATACCGCTTGGCCAAAAGCAGGTTGGATCTGAGTGAGGGCAAAGAACAACAGCAAGAAGAGGAAGTACGGTGATGGCTTTCTCTTTCGAATCATCGGTTTTCTCCATTCTGGTATACGCGATCATTGCCTCCCGCGCCCCCTGGCATCGGGATACCCAGCCGTCTTTGGAGAGGCAGTGGTTTTAGATTTGCCTACCAAAGCGAGTTCGACTCTTTAATTCCGAGTGCCCTGTAAGAACACAAAAACCCACGGCCGGATTTTCTTCCGACGGTGGGTTGGGATTAGATCGTTTTGATTAGCGCCCTGCTAAGCATGCCCTCCACACGCCGGCTCTGTTGCTGTGCAACAGCACTCGATCGCGACGAATTGGATGATGTTTGCCATGGTTGAACTAATCAGCATAATGAGCCGGGCCGGGAAAGTCAACGCGAAAAAGGAATGCGGGGCGGGGACTAAAGAACCGGGGTCAGGATGACGAATTTGGCCGCGTCCCGTCAGCAGCAAATCGCTGATCGCGCGAAACATCTTCCACGGGAACTCCTTGCTCTTGCGGACGAAGGCGGCATCGGGAGGTTCAAGCGTGAAAAACGTAAGGGCGCGCAGGAGTCCGCGATGAAGTGAGTCTGCCTTCAAATTCATCCGCTGACCTCGCTGATCTTGGGTGGTTGACAAATACATATCTTTTATTATATATTCGAAAAAGATATGAAGAACAAACCTCTCAATATTGCCCTAAGCCTTTACGAGATTGCCGGACCGATCTTCGTGTCCTTGAAAGAAGAGGTCAATCCCGCGAGCCATAGGGTGCGTTCTCATCCATACGTTAAAGAGCTGACTTTTACGCAACTTCGGATTTTGCTCGCCATTGAGTATGGAAAAAACCAAGTCGGTAAATTGGCCCGAAGCGCACATGTCGCCCAACCTGCCATGTCTAAAGTCGTTGATCATCTGATCCGCCTAGGTTTTGCTCGCCGTGATCCTTATCCCACTGATCGCAGGAAGATAAAACTGAGCTTGACTCCGAAGGGCAGTGCCATGACGGGACGTGTTCGCCTGAAGGCGGCGGAGAAGTACGTGGACGCGATAAAGAATCTTTCCCCAAGTGACCGGAAGAAATTGCTCGAAGGCATCACGGTGATTTTCAGTGTCCTGGAAAAAACGAGAAAGGAAAACACATGAAACTTGATCCGAAAAAAACAGCTTTACTGACTCTCGATTTCCAGAAAGGAATTTTGGGATTCGCCCCCGGTGCTGAGGCCATCATCACCAATGCCTCCAAGGCCGTGGAATTTGCCCGAAAGAAACAATTTCAAATCATCCATGTGGGACTGGGATTTTCCGAAGGCCATCCGGAAATTCCCGATACTGACATCTTGTTTAACAGGAGGGTGAAGCAAACCAATCTCTTCGTAAAGGGCACGCCCTCCGCCGAATTCCACAGCTCTATCTTCCGCCCCGGAGACCTGGTGGTCTACAAGCAACGAGTCGGGGCATTTTCGGAGAACCATCTCCATCTAATTCTTCGCTCCCGTGGCATTGAAAATCTGGTGTTCTTCGGAATTTCGACGAGTGGTATTACTCTTTCCACGCTAAGGCGGGCATCCGACCTGGATTATCGCTGCGTCGTCCTCAAGGACGCCTGTTTCGACGCCGATCCGGAAGTTCACCGCGTTCTCACCGAGAAGATTTTCCCGGCACAAGCAACCGTCGTCACGGTTGATGCCTTCATCGCCGAGCAGGGGGAATGATTGAGTTCGGAGAGCTCCCAGGAAACATTGCAACAATCCGAGGCAAATAGCGCGGGGCTGCCCCCTTCGGAAGGATGGCGTAACACCTTTTCCGCCTTACGCAATCCTAATTACCGCTATTTTTATGCGGGGCAAACCGTTTCGCTGATCGGTACGTGGACCCGCACCGCCGCCTTAGGGTGGATTGCCTTTCAGTTCACCCATTCGGAATTCTTGCTGGGTACTGTTTTCATGCTCAATTCCCTTCCCATTTTCCTTTTCGCCGTTTATGCCGGTTCGCTGGCCGACCGTATTCCCAAAATCAGGATTTTTACTTTCACGAGTTGGTTCTCGCTGCTGTCTTCGTTGACTTTGGCCGTCATGTTGTTCCGTGGTCCCGTTCACATTGCCTATCTTATGATCTTTGCCGCCCTTTGGGGGCTATCCACCACCTTTGAGATGCCCTCCCGGCAGACCCTCATGGTGGAACTGGTGGGCAAGCATGATTTAGTGAACGCCATCGCGCTGAACAGCGCCATGGTGAATTCGGCCCGGGTCATCGGTCCCGCTATTGGAGGTCTTGTACTGGCTTTCTTCGGGGCTGGCTGGTGTTTTCTTTTGGATGCCATGAGTTATTTGGCGGTTCTTTATGCGATTCACAAGATCCAGCTTCCCGCATCGCACTACGCGCCTGAAAAGGTAAAAGCCGACTGGAAATATACTTTAGAAGGTTTCAAGTATCTAAAAACAAATTCCGCCATAGCCCAAACGGTAACCCTGCTTTTCATCATGGGGCTGGGAGGATGGGCCTACCTATCCCAGCTATCCGCCTTCGCGGTAACTCAATTGAAGATGGGTGCCCAGGGCTATGGCTGGCTTTTGGCCCTGAATGGCCTCGGCGCTTGTACCGCCGCTTTATTCGTTGCCACACAAGGATCTCGTATCGTCCATGTTAAATCGCTTTATATCGGCGCGGGCATTTTTGCAGCTTTCGTCATTCTTTTCGGTTTCATGCATCAACCGGCCGGCGCGGGCTTCCTGCTTTTCTTTGCGGGGTTCGGCATCATCTTGTTTTATTCCATCGGAAATAGCATCATCCAAACCCAATCCCCTGATCACCTGCGAGGAAGGCTGATGGGAATTTGGGCTCTGGTCTTCGGCGGGAGCTTGCCGGTCGGAAGCTTCTGGATGGGCGTCATCGCCCAAAGGGTGGGTTCGGGTCACGCCTTGCAGACGGGCGGCCTGTTCTGCGCCCTGGGGGCTTCCACCGTCTATTTTTTGGGACGAAAAAATCGGGGTTAATCATAACCATCGCAATAACTGGAACTGCAACCGGACACGTGGTCGGTCATTGAACCGCTATCGAACTCATATGCTATCCCGAGGGGGGGACGAAGCGATGGGTTCGCTCGTCCCGGCGCAACTCGGGGTTGTTCAGATCCCGCTGGGGCTGTGGCAGCGCTCCCAAGACTATTTCATCAACCTGTCGGGATGCACGATAGGGGGAGCCGCTGAAGTTGGGTAATGGTAAAGTTTACCCAAGGCTGGCTGCTTAGGTTGATCAAAACCCAAACCCCGGCAATCACGCGCCGGGAAGAACTCAAGCGAAAGGCACGGTGGAAATGATGAGACGATTCACTTCGGAAGTTTCGCTGGCACGCCTTATAGGGGTTACCGCCTCGATTCTCGTGTTCGCAATGTGCGGCTTGGCCCAGCTTGGCGGTCCTCCTCCGCCGAGCACACGTCCCACTCCGCTTCCACTCTCGGGGCGAAATGGGCAAGGCGGCGGGGTCGTCGCCACCGAGGCGCCGGTTCCCAGCACCACCACCAGCGTGAATGCCATTAATCCGACGATTTCAGTGTCAGGCGCCTACAGTGGGAGCACCAAAAGCACGGCGGCGATTCCATTTTCGGGGAAGCCGTCGCTCGAGGACGCGATCCGGCGCGGCCTCGCCTACAACCTGGGAGCCGTAGGCATGACCCAGGCGTTGCGACAGTTGCGCGGTCAGGCGAAATCCGCCCGGAGTGGGCTGCTGCCGAACTTCAGTGCCGACGTTGCCGATACCGAGGAGACCTTCAATCTGCGATCCCTCGGTTTCAACTTCAGCTTTCCCGGGTTCGCGCTGCCCAACGTGGTTGGGCCTTTTAACGTTTTGGATGTGCGCGGGCGCGTTTCGCAGAGTGTCGCCGATTTCACGGCCATCAACAATTATCGTTCCGCGCAGCAACTGGCCCGTGCCAGCAACTTATCCGCGCAGGATGCGCAGGATTTGGTGGTGCTCGCGGTAGCCGCCTCCTATCTTCAGGTGATCGCCGCCAACGCGCGGGTGGAAGCGGCGCGTACTCAACTCACGACCGCCAACACCCTTTATCAGCAGGACATTGACCGCCTGAAGTTTGGCAAGATCGCGCAGATCGACGTTAATCGCAGCCGCGTCGCGATGCTGCTCGATCAGGAACGCCTGATTACGCTGCAAAATGAGCTCGCCAAGCAAAAAATCACCCTGGCCCGTCTGACGGGATTGCCCCCGAATGAGCAGTACGAAATTTCGAACGCCGTTCCCTATGCGCCTGCCCCGCCTCTTAGTCTCGACGATGGCATCAAACAGGCATTCGACCACCGCGCCGACCTGAAAGCTGCGGAGGTGCAGGTAACGGCGGCGGAGCGGGCGCTGGCCGCGGCGCGCGCCGAACGGCTTCCTTCTGGCTCTGTCAGCGCCGACTACGGTGGTATTGGTTCTCCTCTGACGTTGCGCCCCACCTATACGGTTTCGGCTACCCTGAGTGTGCCGATCTGGAATGGCGGCCGCACGGCCGGAGATATCGAACAGGCGCAGGCCGCTCTGGCACAGCGTCGCGCGGAACTCGAAGACATCAGAGGTCAGGTAGAAGGTGACGTTCGGACCGCTTATCTGGATGTGGTGGCAGCCGCCAATCAGGTGGACGTGGCGAAGCAAAACCTCGACGTCAACCAGGAAACCTTGGGCCAGACCCGCGTGAAATTCGAGAGCGGCGTGAGCACGAATGTTGACGTCGTCCAGTCGCAGGACTCGGTATCCAGCGCCCAGCTCGATTATATCGATAGCATCTTCGCCCATAACCTGGCGAAGTTAAGCCTCGCCCGGGCCCTGGGAGGGGCCGCCGATAAACTAACGCAGTTCCTCAACGTCCAATAAGAGGGGAGTGGGATATCCCCCGCTCGGTAGTGTCCACATTTGAGGCGTAGCGCCGGCTTCCAGCCGGCACCTCGAGTTTCTATATTTCCTGCTCGGCACCACCCCGTCGCCAAGGGCGTCGCCCCTCCTCATCCGAGGAGGGGAGCCTTTGCGAACGCCCCTCCGGGATCAGGAGGGGAAACGCGGTCGCGCCGGGGTGGTTTCCGGCACGCGAGTCATAGCGTAACTGAATTTAGAAACTCCAGCCGGGGGCGAAGCGCCATCGAATCCCAGGCGGGCTTGCTAATGGGGACAGCCTTGGCCTCCCGCCGCTCCCTGGCGAGGTCAACTCGCCGCTCCGATCCTCCGTGACCGCCGAGGCGGCCTCCGCGACCCCGGGCTCCCCGCTGCGGGAACCTCCCCTTCGGACAGGGTGTCTTTATCA
>JBEKLF010000261.1:0-15192 GCA_050010335.1 Terriglobia bacterium
GCGGCGTAACAAGTCGTCAGGATGGTCCGGTGCTTGGGGCTGGCCACGCAACTGAGAAAGTGCCGAACCTCTTCTGGGCTGAGAACGATGGGCAGTTTCTGGGGTTTCTTGGGGGCGGGGATAATGTCTTCCAAACTCCAACCCTTGTGCAAGGTAACTTTGTAGAGGAAACGCAGGGCGGCCACCGCGATGAGGATGGAAGCGGGAGCCAGCTTCTTTTCATTGGTCAGATACACCTGGTAGGAGCGAATCTCCTCCGGGCCCAGGACTTCGGGTGACTTGCTGAAGTGGCGTGCGAATAATGAGACCTGTTGGACGTAACAGGTTTGCGTAAGTGGGGAGAGATTGCGCACCTGCATGTCTTCCATCATGCGTTGACGAAGCGAGGTCATGGAAAGCTCCTTTGCGAAAGGGAATGTGCTGCAAGCAGCCTCTCCATGATTTCGCAAAGATGCTCAGGAAGGAATGGTTGGGGGGGTAGGTTGTGGGTTCGTGGGCTCCCGACATCTCAGCGCGGGAAGTTGGGTTGCACCTACCGCGTAGCGGTTTAGTCCAATACGATTTTTGTTGTCGACAACAAAAGTCGTACACATTTACCCACCGGTTGAGGGCTCCCGTAAACAGATGGTAGAAAGTCACCGGCAACCGGGGGTGCTCCTGCCCTAACAGTTCGAGTGTCGGTCCGGCTACAATAAAGGCGGCGCTGTCGGGGTGAAGAAACAGGTATAGCCGCCGGCCATCAGGGTCGGACTCGCTAGCGTCCATATACTCGTCCACAACCTCGCTTAGCATCAACCGCAGGCAAAAGCGCCGCCGAACGGTCTTTCCGCCATGGACATCGATCCAGCGATTTAGAGTCGCCTGTACATAGTCGGTAGGATCGCGGCGGACGCGCCGCCAATCGCTCGGGTCAGCGATACCCAGCTCAAGCAACGCCTGCCCCAAGCGAATCGCGGCGCGCTCGCCGGCGTGAAAGTGATACTCAGGCGGAATGCGGTCAAGGCATGGAATGAGCAAGTGGGATCCGCTTCCCATCACGCCAGCGGTGGCAGCCACCCGGGCGGGGGCGCAAGTGGCGTTGCGCTGTAAGCGCGCCGTTCGGCGTCGACCGCTCGCGACATTATGAGGACTGTTTGTTGACGTTGGGTGCATCGGGCGAACCTTGCGAGGAGGGTTTGATTGCGGGGATGGCGGTCCTCGCTCAGCCGTGCGAGTTCATCGAGGACCGCCTGCTTCGCTTGCTCTCTTCGAACTTTAGATTCGGCTCTCATTAGCCCTATCCTTTTGTGCCAATGGCGACCGCGAACCGATAGAGTAATTTGTCGCCCACGGCCTCGGGCCCGGTGATCGTCGCGGTCGCAATATCCGGATACATGGTCGCCAGAACGGCGCGTACTTCTTCCGGAGAGAGCTTACGATCAGGGTCCGGGATCTTGACTCCATTCCAAGTGAATTCGCGGCTTACAATGCTAGCCTGCATGGGCTTTCACCTCCTGTCGGTTTGGTTGCAACGGCGGGTTCGGTCGGCATGGTGTCTCCGAACAGTGTGTTGGCCCTCGCCGCGGTATCCACACCTTGCTGTGGAGTGGCAAGATTGTCGCCGGTGGGATTTGCTGCCTTTTCGGCGGATTTCTTGTTGCGCTCCGCGTTCTCCTTGCGGGCTTCCTCCTGGGCAGCCTTGGCCGCAGCCTCCATTTCAGCTTTTGCCTGGGCCAACGTGCTGCCTAATTGCGTGTGGCACTCGACGTAGCTCGCCAAGTGTTTTCCCAGTTCCGTGTCGAGCTCCTCGGGTGTGCCGGTGTAACTCAACGGGGTTGTAAGCGCCGGGTTGTCGTCCTCTTTCACCTTCTTCGGGATTACGCATACCCGGACCGTTTTGTCATTTTCGCGGGCCACGGTGATCATTACCGTGCGGCCCGCCAGCATTGGCATGAGTTCAACAAACACTTTTCTGGTCCTCCTTTGTGATTTGCTTTGCAATCGAAGTAAGCGCTGGATACATTTGGAAATCTGAAAAATGCGGGCTTTCGGGAGATGGAATGGCGACAGATTTTAGCCGGTCGAACCTTTCGGCTGGCATGCACTATAATCCCTGCGGTGGTTGAGTTCCAGATGTGCCGCCAGGCTCGCGGGTGCCGTTGATGACAGAAAAGAACCCATTGGTCACCGAGGCTTATGACGGATTGCTTCATGGAGTCGTGCATCTGCTGGAAGAGGCGCGAAAAACCTCAGCTCGATCGGTCAACGCCATTATGACCGCCACCTACTGGGAGATTGGTCACCGGATAGTCGAGCGCGAGCAAGAGGGCAGGAGGCGCGCGGGTTACGGTGAGGCGTTGATCAAGAGGGTCGCCGCCGACTTGACAGCGAAGTTTGGCAGGGGATTCTTTCGCAGTAACTTATGGCAAATGTGGGACTTTTACATGGCCTGGCCAATTGTGCAAGCAGTGCCTGCACAATTAGAAAGCAAGCGCTTGCCGCAGGGAGGCGAACAAAAACTCCAGACGCTGTCTGGAGAATTGGGGAGTGGCACGAACCAAGAGAATCTCCAGACGGTGTCTGGAAAATCCAGCCCTCCCCAAATTAACGCCTTTCCGCGATTTCCCCTCCCGTGGTCCCATTACGTTCGCCTACTCTCAGTTAAGGATGCCCAAGCCCGAACCCACGATTGATAGCGATCAGAAGGGAATGTCCTCGGTATCCTCTGCTGAGCCATTTCCCATCGCCGACGCCTGTCTCCCTTGATCTGCTTCGGCATGGCTCGCTCCATCTTTCGGACCGCCCAGCAATCGCAGCGTGCTGACGACCACCTCGGTGCTCGTCCTCGGGTTTCCATTTCTGTCATCGTACTTCCGCGTTTGCAACCTTCCTTCGAGATACACCTGCTTTCCGCGGAGAATGTACTGCCCGCAGAGTTCGGCGAGACCGTTCCACGCGACGCATCTAAACCATTCGACCCGCTCAACGTTTTTGCCGTTGCAGTTCTTGAACGACTCATTTACGGCCACCGAAAAGTTTGCGACGGGCTTGCCGCCGGCCGTGAATTTCAGCTCTGCGTCGTTGCCGGCGTATCCTAACACTATGAGCTTATTGATCCCTGGCTGGGACATGGGTTTATTCTCCTTTAGCGATTATGTCGCGGTAGGCGCACGGGGCGCCGCAAAGATAGGCCCTTCCTGCGGATTCTTGCCTTCAATCCACAAAAGATTGATACTTGTCGAAGGGTAGGGGAAAGAATCCTGGTTCAGCCTTTCGGAGACATGTATTTGCTGAACGTACTCGGATCAAGTTCACTTGTGATCGATCGCGGCGCGCGATGTCACCGTTCGGGTTTGGAATTACTGCTCATGATGACAAAGAAATCGAGAAAACAAAGGAAAAGTGAGACTGCCATCGCCCTGAAAACCGGTACCGTGTCGTCCAGCGCCGGCCACATCTTTCCTCCCGCTCCCGCTCTATTGAGTGACGTCAGGTTACTTATCGAGGGCGCGCGCGCCCGTGCGGCTGTCGCCGTGAACTCCGAGATGGTCAGGCTTTACTGGTCGATCGGAGAGAGAATTCGCAAGGACATTCTTGGGTTCGAGAGAGCCGCTTATGGGGAGCAGATTGTCCACGCACTGAGTGGACAATTGAGCGAAGATTACGGTTCTGGATTCGGCCGCACCAACCTGTTTTACATGATCCGCTTTGCCGAGGTTTTCCCAGACAGCCAAATTGTCCACGCACTGAGTGAACAATTGTCCTGGACTCACCTGAGGCAGATCATCTATCTGGAAGACCCTCTCCAACGCGAGTTCTACGCCGAGATGTGCCGCATTGAGCGCTGGAGCACGCGGACTCTCCAGGATAAGATTCAGGGAATGCTCTATGAACGAACCGCGATCAGCAGAAAACCCGGCCAACTGGCCCGCAAGGATCTCGCCGCCCTGCGCGACAATGTGGTGGCCCCGGACTTGGTCTTTCGTGATCCCTACCTCCTCGATTTTCTCGGATTGAAGGACGCTTACAGCGAGAAGGATCTTGAAACCGCAATCCTACGAGACCTGGAGAACTTTCTGCTGGAGCTGGGCTCGGATTTCACCTTCGTCGCTCGTCAGAAACGAATCACCGTCGATAACGAGGATTACTACCTTGATTTGCTTTTCTTTCATCGGCGCTTGCGCCGGCTGCTCGCAGTGGACCTCAAGATCGGACGGTTTCGGGCCGCTGATAAGGGACAGATGGAACTCTATCTACGCTGGCTCGCAAAGCACGAACGCCAGACTGGAGAGGAATCCCCTCTGGGGCTAATCCTCTGCGCCGACAAGTCCGACGAACACGTGAAACTCCTGGAGCTTGAAAGCAGCGGCATTCGAGTCGCTCAGTACATGACGGAGTTGCCGCCCCGGGAAGTCTTGGAACGTAGGCTGCACCAAGCTCTTCGCGCCGCCCGAGAACACTTCAAACCGGCCCCGGAACAGAGTCCGGAGAAATGATCTCTCCACTCGCAACGCGATGCCAATCGGGCGACAAGCTCACAAGGGATGAAGTCGGCTTCGCGACCCAAGGTGTTGGGATAAGGCCGAAGTCGCGTGACCTAAATTGTACGTAAATTGTACTGAACTGCCGCGTTTTGGGCGGTTTTGGCGTGTGTAGCGGCACGCAGAATCAATAAGTTATAGGCGATCCAGTCCGGACGGGGGTTCGACTCCCCCCGCCTCCACCATAAGTACTTCGCATCAATAACGCACTCACGTTCTTGGGCGCCTTGATTTCATGCTGCAAGCGTCGCATCGAGTCTGCCCCTGACAGGTTCGCGCAATTCTCGAAGAGGGTAGAGCCTTCATTTGCTCGCATAACGCAACCCGCGCCGCTTCCAATCTGATCTTCTCAAGCTGATTTCAGCAGTGTCCAAATCCAGCCGATGAACGTCAGGACAAGGAAGGGGTAGGCGAAAAAGGGCAGCGGAGAGGAGGTGGGCAAAACCTGTTCTCCCCAAAATATTCTTGCCGAAGTAGTCGCGAAAAGGACTGAACCGATAAGCCCCGCCACGCGAACCCAACCGGCAAATTCCCTGGGAGCACTTGTGAGCAGAAGGCCGGCAGACCATAAGGCTGTGCCTGCGGCAAACGAAGGAACGCTTCCTGCGAGGGTCGTCGCCGTTCCGGCAAGCATCACGCTCTCTCCAATCGTGAATACCAGAAAACCGCCGGCGACCACGTCATTTCCCTTTCTGAACAGTTTTATGCCAAGCAGGGCGGTACCCACCACCACACCAACACCGTCGATCGCCCAGAACGCCGACTGAAGATTCCGTGCTGCGACCAGAGTCCCCAGCATTCCAAACAGTCCGCCAAGAGCCAGGCCAACCGCAGCGATGACGTTCAGTGGGTTTTTCGTCCCGGTTCCTTTATCTGCGCTCATCTAATGTTCCTCCTCCAAAGAGACCAAAGAATCAGCGGGCACATGACTGGGACCGCGGGGCAGAGCGAGGCGCTTCAGCCGCCTCTATGTCTGCCAACCGAAGACCTCGCGGAACACGACATTGAGGTCATCAGGGGCGCGGGCGCAGTCACCTGCGAAGCTCGAGCCGTGCATGATGGCGAGCGTTTTGGGCTTCAGCTCGGCGAGCTTCTGCAAGTTCTGCGCCGTGAGCGGTGTGTAGGGCACGTACTCCGCGAGAATGGCCACCTGATATTCCTTCATGGACTGATGCGACCGGCCCACAATATCAGAAGAGGTGAGCGGTTCGACATCGCCATTTTGATGGAAGAGGTCCGAGCAGAGCAACGTCTTTTGTGTCTCTTCGAGGAGCACGCTTGCGTCCCACCCGTGAAGCAGGCGGAGAGCGTCTGCTCGGCGAGTATACTTTCATTCACACCCGCACCTTGCCCGGCCCGGGTGCTTGGTAGTCAGTCTGACAGCCCCCGCCTCCACCATGCTAAGTTGTTATAATCCCGCCTAGGCCGTGCGAAAAATTCTGGAAATGACATCGCTCGAGGAGGTCCCATGCTTTCCGTCGCCCTCGCGTTTTTCACACTATTTCCGTCGCTGGGGACCCCATCCGCAGTGCAGAATCCCGGCTTCGAATCCGCCCCGGTTTTAACGGGATGGAAAGTTGAGACCCGCCTCCGGCAAGACAAGGGGCGAATGCCCACGCTGACTGCCGATCCCAATGATGCGAAGGAAGGGGCTCAATCCCTGCTGATCGAAGCCCTGGATCCGGCCGACGCCGCCGTGAGGCAGAGGATTTTCCTCCCGGTCGGTTCGCTTTGGCGCGTGCGCGTTTGGATCAAAACGGAAAACCTCGAGGCGGGTGGTGAACGGGGCGGGGGCATTGCGGTCGACACGCCCGGAGCGGAAATTGCGCCGAGTGTGGGCCGATCGAGCACAACTCCCTGGCAGGACGAGGAAGTAACATTCCGCGTGCCTTCGCCGGGCTACATTGATTTGACCCTCGTCGGGGTGCGCGGCGGCACGGGAAGAGCCTGGTTTGACGATGTGAGACTCGAATCTCTGCCCTCCGATGCGCGCGAGGATGTTCACATCTTTGCCGAGCACGCGACGAAGCGGCCGATTGATGGCAAGCAGCAAGGGCAGTTCATTGAGCTGCTCTGCAACCTGATTCCCATGATCATCTCCCAGCAAGTCGTCGCAACGAGCTTCGAGGATGCGCCACCCTGTCACGTTGCCTACAATAAGGAGGTCGACGAACCCTATCGGCCTTGGTACCCGGATGGCGCAGTGCAGGTTGCGCAATACTCCTTCGACACGACGAATCCTTTCAGTGGCGCTCGCTCGCAAAAGATTGTGTTGCCGGCAGCGCACGCCCGCGCCGGCATCTCGCAAGACGGCTTCTACCTCAAGCAGGGAGTTTCTTACAAGCTGCGCCTGCACCTGCGCGGGGAAGGGAACGTTCCCGTTTGGGCTTCCCTCCACGGCAGCGGCCGGATCATCGCCGGCCCGGTTTTGCTTGGCCGCGCTGATGAAAAGTGGGCTGCCGCTGAGGCCGAATTGCGCGCCAACCGGACCACCGACAATGCCACCCTGACTATCGACTTTGAAGGTCCGGGCACTCTCTGGCTCGACCGCGTTTACCTGATCGGCTCCGACGCGGTTCTGGGAATCTGGCGGCCCGACGTGGTGGCTGCGCTCAAGGCCATGCATCCGGGGATCATTCGCTTCGGCGGCAGCACCACGGAAGAATACGAGTGGGACCGCGCCATTGGGCCCTGGGACGACCGGCTGACCTTTACCACCGTCTGGGGCGGCTGGGAGGAGAATTTCGTTAGCATCGATGAGTTCGTGCGGCTCTGCGATTACATTGGAGCGGAGCCGCTCATCTGTGTGCGCTGGACCGGCAAGAAGCCGGAGGACGCCGCGGCGGAAGTGGAATACGCCAATGGCAGCACCGAGACGCGCTGGGGCGCCCTTCGCGCCAGGAATGGCCATCCCGCTCCCTACCATGTGAAGTACTGGCAGATTGGCAATGAGGTTGATGTCTCCGACTACGGCAATTCCGTGCGCGCCTTCGCGGAGGCGATGAAGAAAGCCGATCCCAGCATCAAGCTCATGTCCTCCTTCCCCACCAAGGGTTTGCTCGACGCCGCGGGGACTATCTTCGATTATCTCTGTCCCCACCTTTATGAGGTCAACGACATTGTCACTGAGGAACGCAGTTTCAAGCAGATCGGGGACTGGATTGCCGCGAGCGCCGGCGGCAAGGACATTCGCGTCGGCGTGACCGAGTGGAACACCACCGCAGGGAACTTCGGCCTGGAGCGAGGCATGCTCCAGACGCTCGGCAACGCGCTGAGCATTTCGCGCTTTTTGAACCTGATGCAGCGATACGCCGACCTGGTTGAAATCGCCAACCGCTCGAATTTTGCCGATAGCCGCGGCTCCGGCTTTCTGGTCACCGGCCCCGGCTGGATTTACAAGTCGCCTGCCTACTACGCGCAGCAGATGTACGCGCGCGCCGCCGGCGCTTATCCTCTCCGCGTCGAGCGTTCTTCGAAGCTCGCCTGGCATCTCCAAGAACCTGACCTGAGCGCGAGTATCAGCGCGGACGGAAAGAAGCTGCGAATCTATGCAGTAAACTCAACACTTGATCCTCTCCCCCGAAACTTCCAATTGGAAGGCTTCAACACGGTGGTAGCGGGAGGGACCGTTATTACCCTCGAAGACCACGCGCATGCCGGGACGTCCGAGGTCATGAACAGCCGCGATGATCACGAGCGAATTTCACTCGTATCGCGGCCGGCGGAACTCCGCGGGACACGGTTTGAATATACGTTCGGTCCGCTTACGATCACTTTGCTTGAATTGGATTTGCGGCCATAGGAGCGAGTGTAGCGCGGACCTGTTCTGTAGGTCCGCGGCCCTTAGACACGCCCGAAGAGAAGAGCCGCGGACCTACAGAACAGGTCCGCGCTACACTCGCTTTTCAGGCGTCCGTACGCGAGCGAAGTTTCGTGGTCAAGCGGAAGGATGAATGCCGCCTCAAGACGTCTCTTTCGTTCGGCCGCTCGTCGTTCTCCCCACCCACGCCAGAAGGCCCCAAAGAGCAGTTCGCCAACCGTGATGAATGAAAGAGCTGTGGTGCGACCCTCCACATGGCGGAGGTATGGCCGACCGCGCGGGTCGCCCGGCTCCATCAGGTAAGAGAAAACGTCCGTGTCGAGCAGGATGATGTCTAGCGGGTCGCTGATCAAAGACGGTTACGTCCGGGCGCGATAGATCTCTTCGACGAATGCGCCGATATCCTCGTCTGGCGGCACGATGCGGGCGAACGCGTTCGGGTCGAATGGCTTTGCACCACGTTCCCGGGCTAGTTCTTGAATCGTCTTGCCCGCGATGATGCCGGCCTTACGATCGGCGGGAGCGCCGCGCTTGCGATTTCGGCGCCGCACGGGATGCACTTTTGTCTTCAAATCCGGCCTCCACGACAATCATATCACACCCACTGCACGGCCGCTGGCGGATGCTCGCTCTTTAGAAAATCCTGGAAGCGGGCCGCACTATCGCATCCTGGACATCACCGCGCGCAGGATGTTGTTGATGCGGGTGGAATAGCCAGCTCCATACCGCCTGAGCCAGTCGTAAATGTCGCGGTCCAGGCGGGCGGCGATCAGCACCTTGGGCCCACGGCGGAATTGCGCCAGTTGTTCATCGGTCAGCGGAGGGATGTCCGAGTAGTCGATATCGGAATCCTCTCCGGCGGCCTGACGCCTCGCGATCCGGGCCAGGACCGCCTGTTGCCGCTTATTCAGCGGCCTGCTGAAGATAGATTCGGCGCTCACGCTGATTAGCTTCCCGCGCCGAGATGATGCGGATGATTTCTTCGCCATCGACCTCGTCCTCACGGTAAACATGCACTACCAAAATGAGAGCCGCAGAGACGGCCCCGATCGCATGCCATCGCTCTTCTCCCTCGACGATACGATCCTCGATCAGAACTAAACGCTCATCGCTGAAGACGCGAGCCGCAGTTTCGAAATCCAAACCGTTGTGCTTCCTCTGGTTGATTCGACTCTTCGCCGCGTCCCATTCGAAGCGCATCGTCATACAAGTGTATAACGGGCGGTCCGCGTAAGTCAACGCCAGTTCGCCGCAAGGTAGCGCGGGCCTGTGGTCTAGGCGAAGGGAGGCGAAGGGGACAGGCACCAGCGTCCCCTTAAACCAGCACTCTTCGGCTTAGTAGCTGTTAGTTTGCGGGTCCAGCAAACAGCAGGAGATTCCCATCCGGATCCTTGACGACGAAATCCTTGGCGCCCCAAGGCTGCTTTTTCAGCGTCTGGTGAAAGGCAACACCGGCGGACTGAAACTCAAGAAACAGCAGCTTGATCTCGTCCGCTGTAGCGACGGTCATAGATACCGACAACAGTTCCTCCCGATCACGGACCGTCGACTCGATGACTGGTCGCTCGACACACCTTAGATTGAGACGCGCCGCGTCGCGACCCACCTGTGCATAGTAGGGAGGTTTGCCGTAACTGAATACAAGCGAAAAGCCTAACTTCCTACAGAAAAATTCGCATGATCTCTCGATATCAGCGACGAGCAGTTGCGGCTCTGCACAGACAATCGTCGCTTTGATTGGCGACGACTTCGCCTTGCGCGGCGTGGGGGAAAGTCCGGTTTTCAGGGCTTGCCAACTATCGAAGCCTTGCTGTCTTGCGACCATTTCTTGCGCATCGCTGAGCTTAAAGCTCGCCGCAAGAATCTCGGAGTCGGGCATATTCAGGAAACGAGGCAAATGCCCGCGGATTTGTGCGGCGACGGGATAGTGGCGTTCGCGATGCCACCGCAATATGAGCTTGGCTTGCTTTTTGAGGTTCTCTAGATTCGGCATGTAGGCCTCCACGATAAGATCGTAGGTGGGCATTGCCCTTCGGCGACGTGCCGTTGCATCCTACATGCGCAGATTGCAGTATCTGCGACGGTGTCAGCAGTTGTCAATTGAGAACGACGCCGCGCTACGCGTTGTTGGGCCGCACTTACGCATTTTGTCGTACGGGTAAACCGGAAAGAACCCCCCTTAAGTTAGCGCTTACGGGCCTCGTGCCTGCCCGGGGGCGACCACGAGGGTCGCCACTACAATACGCGCGACTATAAATACTTCTGCGCCACCTCGCGGAACTGGGCCGCGCGGACGTCTACCGCGTCGAAACCGTCGCGCATCGTCACCCCAAACGCCGAGCCTAACCCCGGGTCGGATACGCCGATGCCGATATTGATGGCGCGCGCCAGCAGGGCGTCGGTTTGCGGCAGCATTCCTTTCCAATACTTTTGCTCCGGCCCCGTGTACAGCGGGCAATGGAACGGGCAACCGTTCTCGATGGGCGTCCGCTTTTCCAGGATCTGCTCCATGTTTGCCCTATTACGCGCAGCAAATGTACGCGCGCGCCGCCGGCACTTATCCTCTCCGCATCGAGCGTTCTTCGTAACTCGCCTGGCATCTGCAAGAACCAGATCTGAGCGCGAGCGTCAGCGCCGACGGAAAGAAGCTGCGGATTTACGCCGTCAACTCGACGCTCGACCCCCTCGCGCGACGCTTCCAATTGGAAGGCTTCAAGGCGGCGGCAGCGGGCGGGACCGTCCTCACCCTGGAAGACCACGCGCACGCCGGGACGTCGGAAGTCATGAACAGCCGCGACGATCCTCAACGAATTTCAGTCGTTTCGCGGCCGGCGGAACTCCGCGGGACACGGTTTGATTTCACGTTCAGCCCGCTCACCATCACCTCGCTCGAATTAGATCTGCGGCCGTAGGAAAGACCGTAGGGGCAGGCCTCGTGCCCATAAGCGCTAACTTAAGCAGGACGGGCTAGAAGTTGACCTTGCCGGCTGGTTTCTGGGCGTTAACTTCCGAATAGCCGATACAGGAGTTGAGCGACTTCGGTCTACACTACGCCGTTGCTCGCGATTAATCCCCAGCCAGTGCTATGCCAGCAAAACTTCCTCGAACGGGACTGCCCTGTTACACATGACCCATTTCTGCGGGATGCGCGTCAGTTGAGGTCAGAAGCTGATCCGTCACAAAGTTTCCTCCCGAAGGTTCACCTTCTGACCATCAGGTTTAAACTCGCCATCGAGATTGAGTTCCCCGCATATTAGGCCGGGCTTGTCCGGAGATCTTGCCGTGGCCCTGCAGTCCGGCGAAATCAAGAGGAGGTCGATACGTCGATCCCTATCCGTTGCGGAGGGCCACCATGGGGTCGACTTTGGCTGCGCGGCGCGCCGGGAGCCAGCATCCAAACATTACGGTGGCAACGAGCACTGCAGGGGCGAGAGTAAAGGCGACGGGATCGGCCGAACTGACCTGATAGAGCATGACGCTCACCACGCGGCCAATCCCAAGCGCGAGCAGGAAACCCAGCGCCGACCCCCCGAGCGTTACGAGCAGGCCTTCGCGGAGGATCATGCGCAGCACCGTGCCCGGCTCAGCACCGAGCGCCGTGCGGATGCCGATCTCGCGGGTGCGCCGGACCACCGTGTAAGCCATGACCCCGTAGACGCCCACGACGGTGAGCACCAACGCCAGACTGCCAAAGAGGGAAACCATGGAGGCGGCTGCCCGGACGAGCCAGAGTTGGGTATTGTCGTCGAAGTGCTGGCGGAAAGTTTTCACCGTGAAGACCGGGACGCCGGGCGCCGCGGTGCGAACCTCCCGGCGAATCAAATCAAGCAGGGCAGCCTCGGCCTCAAGCGCGCCGGGCGCGGGGCGCACCTGGAAGAAAACGTCGCTCCGAAAATCCTGCGCGAAGGGGACAAAGACTTGGCCGCCGACCGCCGTCTGGAAGATATCCCAGCGGGTGGCGGGCACGATCCCGACAATCTCGACCGATGAGGCGTCGTCGGCGCGTCTGGAGACGTCGTTGTTAACTCCCATGGCGCCGCCCCCTCCACCCGCGGCTGTGGGAGCGCCGCTTTCGGCCCATTGCATGCGCTGGCCCAGCGCGTCGCCCGCGGGCCAGAGCTCTTTCGCGAGGACCTCGTCAATAATGGCCACGGGCGGGGCGCCGGGAGTCTCACCTTCGATCCTGGTGAAGGCGCGGCCGCGCAGCAGCGGCAGACCCATAGTAGCAAAGTAATCAGAGCCCACGCTGCTCCAGCGGACGTCGAACGCCAGGCCATCGGCGGCGGTAGTAGGGTGTGCGTCGGGGGCGGCCTTCGCCCCGGCGCGCTGTACGGGACGGCTCAGGGTAACAAGACCGAAGGGCACGATGGAAGCGATACTGGCGGCCTGCACCCCGGGCAGCGCGGCCAGGCGATCGCAAGCAGCGCGATAAAGCTGCAAGCTGCGAGTTTGATCGTAACCGCCGAGACTGGCGTCGGCCTCGATGAGAATGGTGGAATCGGCTTTGAAGCCGGTTTTGACGCTGCCGGCCTTTTGCGCACCACGGATGAAGAGTCCGGCAGCAGTGATCAGGGCAAGCGAAAGGGCGATTTGCGCCACGACAAGGGGTTTGCGTGGGAGCCAGCGGTGGCGGCGCGGGGCGGAATCCTCGCCCGCCTGATCCTTAAGATCAGTGATCACATCGGCGCGCGTCAGCTTGAGCGCGGGGCCCAGAGCGAAGAACAGCGTGGCGAGGGCGCAGAAGCCGAGGGTGGCCACGAACACGGCGGGATCAGTGCCGCCGCGGAGAAATATTGCCACCGGCATGTGAGCGCCGAGCGAGGCCGCCACCAGGTCGGACGACACGAGCCCAATCAGGAAGCCGCCGGCGCCGCCCGCGAGGGAAATCACCAGGCCCTCGGTCAGGAGTTGCCGGACGATGCGGCCGCGGCCACCGCCCAGGGCAAGGCGAATGGCACTCTCCTTGCGGCGCGCCATGCCGCGGGCGAGCAGGACGCCCGCGAGATTGAGGCAGGCGACGAACAACACGATTCCGGCCAAGGCACAGAGCATAAGACCCAGCACGGCCAGAAAGCTCTCGTCTTGAGGGCTGGTACTGGTGCTCAGGCGCGGCAGGGGACGGATGATCACGGTCTGGTCCTTTTGCTCCACGGGAAGGGCCTTTTCGAGATTGGCGGCGACAGTCTGGAGGAAGGCGCCCGCGGCGGCAGCGGTAACCCCGGGCTTCAGGCGTCCCACGACGTAGAGATCATAAGCATCGCGCCGCTCAAAGCTGCTCATAGCCCCGCCTTGCAGATTGTTGGCGAGGAGGTCGAAATCGCCGAGAGGGAAGTAGAGTTCGGGCCCGAAGATCATCATCGTTCCGGTGAAATGCTCCGGCGTGATGCCGACCACGGTGAACGGACGCTCGTTGACGCGGATAGTTTTGCCGATCAGGTGAGGGTCGAAGCCGGTGTTCTTCCAGTAAAGATAACTGGCGATGACGACGGGAGCATCGCTGCCCGGTCTTTCTTCCTCGGGGAGAAAGCCGCGGCCCTCGACCAGCCGAACTTCCAGCGTGCGGAAATAGTTGGAGCTAACGACGGCAACGAACGCGCGGCGGGAGTTTCCGCCGTCCCCGATGCTGACCATGTCTAGGCTGTGGGCCAGCACGCCGGCGAAGACGGCACTGGTGGCGCTCTCTTCGCGGATGTCCGTGTAGGTGGGGTAGGAGAACAGGCGAAAGTTGCCGGGGTGTTTCTTGTCCTGCGTGTACAACTGGATGACCTGCGCCGCGTGGGGGTAGGGCCGCGGGCTGAAAACGAGGTCGTGGACAACGCTGAAAATGGCCGTATTGGCGCCGATTCCCAGCGTCAACGTCAGCACTGCCACGGCTGTGAAGCCGGGCGACTTGGCCAGAGTGCGGAACGCAAAACGGACGTCCTTGGCAAAGTCCTCCAGAAAGCGCCCAGCCCGGATGCTGCGGACCTCCTCCTTAACTTGCTCCATGCCGCCGAGTTCCATCAGCGCTTGTCGACGGGCCGCTGACCGTGAATACCCCTCCTTCATCTTCTCCTCCGTCAAGATTTCCACGGAAGACTGGAGCTCTTTGTCTAGTGACTGCTCGACCGCTTGTTTGCGCAGGAGGTTCCGGAAAAAACTCAGGATTCGCGTCGTCATAATGCCTCCCATCTGGACTCAGACGGATTGAACGGCCGCCGTCATGATTTTGACCACCTGGTTCCACTCCCTCTCTTCCAACTTAAGCTGGGTGCGCCCAGTCGAAGTGAGCCTATAGTATTTGGCTCGGCGATTATTTTCTGACGAGCGCCACTCGGCTTCCACCCATCCCCTCTCCTCCATGCGGTGCAAAGAGGGGAAGAGCGACCCAAAGCTCACCTGAAAGGCTCCCTTGGTGATTTGCGTGATGCGTCGGGAGATGCCAACTCCATGCAAGGGGTCCAGGGACAGCGCTTTCAATACCAGCAGGTCGAGAGTTCCACGTAGAAGATCGGTTCTTTTTTCGCTCATGCGTCCTCTTATCGGAATACGATAGCAGTCACCCAAAAGTTCCAAAGAATCTCGAATACGCCTGCTTGGGCCCGACAATCGTTCCTCAGACCGGGGCGCTGCTTGGACGTGTAGTCGCTTGCCGGAAAGGTGATCGAGGCCCGTAAAAGTGGGCACGCACTCAAATCCCGGATTACCCGCCAAGGGTAGATTAATCCGGCGTCAATGGATTACTCGCCATTACGCCGTTAGAACGAAGCCGCTGGCGCGGCGGACGCTGCGCGTGCACGATCTCCGGGATTAGTCTTGCGATAACTTGGGGCACAGAGAAAGGAGGTCTCTGTGACCCATCTACGCAAAATC
>JBEKLF010000262.1:0-11826 GCA_050010335.1 Terriglobia bacterium
TGCTCCGCCTCCTTACTCAAGCGGATCAACCGATCATAGGTTTTAGGATGCAACCGCAGCAGGCGAGGAAGCATGGCTACTCCTCCTGCGAGAAGTATGCCATACAGGGGCCGATTATGTCCTTTTAATTATGCGCGGATGTATAGCAATCTCCTGGCCCTCGCGAGCCAGATTACTAGCCGGTACTACTTCGGCACCGACGCGGGTCCCGAACACAGTGTGAAGGGCGCGATCGGTTATCACGAAAAGTGACGTCTGTTCGTGAATATTTCGCGTGAGGAGTTGCACGGCAGCCCCGGGCTTGGCCGACGCAAAGTCGTCAGTAGGGAAAGTCAGGAATGCTCACCCAGCCGCAAGTGCAGCATCATGATCGCGGAGAAAGGTGTCGTGCTAACATTTCTGCTTCAGCCTCTATTCGAGCGTGCCCGACTCTTAGCCGGCCATAGCCAGTAGCGCACCGCCGTGCACTGCCTGCCAACGATGGCGGCCATTGTCGACACCGTGGGCTCGGCAGCCCACCGTCAGGCACAAGGACTTGGAACCATTCCTTGCTTCTCTGCACTCTCTTGGCTGAGATCATAATAATTGGGAGACCCAGTCGCACGGTCTGAATGTTGCTGGTGGCGCTATTGATTCCTGCATAATAAGTGTCCTATACTCCGGCTGGGAGGTGAATGATGCGCCCGGCTGGAACTCCAGAGGAGCTTGAGCAACGGCGGTTGCGTGCCGTCCAACTGCTGGCCCAAGGTCATCCACCCGTCGAAGTCGCGCGGATGGTCGGAGTGAATCGACGTAGCGTGCGTCGATGGAAGGCTGCTTACCGAGAGCAAGGGCGCGCAGCGATCGCGGCGCGGCCCGCCTGCGGGCGACCGCCCAAACTGCCCTCGTCCCTCACCCGCCGATTGGAGCGGGAGTTGCTGCGCGGCGCTCAGGCGGCCGGCTTCGCCACCGACCTGTGGACCTGCCCCCGGGTAGCGCGATTGATCGAGCAACGATTCCGTGTCCATTATCACGTGGACCATATTGGTCGCTTGCTTCACTCCCTCGGCGGGAGCCCGCAAAAGCCCGCCCGCCGGGCGATCGAGCGGGATGAAGAGGGGATCCGGCGCTGGATCAAGCAAACCTGGCCCACCCTTAAAAAAAAGCCCACCGGCTGAACGCCTGACTGGTTTTCCTCGATGAAAGCGGCCTGCTCATGGGGCCGCTGGTCCGCCGGAGTTGGCAGCCGCGGGGCCAGACGCCGGTGCTGGTGCAGCGGGGGAGAAATCTGCAGAAGGTATCGGCCATCGCCGCCTTGGCGGTGCCTCCCCGCCGCGATGGCGCGCGGCTTTACTTTCGCCTGCACCCCCAAGCCGAGATCGGCAGCGTGTAAGTCATCGCCTTTCTCCGTCATCTGCACCAAGAATTGAAGGGCCCGTACGTGCTGGTCTGGGATCGCCTCAATGCCCACCGCGCCAAACGCACCACGCAGTTCGTCGCCCGCGCTCATCACTTGCATACTTTCTTCTTGCCGGCCTACGCCCCGGAACTCAATCCGGTCGAGTACGCCTGGGGCTATCTGAAAATGAACCCGCTAGCCAATCGGCCCGCCTTCGAAACACAAGAGTTGGCAGCCCTGACCCGTCGGCATGCCCGTGCGCTGCAGAGGAACGAACCCCTGCTCCGCTCTTTCCTCCGTCATAGTCCACTTTTTTTGCGCTTAACATAGGACATTACTTATGCAGGAATCAATAGCTGAATCAAATTCACGGCTTCTGCCAGATCCGCTTTGGTAATCACCGCCAGGTCGGCGGCGTGAATATCGAGCGCGAATTTCGGGGGTTTGCCCTCACTCCCGGAACGGGTGCGAAGCGAAACAGGATTAGCCGGATCATTCAGGAAAAAAAGGCACAAGAAATCCTTGCCCATTTCCTTGCCCAAAACTCTGCCGACTACGCCCAAATGATGCCGTTTTACCCTACTAATGCCGCCGTAAACCGCTGAAAACACACGTACCCGCATCATGACAAGGACATTATGAGTCCGGCGCTCTAACCAACTGAGCTATGGGCCCGTGCTGTATTTTCAATAACTTATAAGAAAAATCTGAACTGACGTTGTTATTTTATTGCCCAAAACTAGCGATCGTCCCACGTATCCATTACGCGCCACGTCTAGTATCCTACTGAATCCATTGGTTGACAAGAGGGAGAAATCAGAATCTCTGTTATTGACATGCGGACTTAAAACCGATAGTCAATGGCTATTCTCGGTCCTCCTAAACCCAGCTGGGCATGAGACCGACATGAAGAGCGCACAAGGCTTCCTTTCCAAGTAGGCCCACTTTTAGACTGGGCGCACGTGATTCTTGTGCTCTTCTGCGGCAAGCGCAGCCAACTCATCCCAAGTGCGTTACAAGCATAATCTGGCACGGATATTTTATGTAACAAAACCCCCTTCCTGAAGGGGTTTTGCCGCCCAAATGTTGATTCGGATGAGTTCGCCCGCGGCTCTATTCGTGATACCTCCATTTTCGGTTAGTTCTGTGGCCAAGAAGATCATCGACTTCGAATCTCGCACCTTATCGGCGCAGGAGAGGTTGGTCGTAGTTTCCCTTCCCCTTGCAGTAGGTGAGGATCAGAACTTCGTGTCGGCGGCGTGTCGTACGTGCTCCGCCAAGGGGAATCGGGCGAACCCGCCTTGGTCCGGTTGGATTTTGGAAAAGCTTGACCAAGCAGGCACCGGGTTGTAGTTCGATCTAAGCCCCAGCACCGTGCTGATCAGGATCCCTAATAGTGCCACGGGAGCAACGGTGTGAGTGAAGAAGAGGTAGTATTCTGCGCCTGCACGGGCTCATACCCCCAAAGGGCGTCAATTCGATTACCGGCGGCTGACCGGCAACCCTATACCTATTGCCAATGATGACGACATATTTTTGCACCTCCGTGCAGGTTGCAGATTACTCACGCCGGCCCATCTGCACCGCAGTGCTTGTATTGTCTGCGTGCCAAGGGTTCGAACGCGTAAGCGTGGACATTGAGCGGCTGCCCGAATGGACCTTATTTGGCGCCATGCATTTGCCCTCGCTCTGGCTCCGTGTAGCACTCCGAGACTTGGCGTCTGACTTCCCCCATCAGTAGCACCCTTTAAAAACCCCTATGGATCCTGATCTCCATCCCACGTGTGTGCGGATTGTGTGCCCGATTCCGGGCAGGAGATGCTCTTATGGCCCGGAAAGCAGGGCGACCTATGTCACGCGGATCACGCACATAGCTGGTTCGCGTTTCTCTCGGCCGCAGGCCGGAAACACGAACGGGGAAGTGTTGTCGATCGCCAAGAGCAGAATTTGGTTCCCAAACTACTTCCATCCGGGGTTACACGACGCTTCTTAACAATGTTAAAGGCGCGCGCCTAACCTGTTGAGTTTCCAGGCGCACGAGTTTTGGCGAGGCACAGGGGACCGTTCTTCGAGGACGTTCCCACCGAAGATTTCTCCAACACGGAGATCAACGCCGACACGATGGCGCGGTACATTCTCGAGCATTCTTCCTGGGATGCTAACTGGAACAAAGACGCGGCGGGAATCCTCGGCTGGAGCTATCAGTCGTTCGCCAACCATGAATGGGAGAAATTCGGGGTGACAGCCATTAACGAGCAGACGGCTTACAGGGTGCCCGGCAACAGCCACACCTCTCGCCACGCGTCGGTGGAGCTGCTGTATTGCGAAAAGACCGGCGACGTGACGCTCAAGGACGCCGCCATCCGCCGTCTGAACTGGGCCACGTACATGGTCGACGTCGACGGCAAGAACCGCTATCCGCGTGACGATAACTGGCTCACCGACGGCTACGGCGATTACGTGCGGCACTATCTGCGCGCTATGGCGTCCTTCCCGGAGCTGGCGCCGGACGACCAGAACCATCTCTTGCGGACGACTTCGGTGATCCAAACCATCGTTTACGCGAGCGACGCCATCACTTACACCAAATTCGATGCCACTTCGACCGAACGCTTCAAGCTAGGCTTATGGCCGCCGAAATCGGTGACCGGCGGAACGATCGAGTGGGATCCGAAGACCCATGTGCTGACCGTACATGCGACGGAGAAATCGGTGCGCATCACGCCTTAGCCCCAAACCATCCCGCTTACGCCGGGTCACGCCAAGACGGCCTCTGCGGGAGGTTTTTGGGTGAGCAAGACGCGCGCTCACGGGTTGAAAAGTCCCGGCACAGCGCGAAAACCAGGATCTCGCTTGGGATCAAAACGTAGAGAACTCCGGTCCAGGATTTTCCCATCGAGAATGACGGTTTCGACCTTGTGCGTATCGGAAATTCGTTCCGCGGGCCGCCCGGCAACAATCAAGAGATTGGCGCGGCGTCCAGGCTGCAAACTTCCCCATTCCGATTCCGCCTTCATGATCAGCGCGGCCTTATAAGTTGATGCGCGTATCGCCTGCAGCGGCGTGAATCCCGACTCGACCAGCAACTCCAATTCATGATGAATCCCCTCGCCCTGGAACCCGCCCGGAAAGGGCGCATCGGTGCCGGCGGCGAGAAGAACTCCCGCATCGAGCAGCTTTTTCACGTTTCGCTTAGATTCTTCGAACTCCACCCGAGCGTTCGCGGTCTCCTTTTTTTCCGCATCCGTTTGAGGCTTGGTAATGAAGTCGGTGAGTTCGGTCAGAACCCAGGGTGGCGTCGTGTCAGCAATCAGAGGTTCACGCAAGAAACCCCCGTCACGGAAGCGCGTGCGCGCAGAAGACTCGCGTACGATCAGTGTTGAAATCACAAAGAGATTTCTTTCCTTGATGTAACGAATGGCTTCGTCAGACATTTTACGCGTAGGGGCGTGCGCGAAACCCGCGATGCCGGTGGCTACCAAGTCCGGCGATCCGTTCCTTTCCCACTGGTCGATAACCACTCGCAAATCCTGCTTGGCAGCAGATTCCGTAATGGCCCCGAGCATCCTGTCGGATAGGTTCACATAGGCTTTGATCATATCGACATTCGCCCGCTTGTCACGCCGAATGAACTCCTCCACTTGGGATACCGAAGTGAGGGCATACGATGAATCTGGCCACGCCAAGTCCGCGCCATCCAGCATGGCGCCGACGCAATAGATTCGCGGCCCGAGGAGACGACCCGCCGCCTGCTCCTGCCGCAATTGCAAAATCCAGGGTTGGTAATTTCCGGTATCGAGGATCGTGGTCACGCCCGCGTAAAGTAATGAGTTCATATATCTCTGGTAACCGAGCAAGTCGATGGCGGTGCCATCCCACCCTCCCTGCACGTGGACGTGCAAATCAGTGAGCCCAGGCATGACGCTCTTGCCTGTTGCGTCTATGAGCTGCGCAGCCAGCGGCACCGTCACTCCGCCGGCGGGTCCCGCATACTCGATCAATTTTCCGCGAAGGATGATTGTTGCATTCTCAACAGGCGCCCCACCCAGTCCATCAATAAGCGTGCCGTGGACGATCGCAATTGGCTTGTCCTCTGCCGCAAAGGCCGTCACGACGTAAATTAGAAGGCTCAGCGAGAGCCGAAACAATCTTCTTGAGAACATCTTAGTCATTTCTTCTCCTCAGACTTGAATCTAGCAATTCCCGATTTCCCGCAGGCTGATGAAAAAGGCTGTAACGGCGGTTTTGCACCGCCATCGCGCGTTGAAATAAATGGAGAGATAGTGGGCTCAACCCGCGGCTACCTCGCGCCGGACGACTTCTTCATCAGCCTGCTCGGAAATGATCGTTTGAGGCGTTGGACAAAGCGTTGATATTTCCAGCTTCGCTATCGAGGGGAGCATTCGGCCTACCCCTCCGGTTGGTGACGCCATGCTTCTTCACGATGATGCCCAGGGCGCACCACGAGAACAGTCCCAGCCACTCATACCGGGTGAAATGTCCAGGAACAAACGGGCAGATTTTCATCAAAACCATGAGCAGCGTCACCGTTACGCCCATCGCGGCCACGCAGCGCCCGCCCGCGGTCGAGCTCAGCCTGTAGTAGGCTGCACATGCGGCCATCCACCCGAGTGCTCCGACGACCGAGCCCACTTCCGAGATCGGAACAAGGATTGCGCTGCCCAGGAAGAGCGCAAGTGCAATGGCCACCCCAACGCTTACGATGGCGACCGATGGAGTTTGGTTGATGGGATGTATCTGGGCCAACCTCGAATCCACAAGATTCCGCCTTCCCAGGGCGAACAGCAAGCGGGAAGCGGTCAGCAGATTTGCGTTGAAGATTTTCAACAACGATATGATCGCGGTCACCATGATCAACTTTATGATCCACGGGGACCCCAAGGCCCTTTCAAAAGCTACAGCAGTGGCGAATTTTTCCTGCGTGATTGACTTCCAGGGCGCGGCAAAGGCCACCGCAGCGATGATAATCACGTAAAAGGTCAATCCCACCACAATGGCCAGGATGACAGCGGTGGAAAAGCTCTTTTTCTGAAAATCCGGGCTGGCCTCCTCCGCACATTTGCCCACGGCATCGAAACCGGTAAGGAAATACGGTACGATCTGTAAAACGAGCAGAATCGAAAGTAGAGGGCTGTGGCTGAAGGGAGGCCGAAAATTAGCGACGGAGCCACTTCTCAACCCCGCCGAAGCGAAGAGAGCAACCAGGCCGAGAACAGCAAAGGTCGTCCATCTTAGAAAACGTGCGCTAAGCTGGACGCCGCGATAATTGATCGTCATGAATACCGCGGTCAGCGTCAGCCCCAGTATCAAGTGTGGGAGATAGACGCTATAACTTCCCGTTCGGTAGAGTTCGCAGCGGTTGAGAGCAGGAAAAAGGTATCCGGCAATTTTGCCGATGGCCACCGCTTCGTAAGGACAGACGATGAAATACACCAGCAGCATGACCCAGCCGGTCGCAAAGCTCACGATTTCCGGAAAGACTTTGGCGGTATAGGCCACCTCTCCGGCGGCATCCGGAATGGCAATCACCAATCGGCCGTAGACCCAACCCACGGGAAGCAACATCAGCCCCCCGATGGCAAATCCCAGAACCGCGCCGACCGGACCGCCGCGCAACAGCCAATCATCCATCACGACCAGCCAACCCACGCCAATCATCACGCCGAAAGCGAGGGAAAAATAGTCGGTCAAATGCAGTTTGCGCGCTAGGGTCCTCATGATCGCAAGCGTCCTTTCAGAGAGCGGTCATTCATCCCGTGGGCATTGCGAGGTGCCGCGGCTTTGCCTTGTCGCTTGCTCTGTGCGACACGCTGTCGCGGACCACGCTCGTCCCGGTCAATCTGCTGCCTTCGGGGAAATGCCGGAGGGCAGCCGTCTTCTCCGTGAGCGGTGTTCCCGCCGTCGCGCAGGAGCTGCTACCGCGGCTACACAGGGACGTGCCATACGGCGAACCCTCGCCGCCGAGCGCTTTCAGAAACACGTTGCGAAGCATTTCGGTTTCTCGATCGGTTTTGCTTTCCTTAAGTTCCTCGAACCGTTGGCGCGCCTGCTGAGCTGCGCCGTGTTGCCCGGTTTGGTCATAAAGCGACGCCAGGCGATACCAGGCTTCCGCGAAAGTCGGGTCCATGCCAACGGCCTTTTCCAGATGGGTCGTAGCTTCCTCCGTGTCACCCTTCCTTTCGTGCACCTTGCTCCTCGCCAAGTAACACAAGCTACAGTTGGGGATCGCCTGGGCTGCCAGTGTAAGGTCGTTCAGGATAAGGGCGTAGTCCTTGGACTGCAACTTGAGGAGAGAGACGGCGTGCAGGTAGTAGAGATATGCGAACGGGTGGGGGTCGTGCAAACCCTGGCCCGCAATCTTTGCCGCCTCGTCGATTTTTCCCCGCATATAAAGGCCAAAGGCCATCATCACTCGAGCGGTGGAAAAATCCGGCTGAAGGGCGAGGAGCGTGCGGCAAGTTTCAATCGATTCGGCGCTCTGCCCGGCCAGGAATTGAGCCAGACCGAGTCCGAGTTGAAGGAATGGGGAGTCCTTCTTGGAGCTGGTTGCTTGCTGGAAGACCGCCAGGGCTTGCTGGTAGTTGTACGCGCGAATGTAATGAATGCCCAGGTCCAGAGCGTAGTTTTCTTCGCCGGGAGCGGCGGCGAAGGCAGCGGAAAGGTCGCGTTCAGCTTCCGCGTTGTGGCCCAGATCCGCTTCAATCTTGCCGCGCAGATAGGTCCGCGCCACTTCACCGGGCGACGAAGTGCGGGGCGCCTGCGCGAGGGTGGCGAGCGCTTCCGAGTATTTCCCGAGCGCCAGTTCGGCGAGCGCGAGGCTGGGGTAATCCTTGACGCATCGCCCGAAGACGTCTGCAGCCTCTGGGTACAAGTCGTACTGGGCGAGACCGACACCTGTGTGCAAGAGGGCGTCAACCGGCAATCCGGGCTGATCGAGAAATTTGTGAACCAGTTTCTGCGCAGCCTTCAAGTTTCCGTTCGCCAGGGCATCCGCGATTTGATCGCTGAGTGGCCGCTCCGGGATCTCAGCGGCCCGCCGGTTACTCGCCCCCTCTCCGCCAGCCAGCCCTGGGGGCGCGACCGAGGGATCTTGCCTTCCCCACGCTTGCGCGCCAAAAGTGAGTGAGAATCCGGCAAGCAGGAGCACCAAAGCTCTTGCCGACATCGGATGTTGAGGCACACTGAGCGAGATGGGTTCCATCGCGTGGGTATATTGCCACGTGTCGGGCGGTTTCGCACTAGCAAATTGTGCGGATCTTTTTCTCAGAAAAAATTGTCGCATCCTTACAGAATGAGTATTCCTGACACTGTAGACTCTTGTTCGTTCTCAGCACCGGGTGTGCTGCAATATCCTGCCCTCTGGTCGAGAAGGATCTGCGAAGGGATGCTTCTTAGCTATATAAGTTGTCGGGGAGAGCGGGACGTCTTGCTGATCACGACCTCTAGGCTTTGCAGATAAGGCTCCCACAAGAGAGGTCTCATGGCACAGCGGGCCTAGGGTCGTTGTACTTGCGTCGGGTTCAGTCCGTTGCGCCTCAAGTGCCCGTGGAAAAAGGGCCGGAGGCGCCACCATAATGAATCGAGGAAGGAGGGGGAAACGATGTACGCGTGGAAACGACTGTTCATTCTTGCCTTGGGGTGGTCGTTTTTCTTAGCTGCCCCGATAGCGCTCAAGGCGCAACTGAACCGCGGCACTCTTGAGGGTATAGTGACGGATCCCCAGGGAGCGGCGGTGCCCGGCGTGGCGGTGACCGTGACGGAGGTTGCAATTAACGTGACCGCGAAAACAGTGACGAACCGCAGTGGCAGTTACCTGGTCGAGGCGCTTGTCCCGGGTGAACATAGCAGCGCGTTAAGGAGGCTCAAATGAAATACAGCATTAGGGGCGAGAACGGTTGGATACTTGATCGAATTAAGTTGACCTTCCCAGCGTGGCTACTGGTTGTTGCCACAGCCTTCCTGACCTTGCCGTGTGCGGGCCAGCAGGTGACCGCCAGCTTGAGCGGGACAGTTAAGGACACTAGTGGTGCGGTGGTGCCGCAGGCTCAGTTAAGCATAACCGATGTGAGCACGGGCGTGGTCTCCAAGACTGTCTCGGACTCCGCCGGTGATTACATATTCCTATCCTTGCCCCCGGCAACTTACACCCTTGAAGTGCGCCACGAAGGTTTTCATGCCTCGGTGATCTCAGGTATCACTTTGACCGTATACCAAAAGGCAACTGTGGATGTGTCTCTTGAGATAGGCAGTCTCGCACAGTCAGTGGTTGTGCAAGGTGCTGCCCCGCTCGTCAGCACCACCAGCGCTAGCATCGGGACAGTCGTCAACGAGCAGGAGATCAGCGATCTGCCGCTGAATCTGCGCCGCACAAGCAGTCTGAGCCTTCTGACCCCAGGAGTTTCGAATAGCACCGGGAGAGACCTGACCTCGGCGAATGGGAATGGATCGGGTTTCAACACCACGAGTTTCAGCGCCGCTGGGACTACCTCCGCCAGCAATCTGATCCTGATCGACGGAATGCTCGACCGGGCGTTGAACAATGGAGGCTTTGCGCTCGACCTGGCTCCAGAAATGGTGCAGGAATTCAACATGCAAAACAACGTCTACGATGCGGCGTACGGAATTGCCGCGGGGGCTGTGATGAACATGGTGAGTCGTTCTGGGACGAACCAGCTTCACGGCTCCGCGTGGGAATTCTTGCGCAACGGCCGTGTCCTGGACGCGCGCAACTTCTTCGCTTATGACCAGACAAGCCCCTCCACGGGGCAGGAGATCCCCGATTCAGCGATTCCGGAGTATATCCGTAACCAATTCGGGTTTGCACTGGGCGGGCCGATTCGCAAAGACAAGACCTTCGCCTTTGGTAGTTTTGAAGGCTTGCGGTTAATTCAAGGCCAGACGCGTGGCTCCACGGTGCCGACCGCGGCCATGAAGGCGGGCGATTTCAGTTCCTTGCTGACCGGCCAGAACGCTAACCTCTGCGGAGTCGGCGGCCCGGCGAATCTCAGCTTTGACACCGGACAGATGTTTGATCCCTCGACGGAAGCCCTGTATACATGCCCCTCGGGGTCGCAGGTGCTGGTCGGGCAACCCATCAGTGGGAACATCATTACGAACATCTCTCCCTTCGCGCAGAAGATGATGGCCTTCTTCCCAGCGCCGAATTCACCCGGCACTCCCAACTACGTCAACCAGACGCCCTACCGGGAGAACGACGAAACAGTACTAGTGCGAGTAGATCACAATTTTTCTGACAAGGATCAGATAAACGGACACTACATCTACGGGAAATCCACCGAGTTTTACCCCGGGAACTTCAACCCATTCAATTACGAACAATACTACACTGGTCAGAACGCGGTCGCCGCGTGGACTCACACGTTCTCCCCCTCCTTGCTCAACGAGGTGCGGCTCGGGATTCAGCGCAACTACATGAACGCCGGATGTGCGGATTGTCCCCACCCCCCTGGCACGTTGGCCAGTTTCGGCATCGTCGGCGTCAGCGCCACCTCGCCCCAAACCGAGATCTACCCTACTGTCTACCTTAACAATTTCTCGGGACTAGGTGACGGATTTTACAACCCAGACATCCTCCCAGACACCACAGAGATGGTTGAGGATATGCTCACCAAGATCAAGGGCCGACATACGATGGTCTTCGGCGGCAATTTCACTTTCTACCAAGTTCTGGGGTACGAGGATCCTGTCCAACTTAACGGGGCGGCTACTTTCAACGGGCAATATTCTTCGCTGGCAGGCGAAGTACCCGGGGTGAGTGCCGCGTCCGACTTGGCGGACTTGGAGTTGGGCTACCCGAGCTCCGGCGCATACACCAAAAATGCATTCACGAACGAACTTGCGGGAGGCGGATGGTTTAGCATGTTTGGTCAGGATAGCATTCGCGTTAACTCAAGGTTGAGTGTTCAGGCTGGCGTGCGGTGGGAATATCGTAAGCTGCCCTACGATAAACACGATCAAATGGCCACCTTTTTCCCGCTCAGCTATAGCTATACGCCGGGCGACGCACTGCTGGTGACCGCCCTGCCGGGCGCCGCCAATGACGCACTTTGCTCACAGGCATATTTTGTCTCGGCAAGTGGGCAGTGCCTGGTCATGACCTCCGCCCAACGGTCGCAGTACGGACTCACGGGAGGCAAGCGCAGGGAGGTAAGCCTGGGTGGCGGCTGGCACAGTTTCGCGCCACGGCTCGGCGTTACTTTGCGTCCCACGAATTCCGACAAGTTTATCATTCACACCGGCGCGGGCGTGTTTTACGATTTGCCTGAGATGAACCAGGTGGTTGCTCTAGCAGCCCGTGGTAAAAGTCAGCCCGACGCAGATCCTGCAGTAGGGGTCTCGCTGCCAGCACAAGTACGGTAATCGTTTATTAGATATTGCAATATAGTGGGCTTATTCTATAATGCTGA
>JBEKLF010000263.1:0-11707 GCA_050010335.1 Terriglobia bacterium
AACTTGGCGAGGTCCTCTTCCAGTCGGCTTGGCCGGGGTCAAAGGCCCAACATCCGACTCAATGAGACCAAGGCCGGCAAAGGGTAAAGACTTGGAAACCTTATCTCCGACGGGCTCCTAGTACAGGATTCCCAGCAGAAGTGTCTTATAACCAATTGGGAGGGAGCCTTCCTCGTGGCGGATCAGAATCTCGGAGTATCGTCCTTGAGCGGCGAAGAGCGGGCCCTCGTCCGTCTAGGCGCACGCATCGCTGACGTCACTGATGTGGGCCTCCGCCGGCACAACAATCAGGACAATCATCTGGTTCTCCTGTTGGGGGACAATGGCGCTCCGTCGAATGGCGAGAAGGGACTCCTGGAGTTTTCCAAGGGCCATTTGCTGGTGGCGGTGGCGGACGGCATGGGGGGGCATTATGGCGGGGAAGTGGCGAGCCGCTTGTGCGTTGAGAACCTCACCAAGGAAATTGGCACCCAGATTCAATCCTCAGGCGGCGCGAAGCCGGACTTGCCTGTTGCCCTGCAAAGAACGGTAGAGGCCACGCACAAAGCCTTGTTCGCCCACGCGCAAGTCTACGCCGAGAACCTGACAATGGGGACCACTCTGACGGCGGCCCTTTTGCACGGCGGGCGCGCGGAGGTGGCGCAGGTGGGGGACTCGCGCGCCTATCTTTTCCGCGAAGGAAACTTGATTTTGTTGACGCAGGATCAGACCATCGGGAACCAGTTGCGCAGCCGGGGCGAGGACTTCGCCAAAGTGGATGTGCAAATCCAGGAGATGCTGGTGCAAGCCATGGGGGCGCAAGCGGAGATTGAAGTCATCATGACGGCGGTGGATCTCGAGCCCGATGATTTACTCCTATTGTGCTGTGACGGACTGTACAAAGTTGTTTCACCCGAAGAAATCGTCGAGACTTTAGAGTCGGAAATGGGAATTCCCGGGAAGGCCGCGAAGTTGGTTGCGCGCGCCAATGAATGCGGCGGGCCGGATAATATCACGGTGATCCTGGCAGCGATCTGCCCGGTTGAGAGCACAAGCTGATGGGCCAAAAAGTTGGGCAAAAAATCGGCAAGTACGAGATCCTTGCTGAACTTGGCCAGGGGGGCATGGGAGTTGTCTACAAGGCTCGGGATCCGTTCATCGGACGCTTGGTGGCGCTCAAGACAATCACTCCGGAGCTGGTCTCCGATAAGGAAATTCTGGAGCGGTTTAAGCGAGAGGCGCAGTCCGCCGGGACGCTCCAGCACCCGAACATCGTGACGATTTACGATTTGGGGGAGGCAGACGGGCTCCCCTACATCGCCATGGAATTCGTCGAGGGCGAAAGCCTTCAGAGCATCATCACCCGGCGCGCCCCGATTCCCCTTGCCGCCAAACTGAAACTCGTGCAGCAGTTCTGCGAGGGCCTCGCCCACGCGCACAAGTACGGTTTTGTTCATCGCGATGTGAAGCCCGCGAATATTCTGGTGACCAGTGACGGCAATGTGAAAGTGGTGGATTTCGGCATCGTGCATTTGGATTCCGCCAACATCACCAAAACCGGGACGTTCCTGGGCACCATTCACTATGCCTCGCCGGAGCAGATCAATGACGGGCACGTCGATAGCCGGTCTGACCTCTGGTCGGTGACCTGCGTTGTGTATGAGTTTATTGCCTACAAGAGGGCCTTCGATGGGTCCAACGTCGCCGCCGTGATTGGGAAAATCTTGACCCGGGAACCCGAACCGCTCAGCCGTTGCTGCCCGGGAGTGCCAGTCAGTCTCGATGCAGTGATAGGCAAGGGAGTGAGAAAGAACATCGACGAACGCTATCAGTCGCTGGATGAAATGCTGGAGGATCTACTTCCTATCGCCCGCGGCCTGCAACAGAGTTTTATTGGCGACCTGATTGTGGAAGCGCGGGATCTGCGGGATAAGGGCGATTTCGACGCGGCAAAGGATAAGGTGCGGGCGGCCCTGATCCTTGACAATACCCATGGCGAGGCGAAGCGCCTGCATACGGAGATTTCTCAGGCAATCCATCGGCTCGCGCCCGACGCCAAGGTCAGGCGATTGGTGACCGAAGCGGAGCAGGCCTTCAGCCGCGGGGATCTTTCTGAATGCCTCCGGATTCTGGCCGAAGCTCAGGGATTGAGTCCCGCTGACACCCAGGCGCGCAATCTTATGCAGAAGGCCGTTGCTGAGCAAAACCGCCACCGAGAGCTGCGGGAGGCTCTGAGTTCGGGCCAGAGAGCTATGATGCAAGGCGATCTGACCGGGGCGGAACAAGTGTTGAACCGGGCTCTTCAACTCGACCAAAACAATTCCCAGGCCTCCGCACTTCTGGACCAGATCCAGCAGGACCGGCATGCGCGCGAGCGGGATTTCCGGCTGAAGGAAGCGTTGTGGCAAGCGGATAATCTGGTTTATTCGGGGAATTACGAAGAGGCGCAAAGCCAACTGCTGGAACTGCAAAAAGACTTTCCCGACTCAGATGACATCCGCTTGAAGCTGCAAATCCTGCGCCCGCTCGTCCGCGTGCGGCAACTCGTGCAGGAAGGCCAGCAAGCCTCTCAACAGGGCGAATTTGGGGAAGCCGTTCGGGTGTTCACCGAAGCGCTGAGGCTGGATCCACACGATAAAGACGTCCGTGACCTGAAAGATCGGGCAATTGAGGAGCGCGACCGGCTGCGGGAAGTCCGCGGGGCCTTGAACGCCGGCCAGCAGGCCCTGCGCCAAGGCGATGAGAGCGCGGCGGACTTGGAGTTTCAGAGGGCGTTTCAACTCGATCCGACCCATGACCAGGCGACCACCATGGCCGCGCAGGTGCGTCAGGTCCAACCCGCGCACAACCCGGAAGCGTGGTTGCGCGCAACGTTCCAGCGGTACGACGATATGGTTTCCGCGGGGAATTTCGACGAGGCGGAAATCGCCCTTCTGGAAATGCAAAATGAATACCCGGTATCCACCCCGATTGGCCAGAAGCTGCTGGTGCTTGAACGCCAGCTCAAGATGGCCCGGCTGCTGGCAGAAAGCCAACAGGCCTATAGCCAAGGTGAGTTTGGTGAGGCCGTCCGGCTGCTCAATGAGGCACAAGAACTGGATCCCAGCGACGCGCGGGTGCAGGATCTCAAGGTGCAGGCCGTCAAGGAGCGCGACCGCCTGCGGCAGGTCCGTGAAGCGGTCAGCTCGGGACAGCGCGCCATGCGTCAGGGATCCCCCGAGGTTGCGGAACAGGAGTTCCAGAGAGCCCTGCAACTGGACCCGGCCAACCCTCAGGCTACCACCCTGCTGGCCCAAGTTAAGTTGGATCGCCAGGAGCGAGATCGGCAGCAACGCCTGAAAGCGGGATTGATCCAGGCGGAGAGTCTCCTTGCCGCGAACAAGTTCGACGAAGCCGGGCGCATCCTGGCGGAATTGCAGCAAGCCAACCCGAATGCCAGCGAAGAGGTGAAGGCGAAGTTCCAGAAGTTGAATCAATGGAAGGCGGAAGCGGCTGCCCTTGCGGCACGACCGGCGCCCGCCCCATCGCAGACCACGCCTGCAAGTCCGGCCGCAACGTCGATGCTCTGGGCGGAGGAACTGCGCCGCAGCCTTCAGACAGTCCGGCCGTCGGGACCGGCTTCGCCCGCCGCGCCTCCCGCAACGGCCATCAAACCCACGCCACCGGCGGCTCCAACTACCTCGTCAGCAACTAAGCTAGCCGAGGCTCCCAAGGCTGAACCGGCCGCCCCCGCGCCGAACGCCACACTGATGTTCGGCGCCTCCGCCGACGTGTCTCCAGCGGAACCGGAATCTCCCCCCCTACCGACCCGTCCCCGACCATAGACTTATTCCCTTCTAGTTCTAATCTGTTCGGTACAACAGAAAACATGAGAAGATGAAGGTCCATCCTGATGACTCCTTTAGAATCAACACGGCGTGAAAAAGCGTCCGTGGCGCTTATGGAAGTCTCAATGGCTCGATGAACCGATAAGCCGATCACCAGGGGATGGAGCCGGTCAAGGCAAAATCGCGAGTTGTGCCTTGCTGGCCATCACCCACAGGGACTGAAACGCGGGGTCAGCGCCCTCGGCGAGTTTGAGCGACGTTTCGAACTGGATTCGGGCCGCTTCCGTTCGTTTGGCCTGGGCAAGGATGTAGCCAATGATGAAGGGTGGGCCCGGATGGGTGGGGAAAATATCCTCCGCTTTAAGCGCTTCCTGGATGGCCGCCTCCTGGTTTTTGGCGGTAATCAAATCCCAGGCTTTGTACATGTGGCCCAGGGCCGAAGGCCGACGCAAGTCGACATCTCCCTCGAACACCAGAATCGAGCCGCCGATATTCGCTACGGGTTTCACATGCAAAAAGTGGATGTAAGGATTTAGAGCTTCCGAACCCCAGTACGGAGCGGCCATTTCCGTCGCGTTAATGAGGACGACGCCGTGGTATGTCTCCGGTGGGATAGGTATAGGGTCATTCCACCACCGCAGGTAGGGATCAGGCAGCGGCTTACAGGGAAGATGATAGTAGGCGGGGTCAGCGGTGCCGAAGTAGGCCAGCCAGCAATCCCTGATGTTACGGCGCGCCAGATACTTGCCGGCCTCGCGCAACCCCTGCCCCCAATCGGCATTGGAATCAGAAAGGGTCCGATAAGTTTTCGAGGTCCCCCCAAAAAGTTCATTGGAATAAGCGAGATAGTCGGGGAGGGTATGGAGCGAGGAGACCGCGTGGAATATCACGAGCGCCGCAACGACCGTTGCCCAGGCCTGATGTCGCGCGGCCAGGGCCCAGGCTCCCGCGGCGGCGGCTAGGATCAGGAATGGGTAAATCGGCAGCACGTGCCGAATGCCCATATTGGTGCCCGCCATGAGGGCGACGCCCATGAAAATCGCGGGCGGAATCAGGAGATAGGCTGCCTTGCGGTAACATTCTCCCGCCCAAATCTTGATGGCGGCCACTGACAGAATCAACAGCGCCAGAAAACCAAGGGTGGATTTGATCACGAAGGCGACAGGAAAGTAATACCAGACGGCGTGCGGGTAAAGGTGGCCCAGAACAAAGGACAGGCGCGGCCCTGCTGTGACCATTAGGACATCGATGAGGCCAAACAGATAGGACTCCGGGAGCAGCTTGAATCGCGCCGCTGTGGTGATCAGCCAGGGCGCGATGTGTCCCTTCAAGAGCGCGGCGTAATTGGGGATGCTCTGCCAAAGCGGCAAGCCGTCAGGACGAGCATGATAGCGAAATGCATAGAAGCTCCAAAGGACCACCAGGGCAAGCCCATAGATGACCGCCAGTCTACCGATCCAGATGCGAACTTCGCGCATGAGGACCTGCCGACGGGCGGATTCCTCGGGCGTAGCGCCTTTGACCCGGCAGGCCACTTCCACCGCGGCCAGCATGGCCAGCGTGGGAAGCAAGAGGATGGCGGAATGCTTGGAGGCAAGCGCCAATCCGGTCATCACACCACATCCGCTCAGGCGGAGTAGGGTGGGTCGCTCAGCCACCCGCCAGAGAGCGTAAACTGCCGCCAGATTAAAGCAAGCGAAAGCGAAGTCCGTGCCGACCACCGTGGAATGAGCCAACAGATTCGGTTCAAAAACCGCAAGCACGGCGGCGATCCAGGCAACTCCTGCGCCGAACATTTGATACCCGGCCTCAAACAAGACCAGTACGCAGAGCAAGCCCACAACGGCCTCGGCCAAACGAGCCCGAAACAGAAGGGCGTCCGCGTCGTTCCCGTAGACAAATGCCCGGCCCTGAATAACGACAACGGGTTTGGAATCGTCGCGCCACACACGCGGAGCTTTTAAGTTCATGAACAGTAGCGGAAACGTCCCCACCATTTTCGCCAGGGGGGGGTGCTCAGGATTGAGGCCGCAATCACCTGCCTGCCAATAGCGGTAACCGGCCAGGATGTGAGTGGGCTCGTCCCAAATGGCGGAAAGATCACGGGAGGAACTCGTGACCTCCACCGCGTAAATGCAAAGGAGCGCAGCCACCGCCATCCCGACCAGAAGGCGGCGAGCGGTTCGGCTGGGGGAAGGAAAGGAGTCAAGCCAGGATTTCATTGATTTTTCATTTTGGCCTTTTGCCGCGCCGGAGTAAAGCCCCTTTTCTCTGTCCTGAGAATACTGATAACCTTGGGACCTCTTCATTTCATTAATTGAGGTGAGCGGACAGTCAAAGCGACACCGAAGTTGACTCAAGGTCGCTTTCAGAACATCCCCCACGCGCGCGCTCTGAATCCGAACACATTGTGTTTAAGGGTAGATTCGGTGCGAATCTTTTCTGTTCATGACATATTGTCAAGAGAGCTGAGGGATCTCGCCGCCCCTCCCCAAGAGAATCGTGGTCCTTCGAGATCAAACCATAAAGGCGCGAATCCTGGAGAAGCTGAATTGGCAAACTTAGTGCCCATAGTACTAAAGTACTAAGGATAATAATGTATGAAAACGATGACTATTTGGGGGTGGTGTATACCCCGGATCTTACCCTTGGGAACCCGGCATTTCCGTAATAACCCTGTAATATACTTGTTTATAATGGGTTAGGGCGATACGTTATTTGGCGCGGCGGGTTCGAATCAGGTCGTAGAAGATTGTAAGAAAAGTTAGACTCCTCTGAAAAAAGACTTGACAAAAACTCCCACAGGCTATACTTTACCTACCGAAGCGGGTTGGTTCCAAAACAAACTGCACGCTGGGTTGGGAGTGGAAAGAGCTTCCGATACCGGAAAAGGAGTTTTCCCCGATGACGATGAAGACTACAGCGCTACGCCTGACTCTCTTTGCGCTCCTGATGGGGGCGGTCGCAACGGTACCGGCACTAGCTGGCTCCGCGGTGATTGGCTCGGTGGCTGGCAGCATGAATGCAAGCGTAGGCGGTCAGTCGCTATTACCTAACACAACGATTTTTAGCGGAGACAGCCTTCAAGTAAGAGATGGCGTCGCCGTAATCGCGGTTGGCAACAACAGCCGCGTGATCTTCGGTCGCGACACGGTCGCTTCCTTCTTGCGGGATTCGAACGAAGTGACTGTCGTACTCAGCCAAGGCAACGTTTCCATGCTCCATCCCAACGAGGGAACTCCCCTGCGAGTGAAGGCGGGAGAGGTTTCCATTACCCCTACGGCGGGCTTTAAGACTCTTGGCGAGGTTGCCATGTTGAATGGCTCCGTGGTTGTTACTGCCAAGGAAGGCACGCTGCGAGTTGACGATCATGGTGCCACGAAGAATGTCACCAAAGGGCAGTCGATTGTGATCGCACCCAAGACCGCAGACAACAACAAGAGCGCGTGCTGTGGCGGCGGCGGCAGTACTGCTCTTGAAGTTGCGGCGGTGGGCGCAGGCGGCGCGGCTGCAGTTCTGGCGGGCATCGCCATGAGCCGTTCTGGCGACGCAAACACAAACGCACAGGCAGCCATCGCGGCTGCTAACGCGGCAACCTCGGCTGCCAACGCAGCCAATGCGACGGCAGCGGCAGCGGAGGCGGCAGCACAGCAAGCGGCATTCTTGGCGGCTTGCGCGAATGACTTACTCCAGACAAGCAACACCAACAGCGTCAACGCAATGTACGGTGGGTCGCAATGCCCGACCTATAGTGGTACGGGCACTGGTTCCGGTGGCTAGGATCTGGCGAGGAATAGGTTCATCGACGAGCGGCATCCGATTCGGTTGCGGATGCTGCTCGTCGCATTTTCGGGCATAAATAATCCCCCCTTCCTTAGCACCAACCCCCCTCTATAGGTATTCTGGGCCCCGCACGCGGGGGCAACACCTGGGTCACAGCAATAGCGGTGGAGACTTCCGGCCGTTAGGAGGGATTTGATCGCCCATTTGGGGTGGTTCACCAGTCGCCACTCCTATCCCTGTTTTTCGCGGGATTTCAGCCACTCAGCAAATCGGCGAATTCCCTGTTCAAAACTTACTTTGGGCGAGTATCCGAGGACCTCGTTGACCTTCGTGAGGTCAGCATGGGTGAGGATCATTTCACCGGCGGGGGTGGGGATAAACCTCCGGCGGACAGGCTTGTGCAATGCACGTCCCAAGGTATCCACCATCTCGTCAATACGCACGGGGTGTGAGTTTCCGATATTGTAAACATCGAATTCCCCCGTGGCGTTGAGGGCTCGAACGATCCCGTCGACGGTGTCGTCGATATAGGTATAATCCCGTTCCAGACTGCCGTCGCCGTAGAGCGGTACATCTTTCCCTTCCATGATCATGCCGGCAAACTTGCGGATGGCGAGGTCGGGCCTTTGGCGTGGGCCATAGACGGTGAAAAGGCGCAAGCAAACCACGGAAAGGGCGTAGGCATGCGAATAGGTAAAGGCTATAGCTTCGCCTGCAACCTTGGTTGCAGCGTATACGGAAAGGGGATGCGAAATGGGCGCGTCCTCACGGAATGGCGCGCGGCTGGAATGTCCATAGACTGAGCTGGAGGAGGCAAACACGAGGCGCCGCACGCCGCTTTGGCGGCTGATTTCGAGCACCTCGGTGGTCCCCAGCACGTTGATGGAGGTATACGCCTCCGGCTGCGCGAATGACAGCCGCACGCCCGGTCGGGCAGCTAGGTGAATGACGGCATCGGGTTTGAAGGTGGCAAACACGCGGCGAAGGTCTTCGCCGTCGCGAATATCGGTGGGGAAGAATTGAAACTCTCCGGCCGCCTTGATTTCGTCCAGGTTGGCGCGCTTCATTTCCGCCGGATAATAATCATCCAGGTTATCGACGATCGCGAGGCGCTTGCCTTCCCGCAGCAGCCGCTCGGCCAGGTGCGATCCAATAAATCCGGCGCCGCCGGTTATGAGAATGTTGTCCATAGTCTAAATCACTTCTTTCGCATGGCCTGAAACTGGGAGTCGGGCGCGGACACCATCTGGAGATGGCCCCGATCGTCAACCCAAAGGTTGATTTGCGCCAGTTCCGTGGTGAGAAGGAAGTGCCGGAGCGTCAGTTTTTTCCCCTCGACCAGAACGGGCTCGGAACCTAGGGAATTGAGCGTGATCGCACCCGGCAGCCCTTCCTGCGGAATGAAGGCGCGAAATGTTTGGGTCCCGCCCTTCGCAGCATCGTAGCGGGCGGCAGCGAGTTGGTATTGGTGAAGGGCATTATCGTCAAGCACCACGACATCTTTATCCAGATGGAAGTCGCGCCGGTCGTCTTGCCCGGTCACGGTTTTATAGCGCACGTGGGCCGGTTGGGTGCGGAAGTCGATGCTGAGTTGTGAGGATTGCGTTCCCTTCTGGTTCCAGGTGTAGGAAAGGGGATCGAGGTGAGGGTCCAGCAGCAGGCTCGAACTGGTTCGGACCTCAATCCTTTTGCCGTTCTGCTGCATTTGCAGGTGAACATTTCCTTGGGCCTCAATCTGCTCCCCGCGGAGGCGAATCTCAAACGTTTCGGTCCCAATGCTTTTCCCGCCGGCAAAGATTTCGAAAGTGCCACGATCGTCCAGGTCAGGAGGCGAGGCGCCAGGGGCTTGACCTGCGAGCAGCCCCGAGGCCGGGACGCCGATCAGCAGCACGGCAACTGCTGTTAGTAATACCCATCGATTGTTTGGTGCCAGTGCCGGCTCCTTTTAGGTCAGAAGACCCGCAAACTCAAGATTTGCTCGACGACCTCGTCCGGCTTATGACTTTCCGTCGAGATGCGAAACTCTGCTAGGCGATAATAGGGTAATCGTTCCATATAGAGATTTGTAAAGGACTGTTCATCGCGAAAGAGCGGTCGGTTCTCCAAGCCCTGGCAGCGCACGCGAAGGATTTCCGGCGGGCAATCGAGCCAAACCGTCGTGCCCCCCGATTCACGAATCAAATCCACATTGGGAGGCTGGGCAAACGTCCCGCCGCCCAGGGCGATGACCGCCGGCTCGGCTTTGGAAGCCTCCACGAGCGCGGCGCGCTCAATTTGGCGAAAGAAGGGCTCGCCGGAGTTTTCGAAAATCTCCCGAATGCTCAACCCCTGCCCGGCTTCGATGATCGTGTCGAGGTCGATAAACGGCCAGCCGAGCACCCCTGCCAACAACTTGCCTACCGTGGACTTCCCGCTTCCCATGAAGCCCAGCAGATAAATTACTTTTCGACGGTGACGAATCATTCTTCGATGGGGTCCTGCAATAGAAGTGTCCGACAACGATTATAGTGGCCGCATCCTACGCGACGCAACATTTCCTTACCCGCAAATCAAGTCGTGCAATTCCATGATCCCGAGCGATCAGGTGACCGAACCGCGTGGCCATCGGATCATTGGCCGATCGGGTCATCGGATCATTAGCTCATCGGCCCAGTGGATGATCTGCGATTTGCGATTTGAGATTTGCGGTTTTCGAAGTCAGCAAATCAGTTCATCTTCTCACCTGACCCTGCCGATAGCCGAAACGGGGGAGTGTGCGCGGCCGGATAAAGTGCGCGTGGACCGCAGCACCTCCGGTGGCGGGATTGCGTTTTCTCATCCCCTTGCCTGATCCTGCCGATAGCCGAAGTGGGGGAGTGTGTCACGCGGGGAGTTGGTCGTCGGCCCAACACGCCCCACGACCTTCCACCTTGGCGCTTTCTCGTCCGTTGAGACGTCGGACTTCGGACTCCGGACCCCGGACTTTCCTTGTTGGCACTCGCCACGGTTTTTTGCTAACTCTCTTTCTTTTCATCAACATCGCGGAGAGGCGGAAAACGGGCACTCTTTCTACATGTGTTTTCAATAACTTAAGGCCGTCTACCCCCATTTTTACACCTTTTTATTTTCAATACCCGGCCGCCGATCATCGAATAACTTGCTTATTTTCAATAACATAGATTTTTGCGAGATTTTTGTCATTCATTGCTAACCCATTTTGTTTCTAGCACATCGTGGAGAGCCGGGTTTCTTTTTTCGCCCCGCCTCCCTAGCTTCAAGCTAACCCTTTGCAATTGAATGAGATAAGCATCAAGACATTCTGGCGCTAAACGCTAACCACCTTTAGTTTCTAGTACATCGTGGAGAGCCGCGGCGATCTTGCCATCGGACCATCGGATCATCGGGTCATCTAAAACCAATTCCGTGCTCCTCCGATGGATCGATGGGCCAATGAGCCGAGAGCTGACTTTGGGTCCGACTTCATCCATCGTCGATCCGGACACCCGGCACTTGGCATCTGACACCCGTCGCTCTCCCCCGTCTACCGTCCACTGTCTGCCGTCAACCGTCCTCTTTTATCGCGTGACTTGTACATTACCGCCAACTAGGCCAATCGATTTTGGTCGATTACGCCTCAATTCGTGCATATTCGTGTAAAAAAGCCGTATTTCTCGAATGACGTTTTGTCCAACGCCCCTGTGGTTTCACGCATATAGTCGGATCATCCTTCATTTTTAACATCTTTTTGTATCCACAGCCACACTCTCGACCGGTCTAACTTCTCTATTTTCAAAAACTTGGCTCTTTCCTTCGGATCTCCAAAATTTCTACTAACTAGCTGTATTTTCATAAATATAGTCGCTTTGCGTAGGGCACTCCTCAAATCGGCGATCAGCAATCGCAAATCTACCGCCCTCCCCCCGTCTGCCGTCTACCGTATACCATCTATCGTCCTCTTTTATCAAGAAACCTATGTATGTTCTGCCAAGAAGCCCAACAGATTGGTCTCGATTAGCATGAGATTGGTGCATTTTGGTGTGAGAAGCCGAATTTGTCGCTAGACATTTTGTCGTCTTTCCTTTGTTTTCATATTCATCCCCGGAGGTTCCTTCATTCTTAACATCTCTTTGGGTGTGGCG
>JBEKLF010000264.1:0-11678 GCA_050010335.1 Terriglobia bacterium
CCAGTTCGCAGGCTTGCGGGACAGAATCACGTCTCCGGTGCGCGGGTTACGGTCGATGAAAACTTCCTTGGTGTCGAAGCGAAACGCGGCCGGCAGGCGCACCGCCTGGCTGCGGCCATTGGTAAAAACTTTAGCTTTTTGTCGCACGATCGATCCCTTCTCTCCGAGGATATATACCATGATATACAGCAAGGGTCTGAACGTCAAGTTCGTAGCGCGGACCGCCGCCTTTGCGGTCCGCGTCTTTTCTCGCCATGGTGTTACAAACTGTTGTCGTGTAGCGCCGTGTCAAAGTTGCGGCGTCCTTTTCCCCGATATTTCTTCATCACCGTGCGCCTGCTTCCTCCGCGTACAAGGTTGACGATGGTCGAGCTTTAACGAATATGCCGGCATGCGCCCCGAGGAACAACGACACTGCTGCGGCTTGACCATCGACCGCGTGAGAATCCCCGCCGACCCCCGGACTCGACTTTGAGAACCACCACCACGACTCCCCTTCAGGATGAGGAAGAGACGCGGACCGCAAAGGCGGCGGTCCGCGCTACGGACTCCCCCACGACCGGGCGGCGACATCCGTTCCGTCTGATACCGATGCGGCAAAAACCGCGCGAAGGTTCTAAGGGTGGAACAACGCCTCAAGATCGCGGCGGCCGTGTACCACGCGCATGACGCACACCCCCGGTTCCGTGATGCGATAAAAGATGAGGTATTCGCCGGTGGGAAAGCTGCGGTAGGACGGCCGCAACTCGTCGCGGCGGCGGCCCGCTCGAGGGTTTTCTCCCAGTATTTGGAAGTGGTGGATAAGCAGGTCAATGAACCGGTCCGCCGCCGACTCGTCATCTTCCGCGATCCGCTGCCAGATTTCGAGCAGGTCACGCCGGGCGTGCCGGGTGAGGCGATAGGTGGCCATTATGCCTGCTGGCGCCGGCGCAGGTCTCGCGCCTCGCGCTTCAGTTCCTCTGCCAGCCGGGGCAAGGTGGCGTCCGTGTAGTCGGTGTAGCGTCCGGCGTCCAGATCGGCCTGCGCGGCGTCGAGGGTCGCCAGCAACTCCACCCGCGCCCGCTCGCGTTCCTCCCAGCGGGCCATGGCGTCACGCACCGCGGCTTCCGCGCTGGGATAACGGCCGCTCGCCACAGCTTGGCGGATGAAAGCTTCCTGGTCCGGCGTAAGCTGAACTTCCATAGCCCCAGAGTAATGCGCGCAGGCGTTGCTGTCAACGCGGAAACCGCCGGCGGGTTCCGGGATGTGCCTGCGACAATAAGTTCACACTTGTGAAAAATTGAAGCGCGTCGCCCGCAGAAAAACCGGAAACGTGGTGTCTGTCCCCTTTCGGCCTCAAAGGTAGTATCATGGTAGTATGAAAACGAAAATGAAAACCTCACTCACCCTATCCCGCGAAGTCGTTAGAGGCATCGACCGCGTGGCGGGGAAAAAGCGTTCTCGGTCGGCGGTGGTTGACGATGTGCTGCGCGGGTATCTCTCCCACCGCGAACGCGCCGCCGCCAACGCTCGCGACGCGGAGAAAATCAACCGCTTTGCCGACGAGCTGAACGCCGAGATGCAAGATGTGCTCGCCTACCAGTCGCTCGACCACCTCGGGGAGGAGCGATGAAGCGCGGAGATCTGTATCGGCTGCGCCATCCCGGAGGCGGAGACCCCAAGAAACAACGGGTGATGACCGTGGTCAGCCGCCAGACCCTTGTTGATTCCCGTTTCCCCACGGTCGTCTGCGCTCCGGTGTTCACACGGGGTCACGGACTCGAAACGGAGGTCTCCGTAAGGCCGGAAGATGGATTGAAACATCCGAGCTGGATTGGCTGCGACGGCCTGGTCAGCATCCCCAAGAGCAGGCTTACCGACTTCGTCGGTAGCCTCTCGCCCGAGAAGCTCTCGCGCCTCTCGCACGCATTAAGAATCGCTCTGGACATATAAGGGCGGCATAAGAACGGGAGAATGCCATCCCGCCGAAAGAGAGAAAGGGTACTTGAACCCCTTTCCCCCGCCAGAAGAAGTACGAGAGCCCCCAGAGCACGCCGGTGGCCGCCGCCCAGCCCCATGCCTCCGGGCCATCGTCGTGCGGCCGGCCGCCCGTTCAGTCGGTGCGTCGCCCACTGCCCCACTTGGTGGCATATGGCAGCACGAACAAGTACAGACCGGTGAACAGGAGCAAGGCGAGCGGGAGCAGCGCCAAGAGGCCCACCCTAGAGGTATACTTCTTCTGTGCCACCGCGACGCTGTTGACGATGACGGCCACCGTAAAGGCAATGGACAGCCAGCGGTGGGTCTGCCGAACCCATTTGTTCCAGTTCAATGGGACCTCCTCTGAAGACGAGCCCGAAGCGGATCGGGCCCGCCTACTTCAACGTTTCGGGGCGTTGGGTGGCCAACCGGGGGGCTCAACACCGAACTGCTTTGCGTACTCGGCGTTCAATCGCTGCCAGCCGAACTTCATCGCCTCACCACCAACGATGCGGCCGATGGGAGTTCCGCTGAGAAGGCGATCCAAAACATCGAAACAAATGTGCCACCCGGCAGCACCCATGGAGATGAAGCGGCGAGCGATGTTGGTCCACAGCGTCAGGCGCGTGCCGCCACCAAAGGCTTCGAGTTCCCACCGGATATCGTTGCCACCCCAGTTGTACTCAAGCACCTTGGGAGCGTCGGCTCGCGTCACTGTTGTTTCGGTAACGTGCGGCGTGGGCGCTCCCACCGTGGTGAGCTTCACCCTGGTTCCAACCGTACCCAGGCTCCCATCGGCTTGAAAGGGCGCCCACTCGCGCAGATGCGCCGGGTCGGTTAGCGCCTGCCAGACTTTTTCCGGCGAGTGGCGCAGTTCTCTGACGAGGATGAGCGTCCACTTTTCTCCGTCCTTCCGCACCTCCGCGCCGCTGGCCGGACCCGGTGTGTACTGATCGCGATCGGTCACCTTCTTCTCCTTGTCTTCCTTTTCGTTAGTGTTGATTGATCCATGCGGTCGAGGTGGCGTTCGAGAGCATCCACGTGAGCGGACCAGAACCGGCGGAACGGAGCCAGCCAGGCCTCCACCACCTGAAGTGGTTCAGGTTTCAGCCGGTAGAGACGGCGCTGTGCGTCCACCATGGATTCTACGAAACCGGCCTCTCGCAGCACTCGCAGATGCTTTGACACGGTCGGCTGCGGCATACGAAGTTGACGCTCGATCTCTCCAACCGACTGTTGTGACGAGACCAGGAGGCTCAATATCGCGCGGCGGTTCGGCTCCGCAATGATTTCGAACACAGATTCCACTCTCTTAATATACTCCACAGAGCATATACGTGTCAAGGTATATTCAGGCAGGGGGGCCAAGCAACGGTTTCAGTCGGCGTGCGGGATGCACCGTCTGATGCGTTTTTGGCGGGTGCGATTCAGAGCGCTACGCGCTCCGGCCGCTTCAGCGTTGAGGCGGGGACAAGGGCTGCCGCCCCTTTCCCCGCACCCCTTTCTCCGCTAGCGGCGCTCTGCCTCCGCTGCGCTCCGGACAAGTTTCTCTTGACGAAGCCGAACACTTTCCAGCGTGTTAACCAGGTCTACGAGCGACCGTCCCCAGCGATCAAGCCGCCAGACGATGACTGAATCAATCTCTCGCCGCCTGGCCGTTTCGATCAGCTTTTCTCGCACAGGGCGGGTTGTCGCCCCAGAGCCCACGTCTTTAACTTCGACGGCGACGGTCCAGCCTCTCTTCCTGGCATAGCTCCGCATCGCCGATAGTTGCATCGGAAGCGTTTGCTGGTCATGAGTCGAGACGCGGGCATAAAGCCCGACGCGAGGGGGTTTCCCCTTCTGTCCAAAAACCCCCTTGCGGGCGGGGGCGGAATCGTGGCTTTTTCTGGGTTTTGGGCATGCGATACAGTATGTCCGAAAACTATCCTATCCGGCCAGGCGAGAGACATTCTACTTCAAAGGGGATCCTACGAGGGATGCGGACTTGTTCCGGCCTGCTGCAGGGTCTCCCGGTAGTTCCAGGGCATCCACGCTGCCGGATTCTGGGCCAGCTCAGCCGCGTGTTTCTGCAACGCCGTGACGTACTCGAAGGGATTGGCGTCGTTTAATTCGCAGGTATGAATGAGGCTCATGTAAAGGTCGCCCACTTCCGCACCGTTCTCGGTCTTATAGAATAGCGAATTCTTGCGATGGCGAATCGCCTTCTTTAAGGCCCTTTCGCAGATGTTGTTGTCGAGTGGCGCTCCGGCTTGGCGCGGAGTTTCTACATTTTCTGATCAAGCAAACAGGCACGGGCAGGAGTGCCTGTGCCACTGGAGCACAGCCACTCTTGGCGGTGCACAAGGAGGCAGCGAGGGTCCTCTCCGCAGGAAATGTACAAACTCGAGGGGTAGGGCAAGCCCTACCACCTACATCTCGTAAATGCCTTCACGCGTTCGAACAGCGCCTGAGGTTGTGTGACCCGGAGGCGGCAAAGGCCAATTCGCCCTGGGAATTGACCGTGGGTTCGCCATCGCTGGAAATGCCCACAGTCAGGAGAAGGCTGGCCACGGCCATCCACTGTAAAGCGTATCTTTACACGCTACGTGTTCTCGTGTAGTCTAACTCAATGAAGATCCGAAACATGGTTCATCGGGGACTGCGACGCTTCATTCAACGGAATGATTCTTCCGGATTGGCTCCGGCGGTGGTGGAGAAGGTCCGGAACATTCTGACGTTCTTGCTGGCAATGGAAGACGCCCAGGAACTCCGCGACGTGCCGAGCTGGAAAGCGCATCAGCTCACGGGAGACCGAAAGGGAACTTGGAGCCTTGCCGTCACCCGCAATTGGCGGATCACGTTCAAAATCGACCTGGCGGAAGGTGAGATTTTCGACCTCGATTACGAGGATTACCATTGAAGGGAAGTCAAGGCCATGATGCGAATCGCACGTCCCGCCCATCCGGGGCAATTCATCAGGATGGAAGTCATCGACCCTCTTGGTCTCTCGGTTACGAAAGCTGCCAAAGTGCTAGGCGTGACCCGGCCCGCGCTCTCTGCCCTTCTCAACGGCCGTGCTGGCCTCTCGCCTGAAATGGCCCTGCGGGTCGAGAAGGCTTTTGGCGTCAGAATGGACACGTTGCTGCGGATGCAGACCGCCTTCGAGATTGCCGAGGCTCGCGAGAGGGAGGGGAAAATCAAGGTTAAACGCTATGTGCCAGACCTGCCGAGGGCACACGGCCTTGCCGCACAACCCGCGGTTTGAACCGCACCGGGATGGACCTATGAAATCACAGAAGAATAGGATGACCGACGAGTTCCGCAAGGTGTAGGCGGACAGCTTGCCGCCCCCTGGTTCCGCATTCACCCTGCGGACCGCCGGGTAGGGCAAGCCCTACGCCTACATCTCGTAATTGCCTTCACCCGGTCAAACGGCGCCTGCGGTTGTGTTAGTCAGAGGTGACCACGGTCAATTCGTCTTGGGAATTGACCGTGGGTTCGCCATCCCGAGGAAAAGCGCACGGTCGCGGGAATTCTGCAAAATCAGGATGAATTCGCTACAATAGATCTGTGGAGTTCGAGTGGGATGCCAACAAAGCCGCCAAAGAATAAGATGAATGACGAGTTACGACCGGAATATGATCTCGGCCAATTGCTCAAGGGAGGCGTGCGCGGCAAGTACGCGAAGCGCTACCACGCGGGCACAAACCTCGTCCTCCTGGACCCCGATGTCCACAAGGCCTTCCGCAGTGGAAGAGCCGTTAACGACGCCTTACGCCTCGTGATCGAGTTGCGCAAGGTGTAGGTGGACGCGGCTCGCCGCCCCCTGGTTCCGCATTCACGATGCGGAACGCCGGGTAGGGCAAGCCCTGCATCTCGTAATTGCATTCACTCGTTCGAACGGCGCCTGAGATTGTGCAACGCGGAGGTGGCCGCGGCCAATTCGTCTTGGCAATTGACCATGGGTCCGTCATCGAGGGAAAACCCACGGTCACAACGTCAATGACCGTGCCTACCCGCTACAGTCGGACCAAGCGAATCAATTCTAAATCGGTCAGGATCTGAATGCCTCGTGGTGCGCAGAAATGTTGCACTTCTTCCGCGAAGAAATGAGCATCTCGGGTACAAATGACATCCGCGTTTCCTGCAAGTGCTGTGCCGAGCACGGGTTCGTCAGCTTGATCCCTTTTTTCGGGTACGGAGACGGGATGGACCAGAGTGGAAACGCGTGCCAGGTAATCCAAATACTCAGAAACAATTCTCACTCGCGTTCACGATATCCGGGGCGCACGCTACGGAGGGCTTCGCCGAGGGCCTCTTCCGCTTCCTTTTCCGGCGCGCCTTTCATTTTTTGGTCAATCCGATTGAAGTGGTCTTGCAGCTTCCGCCCTGCTTCCGTGCGAGCTTCACCCGTGGGGGCGGCGTGGGGTACAAACGTCATGATACTCACCTTCTCATCGTCTTGAAGCGAGCGCCCCAGCTCTGCTTCCAAAGCAACGCGGGTTTCAGCTTTAAGTTCACTGGCCTTGTGGATCAGAACGTTCGGCATAATTACTGCCCCCCTTCCGACTCCCATCACAAAGTCTAGCATGTCTTAAAGCACTCATGTCGGTGAATTGGTTTTGCATCTCCGTCAGCTTATGAAACGACACGCTGCCGGAGTCTGTGCCGCGCATTGCCGCCGAACCAGGAAGGGGCACCCCTTGTGGGCGCCCTCAAATTCCGGGATTGAATCCCGGCCGGAAAGGGCAGGCACAAGCAAGCGTAGCGCGGACCTGTTTTGCAGGTCCGCGGCTTTTCTCCGTCGGTCGAGGCGCGCAAAATGTTTGCGGGGAAAACAACAAATTGCGATCTTGCATTGCCGGGCCTGTGGTCCGGCCCTGCGGCTCTTCCATCGCGACCCGGAAAGAACTCACCCTGTTGGAAAAGCTCACACCATTGGAAAAGCCGCAGGGCTGAAGAGCGAGCCCTGCGCTACTTCCTCTTGAATGCTGGCAAGAACCTGAAAACCCTACTATTGGGCCCGTCCCATTTTCATTGTCAGGTTAAGGGTGGGCGGGACGTCGAAGCGGCTGCCGCAGTCCTGGCGGTCTACTTTATTAATGTGCCTGAGTAACCGCGGATTAGCCACTGGCCGTTGCGCTTCACCCAGACCTCTCCCACGGCCATCTGAAACCGAGCGATGTCGCCGGGGGTTGTGACGTCGGCGAAGTAGGTGACGAGGGCCGCATCCGCTCCAACCGGCACGACGCGCAATTGTGACAGTTGGAACCCAGTAATGGGCTGCTCGGACATCTGCTGCGCCGTGGGCTTTCCTATGTGGCGGGAGCCATCGGGCCAGAACGAATTGAAGTCATCGGCGATGATCGCATCATTGGATGCCGCATCCTGGTTCTTCCAGGCCTCCCACTGGGCGACGAGCCGCGCTCGGATCGCTTCCGTCCATTCCGGTATCGAAACGTCCATCTCTATGTCGGTTCCTTTCGCTCGTAGTTTCTGGGCCGCCACGGCGCTGCCACGTACCAGAACGGCAACCGTTAGTCGCCGCGTGCGCCGCCCCCTCCTCACTTCGGTTTCATCATAACGCAGGAAAATTGTCAGTTACGCAGTGCTACGCGCACGCTCCCAGTGTAACAATATTATGCAATTCTCGATAATTGGTTCATCTTCTCCCGTGGCTTAGCCGATAACCGATGCGGGGAAGTGTCACGTGCGGGACGTGGCACGGCCGGACTGCCCCGATCAGCCGGGGTCGTGGCCGCGACCTCGAAAGACTCGATCGTCAATCCACCCCGCGGCGCTATCAGGCGACCGATTTATCTCTCGCCCGTCCGAAGTGTTGGTTCTCATTTTGTGGAAGTGTTGAGGACAAGATGGCGAAGCCTTGATTCGACAAAGCTCCGCGTTTCAGTTCGTCTTGGGTGGGGGGCTGGTTTCTTCCGGCGCGGATTTGATCTTGGTGTTTGCACCAGGGAGCCTATAGCTTGAGTAGAGATGCTGGTCATGAAAGACCTGGCCATTCCACGCGGTAGTCACGGTAACCCGAAGGGGAACCCATAGGGGAGAAGAAGCCGCGTCCGAGATATGGACTTCACCAAATCGAATCTCGGTGGTCTGCATTTCGAGTTTGACATCGAGCCGAGGCTTCAATAAATCCACCCGCATTTTCAAAATCTTGTAAGTGGCCGCATCGATCCACGCCACCCCTTGATACATCACTACTACAGACCGGCTCCCGCAGTTGACTTTACCTCTCAGGGTGGACCAGCCAGGTCTTTGGGCGAAACCGATGAGCTGCGATACAGATTCACCGGATCGCTGCTGGCCTAGATAACGGAACCTCGAACCCGACTGGCTCGCCGGATAGAACAGCGCCCACAGCGACGCAAATCCTTCGGTAAGAGGAGCTTCTGCCACGGAGCCTTCATCCGGCTTGCCATCAACACCAGTACGGAACTCGTCGGTTCGATCCAATCCGGCCTCGTGGTGGAGTATTATCAAATAACTGAACTCCTGCCGAGTGGTGGTTTCCAAGTGACAGTCGGGACCGAATTCCTCGTGCGTGACCTGCTCGTCCGCAATGATTTCGGTAAACTTCTGGTAGGACTCCTCGGCGCTCTTGCCCACCTCGCTCAGTATGCGAGGCACTGGTTGCTGATCGGCAGCAGGCTCCAGTCCGAGCAGTTCTGGCAGGGCCTGCACCAAATCTCCCGAAGGCAGATCAATGAGAGTGTAAGCGTTTTCGTAATAAGCCTGCCCATTGGTGTCCAGAATCTGTAGTGGCGTGGACCAGCCAGCCCGGGGACCCGCTCCGCAATATACCAACACGGCTGTGAATGCGATCAAGACGCCGGCCGCAGTCACATCGCGATTCGTGGAATGCATGGACGCCAGACCCCTGATTTTCGTGGTGGCCACCATCAGCCGCATCTGTGCACCTTAGAACTTTGATCCGATGCGATCGCTCATCGGCCCGGCGGCGCCGGCGGTACGGTCAATAACTTCGCACGTTTCAGATCCTTGACCAATCTTGAAAAGGGATCTTTCAGCAGTGCCGCCCGCTTTGTTCCCTTGTCTTGACCTTCAGTTCGAAAAAGCACTCTTACGGATGCTGGATCATAGATAAACAACACGGCCTGGATCACCTGCTCGGAAAAGGTAACCGTGGGCACTCCCCCACGCAGGAGATTCCCCTCCTCTCTAGTGAGAAGCTCGCTCTGGGTGAAATACACTCTGATGACGGCATCCGCCGCTGCACACTGGTCTGTAAGATTCCAGGGTATCTGACTCAGCAGTTGACCTGGTTGGTATTCCCTTGCCACAAAGTCTTTGATGTCGAGAGCGTCCGCCTCTTCCAGATAACTCGTGTCCACACACGCAGTTCTTACCCGGCGGAGGGCCTCGCGATCAAACACTTCACCACAGCCTTTCTTCTCTTCTTGTGCCGATCCGAGAACGAAGGGGATGAGAAATAGGAAGCAGAACAGAAGCCAGCGAGAAGGACGCGCACTGCTTGGGGTCCAGCGGGCCAGCCGGCACTGAAACCCTTGGCGAATTGCAGGGAATATCACTGCGGCCTCGACCCCCTTTACGATTGACTCTATCTTCCGACATAGTAGAGAAGGAGTTGGAAAAGTTCAAGGAGAAGAATACTTCTGTAATAATCCGAGGTGATGGGAACCGACGTGTGGAATGGACTCTACCTTGGAACCTTCTGCGGCAGTGTTACACTGCGCGTCCGCATTGAATCAGTAATTGGATTAGGTTACTGTGAGGCTGGCGGTTGGCATAAGGGGCCAACCGTGTTCCGAAGGCCATCCCGCCTCAATTCGCTCTAGCAGAGCTGAAGGCTGAACCGGAAATGAGGAGGCACACGCGCGGGCCTGCATTCCGGATCCTCGATCACATAAACACGAAGCTCCGCACAGTGGGACAAAACAACGTGACACGTAGCCCATTGGGTTTGCGCGCCAGCGATTCCACCCCCGACGTAGAATGCATCGGAGCGAAGGCGAGCTGCGGTTCGCCGAATAACCCTCGAGAGTATTTATCCATGTTACGTTCCCTCCATCAGTGCATTTTTCTGATTCTATTTTTCGGAGCGTCATTATTTGGACAGGGGACAGCCGGCGGCCAGGAATCTTCTTTGCCCAGTCCCGGCCCTGCCTCGCCGTCCCAGGTTGCGCCGCCCAAGTCTATTCCACCCAAGGTTTCACCGGTTACTGGTTCAGTTCACAGCGTCTTAGGCGATGCGATCCAGCATTACCGCCGGGGTGAATATGATGCGGCCATCCAAAGCTATAGCGAGATTCTGGAAGAAACCCCAAAATCTCCCGATGCATATGTCGGTCTCGCCCACGTGTACCTGAAGCAAAAGAAAGTTGAGCAAGCCTATGGAATCGCCACAAAAGGCGTGAACGCGACGGATGCGCCGACCGTGCACGTCGCCCTGGGGGAAGTCTATTTCCATCAAGGCAAGATTGATGAGGCCGCGCAGGAGTGGGCCAACGTCATCAACATAGGTTACCCGAGCGCCCGCGCTTATTGGGGAATGTCACGGCTGCGCACCGCGACCTCATTCTACAAGCAAGCGAAGGAAATGCTCGATAAGGCGCACGAACTTGATCCCACGGATCCTGACATTCAAAAATACTGGATCAACTCCTTGAGCCGCGAAGAGCAGATTCAGTTCTGGGAGAATTACCTAGCAGAATCAGGACGTGACCACCTTCGACCTCTCCCACCTCAGTGATAATACTGGCACGGAGGTCTCCGGAGTTCTGGGATTCACGACCCTCCGCTTGCTGGAGATCCGCATCGACTACCGCGACGGCATCGTGGATTTTACCTATAAACCCCATCCTTAGATCTAAGCGGCAGGCTGGCGCAGGGTTGTCGTCGGCCGTAACGCTCCGGCAGTTTCCGCGTTCCCCGCGATCGAAGCACAACCGTTAGAAAAGTACGTAATGGACACTCGTCCGTTGAAGAACGCCATGAAACGATGAGACGGAGCTTCCAGGTCAGCGTACTTCTTTATTTCGACCTCGCCCCCAACTACTGTGCCGGGACGCCTTCGGCTACCAGCTTCGTATCTTTCAAGCGCTCAGCAACTTTTTCCGCGAATGGTCGGGCGAGTGTCCCGACGGATTTTTCGTGTCCGTTGCGCATGAAGAGTTGCCGGATCGTGTCCGTTTGGTCGAAGACCTTTTTTCCGTCTTTGTCCGTCAGCCAATAGTGAATCTTCGCGTTTTCACGTCCCGCCACCGAACCCATGGCAATGACCAGCCGTTCTGCCGTGTTACCTTTGTGCCACTCGAGGATTTCGCCGTCGAGAGTATAGACACGGGCCTGATTTGGGGGGGCGTCACTAATCACGTTGAATTGTTCCCCATCTTTAGCCTTGATCTCCTCGATCGCTTGGGTTTGCAATTGATTCATTTCATAAGGGAAGTTCACGCCGGAAGCGACAGTGAAGGCATGAACCACGAGCGCCGGTTTGTCTTGTGCTCGCGCCGACAGAAGTCCCAGGGATACCACGAAGATTACCAGGATCATCCGCTTGAACATAATGCTATCTCCTTTCAGAATTCTCAGTCTCTTATCAGTATTCCTTCTGACTATACATCCGCGCATAATTAAAGGGACATAATCGGCCCCTGTATGGCATACTTCTCGCAGGAGGAGTAGCCATGCTTCCTCGCCTGCTGCGGTTGCATCCTAAAACCTATGATCGGTTG
>JBEKLF010000265.1:0-11451 GCA_050010335.1 Terriglobia bacterium
ATTTCGCAAGCTGTTAGTGAGTTTTGAAAAGACCAAGGAAGGCTACGTCGCGCTGTTGGCCTTGGCCGCGGCCATGATTTGTTGGCGGCAAACAATTGTTATTTACGGATAAGCTCTAAGAATCGGCCTTGACGATGACTCGAGAACTCTCGCCGGTAAGAGTCGTGATTCCCGGAGGCGTCTGAAAGAAAACATCTTCGACCGATGGTGCGCTGCGAATGCCCTCAAATTGACTGCCGTTCGCGCGAAACGGCCCATAGCCGGGCTCTTTGCCCTGCAATTGGACGTACACGATGCGGTTTGCGTCCTTGTAAGGAAAGGGATCGAATACCACTGCATAAACCAGACTGAAGAAAGCCGTCGTCGTGCCGATTCCCAGAGTCAGCGAGAGAATCGCACTGATGGTAAAGCCGGGCGATTTGAGGAATTGCCGAACCGCGTAGCGGTGGTCCTGTACGAGATCGTAAATCCAATTTACTTTGCGCGTATCACGGCACTTCTCCTTGACCTGCTCGACTCCGCCGAATTCCCTGCGCGCGGCATAGCGCGCCGCTTCCAGCGACATGCCTTGGGAAACAAAATCTTCCGTCCTGCGCTCCAGGTGGTCGCGGATTTCCTCGTCCAAATCCTCGTCCACCTGAGGGCGGCGGAAGAGCGATCGTAGGCGCAGAGGCAGCGTGTAAATCCAGCGTTCCGGCCGCATGAAGTTCTCCTCCCGAGCATTCGACGTGCTCAGGCTTCCTTCAGCTTCACTACATTGGAAATTGCTACCGAGAGGCGGCGCCAATTGCTGGCCTCATTCTCCAATTGCTTCCGGCCGAGGCGGGTCAGCGAGTAGTACTTGGCACGGCGGTTTTTCTCGCTGGCTCTCCACTCGGCCGCGATCCAGCCTTCCTGCTCAAGCTTGTGCAAGGCTGGATATAGTGACCCGTCGCTGACATGCAGCACGTCGCCGGAGACCTGCTTCAGCCGCTGGCTCACGGAGTAGCCGTTGAGCGGCTCAAGCGCGAGAATCTTCAGAATCAATAGGTCCAGGGTGCCCTGGACCAAATCCGATGGTTTGCTCATCTTCCTCCTCGGTTACCGAGGTCAGAATATAACAACTCCTCTCGGTAAGCAAGGGAAAGTGCGAGCGAAGAATTGAAAGAAACCAGCGCAGACATCGATGCAGTGCAGCCTTGCGGTCACTTGGCCGTATCGCGAAACCGTAGATGGGGTCTGCGCTGTGATCTTTAAGGGCCTGGTCTGGGGGGGGCCGATTGGAAATGTACAGGGAAAGGCAGAACCCTTCCGCAAAGCAGGGGGGAGCCCCATCAAACCCCATGATGGCTCGCTAATTCGGACAGCCTTGACATCGCGAAAGACCTGCGAGTTTTTCCGCAGCTTCTGAACCCCGCGCTTTCCGCGACCCTCCAAAAGCGTACAAAATGGCCCACAAATGCGGGCTGGTTGCGAACCCGGTAGGACATTTTCGGCCTACGATGACGCGGAAACCCGGGACCCCGCCGGCGAATTTCCTGCCGGTAGGAAATTCGGACTCCCGATCTCAATAGATTTTCCTACCGGCAGGAAATTGGTCAATACTTCCCAGACTTTGGCCCTATAATTGTAGCCTATTGTGCGGAGAGGTGTGGCGGCGTGAAATCGCGCAGTTCGGCCAGTTACCAGGGCTAGTCCCATCGCCTGACACCTGCCACCTGGTACCTGACACCTGCCACAAGGAGGTTTTCATGTCTTTACTCCCAAAACGGAGATTAAGAGAAAAGGGGATGGCCGCGAGGCGGTCGAATGCCCGCAAATCGCGGGGGCCGGTGACGCCCGACGGCAAGGCGCGCGCGGCGGCGGCGAATCTACGGCACGGCTACTACTCGAAGGCGGCGGAGGTGGTTTTGACCGCGCTGGGTGAGGACCCGGCCGAGTTCAAGCGGCGTTTGGATTCGTTGATCGACACCTTCGAACCCGCCGATGCCCTGGAAATGGGCCTGGTGTTCCGCAACGCCCGCTCCCCGTGGCGGATGGACCGCTTTGACCGCATCGCGGAAAGCATGGTGGTGAAGCGTCTGGAGCAAGCGCAGAAGGGCAAGCTGTATGTGGAGGCGGTGACCTGCCTCGCGGTCGGCGATAAGATGGAGCGCCTGAAAGCGTTGTTTGACGCCACCTGCCTGGAGGTGGAGCCCGTTGTCGGCCCAGACGGATTGAAGTTGTTCGCAAAAGCTCAGCACGAGGTCGAAGGCAAAGGAAATTCTGCGCCTTCTCCTGCGCCTGCGGAAACCCGGCACGGCCGTAGAACTTGATCCTGAACTGGAAGCGCTGATGGAGGACGACGAAATTCCGGTTGTGGAAGGGGAAGGCCGGAGAGCGGCGAGATTGGAACTCGGCGCCCTCTTGGCGCCTGAAATCGAGCGCCTCCAGAAACAATTCCTCCAACCTCGCGAAGGCGCGGACAGCGTCCAGGCGCAGTTCGAACGCGACATCATTCTGGCAAAAGCCCAGCAGGAAGCCGCGGAGATGAATCGGTGGGAGGAGTCGAGCCTGCGTCAGGTCTGGCGGACAACACAATTATTGATGAAAATCAAAAAGGCAGCACAAACAGAAAAAAGATGTCAAAAATGAAGGAACCTCCGGGGATGTGTATGAAAACACAGGGAAGATGACAGAATGTCTAGCGACAATTTCGGCTTTCTACACGAAATTGCACCAATTGAGAGCTATTTGAGACGAATCGGTCGGGCTTCTTGGCCGAGAATGCGGCAAGTGGGCGATTATTGAGGCGAAGTGGGCCCGATCTTTAGAGACTGCCATTCGGTTCAGTAAACGATTCGTCGGGTCTCGCCCCGGTGCGGCACGGGAAGATCGTCGCAACTTATCGGGGTCCCACCTGGGACGGTCAAAAGGCCAGGATGGCCAAGAGCGACGTGCCACGGGCATCCTGCCCGTGAAGGAGGCATGGCCAAGATGGCCATGGCATACGGGCCGACGTTACGACGTCCCCAGAAGGCAACTATATACTAGAACGGAAGTATGTACTTTACGCAAGGCCAGAGGTGTGCAATGATTAGCGCCCCGAGGCCGCACCAACCAGTATACGCGAAAGTTCCGTGGCGGCTATCTAGGAGTAAATCCATGACGATAGCCGCTGGCTTCAGATGTTTTGATGGTGTCCTTTTGGCGACGGATTCGGAACACACCGTAGGGCAGTCAAAATACAAAGCGCAAAAGATTTTTGAGGTAAGATGTGGAGACTTTTTCTCTGGAGCGATACCTGAGTGTTCAAGGATGTTAGTTGCGGGAGCCGGAGACAACGGCGCAATTTCAGAGGTGGTTGAATCGCTTGGTAACTCCGAGGAGGTATACACCCAGTCTGTCACATTCGAGGGCATAGAAAGGGCTATCAGGCGCTGCAAGTTGGGGAAAGGCGCAACAGTTCTGATTGGAGTCAAGGTATATACCGAACGGCAAGCTAGGTTGCTCAGGGTTGAGGAAGACGATTACGAGAAAATACGAATCACGCAGTTCTGGCCTACTTCGGAGTATTCCTGTACGTTTACTGGCACTGAAGTTGCCGAATCGATATGCAGGGAGATTTCCTACTGGCTCTACAGTTCCGGCCTTCCTGTTCTATCAATGAGGGAAATAGCAAAGCATCTACTTGGCAGGGCCATAAGCCACTCCCTCTATTGCGATTTCCCAGTCCAGATTGACTATCTATTTGATACGGGATGCGCTCAGCTAGCGAGAGATATCGCTCTCCCAGACTACGGAAAAGGCTATCTATGTGGCGTACACACTCTACTAGGCAACGCATTTTGTGGCTGCGTTGATCCTACCGTTTCAGATGAAAGGTTTGAGAAATCACTGCAATCCTTAGTTGATAAGCTACGGGAAGTGCGCAATGACACCCTAAACCCTAAGTGATTGATTACGCGACGAATATAGTTGCATCTTTTTACTTGACACAATGCTTGCGGTAAGTATATAGTTGTTTCATGAAAAACACAGACCAGCACAACCTAAGCAAGTCGGCAATGATCGAAGAGATTCCGTTGGCATGTTCCGATGAATTGGCAGCGGTAGAACTGCTAGAGGGTCTGCGGTGGGGAAAGAATCCAACTTGCGTACACTGCGGAAGCGCGGCTGTCTACAAGATGACGGACGCTGAAACAGGCAACCGGAGCAAGCGGTATCTGTGGCGCTGCCACGATTGCCACAAGCAATACACTGTCCGCATCGGAACAGTTTACGAAGAGAGCCGCATTGACCTCCGCCACTGGTGCTATGCTTTCTGGCGTGCCTCCACTTCCAAGAAGGGTGTTGCGGCTTTGGAAATTCAGCGCCAGTGCCAAATCAGTTATAAGTCTGCTCTCTTCCTCATGAATCGCATCCGATTTGCGATGGCTCCTGACACCGACAATCCTAAACTAACTGGCACGGTAGAATGCGATGAAACCTATGTCGGTGGGAAACCCCGCCCTGGCACTGGCGATCACAAGCGTGGACGCGGCACAAAGAAAACCCCAGTCTTTGCGGCTGTCGAACGCGATGGCGATATCCGCCGTCAAGTAGTAGCGGACGTAAGCGGGAACACACTCAAGGGTGCTATCCGCGAAATGGTTGACCAGCAAGCCCGCATCATGACGGATGATTTCCCGGCCTACAATGGTATCGGCAAAGAATTCGCTGGTGGGCATGAATCGGTCTGCCACAGCACGCGGGAATATGTTCGCGGCGATATCCACACCAACACAGCCGAGAGTTCTTTCGCGCTTGTGAAGCGCGGCCTCATGGGAATCTACCACAGTGTCAGCAAAGAATATTTACACCGCTACCTGTGGCAATTTGACTTTATGTGGAACGCTCGTAAATTCAACGATGGCGAACGGACCATCATGGCAATCAAGTTGGCCGAAGGAAAGCGGCTCATGTATAAGAGCCCCGAGATGGTGTGAATAGGAGGGAATGACCATGGAGGGTTTTGGAGACTTCATTGCGTTCGTGCTAGGTGTCATCGTATTGATTGTTTTCTTTATATTGGTTAATCGTGTCGGAACGATACAAAAAGGCATTGCTAATCTTCAGCAGCAAGCGGAAGAGCAGACGCGCTATCTCACGATCATTTCTGCCAATATCGCCACAGCTATGCGGGTGCGTGAACCAAAGCAGGAGGGGCAATGACAAGGGAAAACCGTCAGTTCATCAGCCTAGATGAGATTGTCGCTCTCAATTTCGAATGCACCGATAAGACCTGTCACGCACGAGCCACGGTTCCCTCAAAAGCTTGGGATAAACTACCGCGTAAATGCCCTAGTTGCGGGATTGAATGGTGGTCGGATAAAACGCACAAGGACAGTGCCTCTGTGGAGAATACAATTCATGCTCTACAGAAGAGCATCCTGCGTTTAGTTTATATCGCTGAGAATCAGGAGCGGTTAACAGGGGACGCCCATCTCGGATGTAATATAAGCCTAGAAATTAACGGAGATAAAAATTCCGAAGAAGAGCAACCTAAGAAACTAGAATTGTAGAATCTTCTAAGGGGATAAAAATGGGGAAAGAGTCTAGGCCACATAAGCCAGTTAGCGCACGAGGGCCGAAGCCAGACCTTCTCAAGATCAAGGGTAGCTGGCAGTCCGCAATGAAGAAATCCCTGACCAAAAAGAAGCCTCCCGAGGGATGGCCGAAATAGGGACGGGCCGTGGTATGCTACCCTGAGAGCGTGTCCCCTTGCGTAAAGTACATACTTCCGTAATTAGAAAATATATGTCATTGAGATTAAACGAGTTAGTTAATTCTCGACAGCGAAGCGAAAAACTGATGTCAAAAATGAAGGGTGGTCCGAATAACTTATTGAAAACAAGAGGCGAAATTAGCGACATTGAGTCATACCCGAATTAGTTCATGAAAACAAAGTACTTATCATAAGTTACGGATTAGTTTATGAAAATAAAGGAGATATCTAGATTATCGGGCCGTGTGAACCCGAAAAACCGCATCGTTTCCCCGCTATCCGAATAACTTATAGAAAATAAGTAGGTTGTACGATGACGATTCTCCGTAGGCAGATAGATTGTTGAAAAATAAGCTGTTGCTGGCGGTGATCGAGAACCCAATCCGTGCGCGTGATCGCCCACGATCCTCGGTAACAATCGCTGCTCCCTAAGTGAGACTTCAAATCATCCGGTGCGAAGGCCGTGACAAAAGACCAGTGATGAGTGACCAGCGACGATGTGGCAAATCAAGGGTGCGGTTTGTCTCAGTCCAAAATCCAAAATGGCCCGATGGCTCGATGACCCGATCGCCCCATGATCCGATTATCCGATTGCCCAAAGATCGGCTTTTTGTGGTATCCTGCCGCTCGATTCGCCCCAAGACTTTGCCGTTACTTGTCACTGCTCTTGGGAGGCCGCGAATCGAGAAAGCGACTGTTGATGCTTCACGTCCGTCCCAACCGTCCTGGCTGCCTCACCGCAACTCTTGTGCAGCCCACAAATCTAATCTGAATCGCCTTTATCTTTTGCGGTTCATAGGGAGACCTGGCATGTCTGAATATCGTTATCTTCTTTCCGAGCGAGCGATTCCCAAGACCTGGTACAACGTGATTCCTGACTTACCCAAGCCCCTCTCGCCGCCTTTGCATCCCGGCACGCTGCAACCGGCGGGGCCGCAGGATCTGGAAGCCATTTTCCCCCACGCGCTGATCGAGCAGGAGGTCACGGCCGCGCAGAACATTCCCATCCCGGAACCGGTTCTCGACATTCTGCGGATGTGGCGGCCCACGCCTCTGCACCGCGCGATGCGGCTGGAGAAGGCGCTGGGAACCCCGGCCAGGATTTTCTATAAGAACGAAGGAGTCTCACCTGCGGGCAGCCACAAACCCAACACCGCCATCGCGCAGGCATATTACAACAAGGCCGCCGGCATCAAGCGCCTGACCACGGAGACGGGCGCGGGGCAGTGGGGCAGCGCGCTGGCGCTTGCCTGCAACGTGTTTGGCATGGAGTGCATGGTCTACATGGTGAAGTGCAGCTTCGATCAGAAGCCCCACCGCCGCACCATGATGCAATGCTGGGGCGCGAAATGCGTTCCTTCCCCCAGTGAGCTGACACAAGCCGGGCGGAAGATTCGTGCCGAAGACCCTGAAACTCCCGGCAGCCTCGGGATCGCCATCAGCGAAGCCGTGGAAGACGCCGCCACTCGCAAAGACACCAACTATTCACTGGGCAGTGTGCTGAACCACGTGCTGCTGCATCAAACCGTGATCGGGCAGGAGGCCATCGCGCAGATGAAACTCGCCGGAGCCTCGCCGGACATTGTGATCGGATGCTGCGGCGGCGGGAGCAATTTTGCCGGGCTGGCATTCCCCTTTGTTCCGGTAAAGGCCGGGGGCAAAAACATTCGCCTGATCGCAGTTGAGCCCGCGGCGTGCCCCACCATGACCAAGGGCATTTTCGCTTACGATTTCGGCGACAAGAGCGGTATGACCCCGCTGCTCAAAATGGACACGCTGGGGCACGACTTCATCCCGCCCGGCATCCACGCCGGCGGCCTGCGCTACCACGGCATGGCACCCCTGGTGAGCCTGCTTCACCGGGAGGGCATCGTGGAGGCGGTGAGCTATCCCCAATTGAAGTGCTTTGAAGCCGCGCTCACTTTCGCGCGCGCCGAGGGCCTGATCGTCGCGCCGGAAACCTCCCATGCCGTCTGCTGCGTGGTGGATGAAGCGCTGAAGGCCAAGGAAGAGGGCAAAGAGAAGACCATCCTCTTTAACCTCAGCGGGCACGGGCACTTTGATATGGCCGCCTACGAGAAGTATTTTGCCGGCGAGCTTTTCGATTACGAATATCCGGAAGCTAAAATTCGCGAGGCGCTTGCGCACTTACCCAAGGCTTCGTGATTTTAGATTTGGGATTTTAGATTTTGGATTCTGAGACCTGGCGACCCGCGGCCCCAATCGAAATCCAGAATCGCAGATTCAAAATCCGCGCGTGGCTACTTGGTTTTGGATTTTATACGGAGCAATGCCCAAGAACTTGGGACGCTACGTATACATTTTGGATTAGTGCTTGCATACCGTCATAGTAGGCGATGCAAACTCAATCCAAAATCGAAAAATCCAAAATCGGGCTACGCGTCCTTTCCGAACGCGACGACAAAATACTCCGCGGGAGCTGGACCGGGATTGCGGATTCCGTGTTCGTCGTTCGATCCGACGAATGCCACCGAGCCGGGGCCCAACCGGGTCGATTTCCCGCTGATCGTCACCTCGAGGGTTCCGTCCCTGACCAGGAACATTTCCTCGTGGAGGTGGTGGTGCGCAGGGTGGGGCATTTCCCCCGGCGCGAGGCGTGTCTGATGAACTTCCAGATAGCAGCCGTTGTGAAGGTCGCCCGACAGCACCGGGCGGAATTCGTTCACACCATTCTTTTGCACCGGCATTTCGTTGTAAGGGGATGCCTTGCTAGGTAATGCCGTATTTTGGGCCGTTAACCCTGGGGGTGTGGCAAGCGCGGCAACCAGCAGGCACATATCTCTTCGTGAAAAGGTCATGACTCTCCTCCGCTCGAACAAGGTTTACCTCTTCGAAAGCCCAGCCAAGAGCATATTCCCGAAGAGGGATTTTGCAAGTATAGTTTCAAGCTCAAGATAGAACAGGAGACCACACATGAATGCGCCCGGGAGCAAGCTGCTGGTCGGAATCGATATTGGCGGCACCAAAACCGCTGTCCTGCTTTCCTCAACCCCGCCGGAAGTCATCGCGCGCAAGCAGTTCGCTACCCGTCCTGCCCAGGGGCCGGACAGAGCTCTGGAGTTGATCAAATCGGGAATCCGCGAGATGCTGGCGGAGCAGGGTGCCGACGCGACCGCCATCGCGCGGCTGGGCGTCAGTTGCGGCGGCCCGCTGGATCGCGTGCAGGGGATCATCCAGTCGCCGCCCAATCTGCCCACTTGGGATGACGTGCCGATCAAGGCCATCCTGGAGCACGAATTCCAAGCCGAATGTTCGATCGAAAATGACGCGAACGCGGGGGCCGTCGCCGAACATCGCTTCGGCGCCGGCAAAGGTTGCCAGAACATGGTGTTCCTCACTATGGGCACAGGCCTCGGCGCCGGCGTCATTACGGACGGGCGGCTCTACCGCGGCTCGAACGACCTGGCGGGCGAGGTGGGCCACCTTCGCCTGACCCGCACCGGCCCCATCGGTCACAACAAGAAAGGCTCGGCGGAAGGTTGGGCAAGCGGCGGCGGCATGGCACAGGTGGCGCAGCAGGCGGTGGCCGCGGCGCTTAAGAAGAAGCGCCCAACGCTCTTGGCGAAGTTGTATCGGTCAGGGGGGGCGATCACTGCCAAGGATATCGCTGTGGCGGGCCGGAAGGGGGACGAGGTCGCGCTGGAGGTTCTCGAAACGACGGGCGAGAAGCTGGGAGAAGTATTGGCGATTCTTGTCGACCTGCTGAATCCTGACCGCATTGTCATCGGCGGTCTGGCCATGCGCCTGGGCGATTTGCTTCTCGAACCCGCTCGCCGTGTCGTCACACGTGAAGCGCTGGAACTGCCGGCGCGCACGTGCCAGGTCATCCCGGCTGAACTTGGTGAGAGCATCGGCGATGCCGCCGCGCTCTGCATTGCCATGGGGATCTAACGCCATTATGGTCGCAAGGGGTTAAATTGGAATGAGACGCTACTATTGCCCGGGTTGAGAAGGGGCGGGCGCGTCGCGGTGCCGGGCGAGCTGCCGGCAGACATCCGCGACGGTATCCATCGAGATGTCGGAAGCGTGCCAGTTGTAGGTTTTGGGGAGCCAAAGGGCCTTCTGCACTTCCTCGGGTGTTTTTCCCTGCTTCAGGCGCATCTCCACTTGGGCTACGAGCCATTCCAGGAACTTGCGGAAATCCACCAGGTCCTTCTTGCTGCCGGGTGCGCCGTGACCCGGAATGTAGGTGTCAACGTCCCAGCCTTCGACTTGCCGCAGCACCTCGATCCAGCGGTTAATGTTGCGGGAACCGATCCGCGGAAAGTAGTGGTTGTCGTAGAGCTCACCGAGAAAGAGCGTCTTCGCGGCAGGCAAATAAACAACAGTGTCTTCGGGGGAATTCTCGCTGACCAACAGACTGGATAAGCGGATTTCTTCCCCACCCAGTTTGAGCGTCATTTTTTCATCGAAGGTTTGGGTGGAAGGCGTTACGTGGAAGCCCCGCATGCGCGCTTGTAGCCGCCATCCGGTTTCACCGCGCATTCGATCGAAAAGCTCCTGCCGATACTGCTGCATTTCCGCTTGCGCCATCTTGCTGGAAATCAACGTGGCTTGTTCATCGGTGAAAACTTCGTTGCCCAACATGTGGTCGGCCGCCGAGCTGGTGTTAATGACGTAGCGGATGGGGAGGTCGGTGCGCCGGCGAATCTCATAGAGCAGGTCGCGAGCATGCATCGGACTATTGGCGGTATCGATCACGATCACGCCCTCCGAAGTTACGATGAATCCCGCCGTTGCCGCCCGGCTAAATAGGGGATCGCATTCCTGATCGATCACATCGTCAGGAGTCCACGCGAAAACCTTGGGTTTGACCTCCTGGACAGTGTAGAGCAGCAAGGAGTCAGACAGACCGCGAGAAGAAGGCATAAGACCGAAAGCCGTCAACACGAAGCCCAGGGTAAGGAAAAACGACAGCCGGTGGCTTGCAGGGAATGAATAATTCCGATGGTCTTTAGATATCCACATAAACTTGCGCTCGCCAGCCCCGCGGGGTTTTTTCCAGCGCGAGTTGATGATATGTGATCGCTTTGACCAGCAGTTTGGCCTGGTGCCTCGACCGCTGGAATCTTTCGCCGCGCGCCACGGCGCTCAGCGAAGTGTCCTGAAGGGATTGGATCTCGAAATCCCGAAAGAGCCACCCTTCGGCATCGTGCAGGTATACGAGCTCGCTCAACCAGTTGACCAGAACACTTTCGGGGTCAGCCCCTTGCACCTGCACGGACACCTCCTCGCGAGGATCGATCGAGTCCAATTCTACAATCAAGTAAATCAATGCGCGAGCGGCATTGACAAAGGCTTCCTCGCGCGTCGAGCCGAACGCTTCGAAGCCCACATCGGCGGTGTGTTCCAGAATTCGAAACTGTTGCATTCCAGCGTTCCCGGTCATCACCCCTGATTCGGCTGATTCGCCCGCAATCGAAGGGCGGTCGAAGCGGCCCCTCATCATACTCAAGAGATGGCCGCTTGGGTAGACCACCGCCAGGTCTACGAAGACGACAGGAGAAGGGAGCTCCGCTGAGGTGATGGTGGATTAAAGCCGCGAAAAACCCGACGAATCGCCCCCCCATTCGCACCGCGGCAGTCCCCAATCCGTCGATAGGGGAGCAGAGCGGGTAGCAGGCCTTGGAGGACGATGGAGGGCAAGGGCTTGTAGTTTGGTGGGTTGGGCGATTGAAAGAAGTTTGGTGGGCGTCGAAGAGATT
>JBEKLF010000266.1:0-11448 GCA_050010335.1 Terriglobia bacterium
GGCGGACGTTCCTCGACCGTCACCTGAAGCAATTGGTCGCGACGGATTTCTTCGTGGTACCGACGGTGAACTTTCGCATTCTCTTTGTCTTTGTGGTTTTGGCCCATCATCGGCGCCGCGTGCTTCATTTCAACGTCACCGCCCATCCCACCTCGGAACGGACGGCACAACAGATTGCTGAGGCCTTCCCTTGGGACACGACCCAACGTTACCTGCTCCATGATCGCGATGGCATCTATGGCGAAGTCTTCCGGCAAAGAGTCCGAGCCATGGCGATTCGCCAAGTCCTGACGGCCCCGCGATGCCCATGGCAGAATCCCTACATGGAGCGCCTGATCGGATCCATCCGCCGGGAATGTCTGGACCACCTGCTCGTGTTCAACGAATCGTCTCTGCGACGCACGCTCAAATCGTACTTCGATCATTACCACGGGGCGCGCACGCACCTGTCGCTGGAGAAAAATGCACCGGAGACTAGACCGGTTCAACCGCCGGACCTGGGGCCGGTCATTGAACTGCCGGAGGTCGGCGGACTGCATCACTGCTACGAACGGCGGGCGGCTTGAAGGATCGTCCTCGGCCTGAGGAAGGAACCTTTCCGGCCGAGGTCGACCGAGGTCCGCGAAGACTCCGGCCCCTGGGAAGGGGATCTTCCCCGAGTTCCCGCCGCCATGAAATCTGTAGCCCGCACCTCCTCAGCAACTCCCTCAACTCTTTGACACCCCTGTAATTTGGCCGCTCTTTGTGGTCGATCGAGTTTTTGGCAGGGACACTCCCACACAGACGCTCATGCGCCTGGGGCGCACCATCGATGATGAGAATGCTCCACGTACTCCCCTCCTTGATAAGGAGGGGCCGGGGGTGGTTGATCTGCGATTCCGTACCCACCACCCCCAACCCCCTCCTCAGCCGAGGAGGGGAGCATTTTCATGACAGCTTCTTTAAACTTCCTCCGGCACCGTGTAGGGGGCACGGTAGCCGCGGCCGGCGTCGCGAAGCAGCGTATCGGCTTCGGGATCACTGATGACTTGTTGGGTCTCGGGATTGAAATTCAAGGTTCTGCCCAGCCGGTACGAAGCGTTGGCAAGGTGCATCAGCGTCGCGGAGATGTGGCCTTCCTCGATGGGCGCGTTGAGGTCTTCTTTTTTGCGGCTGCGCACGCAGTCAATAAAGTTGGCGAAGTGCTGGCCCTCCTCAGGCCCCCTGCTGGGGCCCGGTGTCTGTTCCCTTCCCAGCCAGGTTAGGTAGGGATTCTCCATGTCTTCATTTCCCACAGCAAGGTATCCCTTGGAGCCAAAGAAGATGTCGCCGTAGCAGTTAGAATCTCCCTTGGAGCCCCCCATTTCCACGGCGCCGATGTCCGCCTCCCGATCGGTGATCCAGTGGCGAACCTCAAACTCCATCATCTTGCGCTTGCCGCCGGGCAAGTCATATTGGAAGGCACAGTTCAAGGTGTTGGGCGTCTCCTGGTCGTCGTCGAACATGAAATGCCCCCCGATGGCGGAAATCTTATTCGGGAACTTCACGCCCAAACCCCAGCGCGCCACGTCCAATTGGTGGACACCCTGATTGCCCAGGTCGCCGTTGCCGAAATCCCAAAACCAGTGCCATTTGTAATGGAAGCGGTTTTGGGTGAAGGGCCGGAGGGGCGCCGGGCCGGTCCACAGATCGTAGTGAACGCCCGCGGGCACGGGCTCCTCGGGAGCGTGCCCGATGGTGTTGCGCCATTTGAAGCAAAGACCGCGGGCCATGTAAACCTCACCGATTAGCCCGGCGTGGATTTTTTGAATGGCCTCCCGGGCAGAGGGGGCCGAGCGGCTTTGTGTTCCGTGCTGCACAATCCGATTGTATTTCTGCGAGGCCCGTACAAGCTGGCGGCCTTCCCACCAATTGTGCGAGCAGGGTTTCTCCACGTATACATCTTTACCGGCCTGGCAAGCCCAGATTCCGATCAAGCAATGCCAGTGATTGGGCGTGGCGATGGAGATGGCGTCGATGGATTTGTCCTCCAGCAACTTTCGCACATCCGGGTAATACAGCGCCGGCTTCGGGATGTTTTGCTTTTCCATATCGGCCAGACGCTTTCCCCAAACGTTCTCGTCCACCTCACACAGGGCTGCGACCTCAACGTTGGGTATTTGCGCAAAGGACGTGACGTGGCTAAACCCCCGGCCCTGCACACCGCACACCGCCACGCGAATGCGATCGTTCGCCCCGAAGACTCGTTCCGGCCGGGTTATGAAAGCCACGCTGCTCGCGGCCGCCAGCCCTGCCGCGCTGGTAACACCGCCTTTCAAGAAACTCCTGCGGCTTAATTGCGAATCGTTGGACATATATAAAATTCTCCCTTCCTGAGGACTTGCCTTGAGTGTTATCTATCGTTCGTGGGATGTATATTCCCGATAGGCCTCGGCGACCTTGCCGAAGTGCCCATCAAGAATGCACGGCGAGAAAAATCTAGCATAGGTTGTTCTCCAATTCCGCACCGCAGCGAATCCATTCCCGCGGGGCAGGTGAGGTTAGAGGGTCGCAGCAAGCCCACGAACCTGCGTGCGGAAGCATACCATGGTCTTCGACTCGGTGTGCCGACCGGGAAGGATCGGAAGCGAGTGCGGTGGTGGTTGCGGAGCGCGTATCAGGCTTACACCGGCTACATCTTCGCTTAACAAGCAAGGGGCTGGCACTTTCGAGCGCGACGCTACGGGCGATTTTCCGGGCCACTGCCGCGAAACACCTGGCCGAACTCCTACGTCGGATCCCAGATATTAGCGGCGATCCCCTGCACGCGTTCACAGTAAATGCGGTGATAGTGTTTGGCAGCTTCGTCTCAGATAAACAGAAACTGGGTGACATCGACGTTGCGGTTCACTTGGAGGCTAAACAGTCTACCGAGGATGAGTACCGTCGGCGCTTGGACGGACTCCTGGCCCGGGCCTCGCTGGAAGGCAGAACTCCCAGCAACGAGGTAGAAGCCAGTTGCTGGCCACGCCTTGAGGTCTTTCGAGACCTCCGTCGCGGTCTGAGACAACTCCGGCTACACGAGCTTCATGGCCTTCAGAAGTTAGGTGCTCTGATTCTATAAAGTCGTCGGCTCCCAAGAACCGCTAGACTTGGTTTAGGTCTTGACCAAGGCAAGCGGGGAAAGGAGCCGACGATAACAATCATTATAGGGTGTGATTATCACCCGCGCTTCCAGATGATGGCAATGCTCGAGACGGCGACGGGGGAAGTAAAGGTGAAGCGGTTGGAGCACGAGAGCGGAGAGGCGAAGAAGTTTTACGCGAGTTTGCCGAAGGGGACGCGAGTGGGGATAGAAGCGACGGGGGCCACGCAATGGTTCGAGCGCCTGATGGCGGAATGCGGGCACGAGTTATGGGTGGGAGATCCGGCGGAGATTCGGGCGCGGATGGTGCGCAAGCAGAAGACCGACACGCGCGACGCGCTGCACCTGCTGGACCTGCTGAGGACGGACCGGTTCCCGAAGGTGTGGGTCCCCTCGCCGGAGGAGCGGGACGGGCGGCAGTTATTGCAGCGTCGGCAAAAGCTGGTGCGGATGCGGACGGCGGTGAAGAATCAACTGCACGGGCTGGCGATGGGGCAAGGCCTGTGCTGGAAGCAAAAGTTGTGGAGCGAGCGGGGGCGGAAGCAACTCGAGGCGTTAGAGCTAGGCCCGTGGGCGAGCCGGCGGCGGCGGGAGTTGCTGAAGCTGCTGGACGAGCTCGATCCGCAGATCCGGGAGTTGGACGAGGCGGTGAAGGCGGAAGCGGAGAAACGGCCGGAAGTGCGGCGGCTGATGAGGTTGGTCGGAGTGGGTCCGGTGACGGGACTGGCCTACGTTCTGACGCTGGGTCCGGTGGAGCGGTTCGGGCGCTCGCGCCAGGTGGTGAGTTACCTGGGACTGAACCCGCAAGAGGATTCCAGCAGCACGCACCAGCGTTTCGGACACATCACCAAACAAGGCAACACGAGGATGCGCTGGTTGCTGGTGGAAGCGGGACAGACGGCGGCGCGGCTCGACCCGGAGTTGCGTCGCGTGTATAAGCGTTTGAAGTTTCGGCGTGGTGCCAACGTGGCGAAAGTGGCCCTGGCGCGGCGCGTGGCGGTGAGGATGTATGGGGTTCTCCGCGAGGCCCCGACGGCACCAGATGGTTCGCATGTCAGGTAGCCCGACGCAGTCCATGGTGGACCACCGGTCCGGCTCGGCCGGAACGAGTCCATCGCTGCTTTGAATGGGCGCCTGGCCTCCCTGCACAAGGCGGGGAGACGGAAGAAAGAATCATGGTCCGGGGATTAGCCCCACCGAATAGATGGCTAGTGGGATCGGCCCACTGCGAGATTCAAGAGAGGCGAGCCTTGGTCAGGACGAGCCCCAAGGAATCCGCTAAGGATGAAGCCCGCTTAAAAACCGCGTGCTTCATCCCGCCAGCAAGCATGGCGATCTAGGAGCGGCGTCAAGGGTCTGCGATGAACGCCTGCGGCGCCCTTGACCCCGCTCCCAGATCGTGAGGGAGGAGTGTTCCCCAAAGAGGCCTTGACAACGCCGACGACTTTATAGATGGACTGCTGCGTCGTCTTCGGAGATCCGGATACGGTCAAGACGATTCTTCCCAAAGCCAGAATCAGAGCCAGAATCAGAGCTTTCCTCGCTTTGGGGGATGAGAGTAAACTCTGAAATCTGCCTCGATGTGGTGTGGTTCCTGACATGCGAGTCGACCGAAGCAAATACCGGGGATACGCCATACATTCGCGAGCGCGCGGAGGAGAGTGGGGTGAGTCTCGATCGATATCAAGCGGCCAGTTCCGCGACGCAAAGGTGATAAGGCGGCTGCCATGAACAAGAGCGACCTACTTCGCTATAGGAATCTTCTCCTTTCGAAGCGGCAAGAATTTTCCACTGGCAAGAGTCTGGTCGATTCGATTCCCACCGCAGGTGAACTTCGCGGGGACCCGGTCGATATGGCCGCCAGTGAAACTGACACTGCCATGCAAATTAGGTTGCATCAGACAGACGGCAAGCTCTTACGCGCCATTGAGGATGCCTTAGCGCGGATTCGGCACGAGAAATTCGGCATCTGCGATGAATGCGCGCAGCCGATTAGCAAGGCGCGCTTAGAAGCGGTGCCATGGACCAGGTGGTGTAGGGACTGCAAGGAACGACGGGACTCCCAAATCTGAGACGCTGACATTTGACCGCGCTGATCATCGACCCTTGCGCGAACCGAAGAATAGAGGAAACTGAGGGCATGTTGATACAGCCTGCAACCAAATCTCCGATTGGGCTCAATCAACCCGGGCCACCGGAGGCCGCAGTCAAACGGATAAGGCGAAAGGGGCAAGCAGCCATGAGCAGGGAAGTGGTCGCGTCATCCGAGAGGCCTGACGCGTCAAGTTTTTGTGTAATAGAACTTGACATACAGAAGGGAACACACCAACACTCTAGGGAGGATTCCAACCCACAACCCAACCCACAAAATTCGATGTCTTATACGACTTCCGCGAACTTTGGCAGTCCCCGCGGTCTTGTAAGTTGTTGTAAAACCAAAGATCGCAGCGTTGACACGGTAGAGATCTAGGGTTTGAGGGCCCACGGACCTACCAACCTTGTTCTTTCACCCGCCGTGCTTTACAAGGGTAACCGATCCCTACATGGACCGATCCGTCGGGAAGGAGCCTGTGACAAGCGGTTGCTGCATTGGCTTGCCAAATGGGCAAGGGGGATGCATGCGGCTTCGGTGGTGCCGTCGAACGGCTCACAGAGGCGATCACCCTTCACGAGGCCGCCTCTTCAAATGCTATCTCGGGTCTTCCCACCGCGGTAGCGGGTCGTGCGCGGCCAATTGAAGAAGGATCTCACCGCCGCTCTCTTCGTCGAACAACTCCTGAATGAACTCGTATGTTTTCTGGACGACTTCGATCATGAGGGTCCTCATCTCCTCGTCATCGAATCGCGACAGCTTGGGCCAGGGAATTTCCCCGAAGGGTGTAGTTACCAGTACATCCGAGTAGTCTCCAGCCTTGGAATCGGGCGCGATACCCGCGTGCAAGTCCTCGAGAACCGAATTGCGAAAGCACCGATGCACGAGGTCGTATGGTCAAAATATTCGACCGGACGATTCAGCGCCAGATCGCATATGATGTATGGTCACCATGCAAAACAACAAATGGGCGCAATTGTTGGCCTATGTTACGGGTCTGGTAAATCAGCAGTTGCTGCTGCAAAACGAATACCTGGCGGCCGAGAACCGGATCTTGCGATCATATCTTCCCGCCCGTCTGAGGCTGTCCGATCCGGAGAGATCCACCTTAGCTGAAATTGGCAAGAGACTCGGCCGTAGGGGACTGGAACAGGTGGCCGGTGTCGCCCAGCCCGACACGATCCTGGCCTGGTACCGTCGGCTGATCGCCCGCAAGTTCGACGGATGCAAGCGCCGATCCTACCCGGGCCGACCGCCCATCGATGGCAAAACCGAGACCCTGATCGTACGTATGGCCAGAGAGAACTCCGGCTGGGGATACGATCGAATCGTGGGAGCCTTGGCCAACCTCGGCCATCAGGTGTCGGATCAGACGGTGGCGAATGTGCTCAGGCGGTATGGCATCGCACCGGCACCGAAGCGGTGCCAGAAGACCACCTGGAAGGAATTTATTTCCGCCCACCTGGCCGTGTTGGCGGGGGCCGACTTCTTCACCGTCGAAGTGCTTACCTGGCGAGGTCTGGCCACCTATTACGTCCTGTTCTTCCTCCAGATGGAGACCCGGCGCGTCAGCCTGGCGGGTGTCACCCGGCATCCCACCGAAGAGTGGATGACGCAAATGGGGCGCAACGCGACGGACGAGGCCTGCGGGTGTCTACGCCAATATCGGTACGTGCTTCACGACCGCGACACGAAGTTCGGCGCGGAATTCCGGGAGACGCTGGCCGCAGGAGGGGTGAAGTGCCTGCGACTGCCTCCGCATAGCCCGAACTTGAATGCTTTTGCGGAACGCTGGGTGCGATCGGTCAAAGAGGAATGCCTATCGAAGCTGATCTTGTTCGGGGAAGCTTCGTTGAAGAGAGCGCTAACCGAATTCCAAGAGCATTACCACGCCGAAAGAAATCACCAGGGCAAAGGCAACAAGCTACTGTTTCCTCGACCCACTCTACTGGAATCTCCCCTTCGTGGGACCGTTCGATGCCAGGAGCGATTAGGTGGGCTGCTCAAGTACTATGAGCGCGAGGCAGCATGAGTAGCCAGGTGGAGCATGGGACAGTGGCATTTGGGGTTACCCTCGGCATCCCGAGCCAGGTGATGAACTGCTCTCGACTCGTCAGCGGCCGGACCAACGAACACGCTCGAACTTGACTGCCAATCCGACGAAGCACCTGCCTGATTGGCCTGCTAAAATGTCAGTAAAATGCTGATCGCCCTTTGTGGATGCTTTTGGCTCACGGACCAGTTTATTGACCTTACGAGTATGTGCAGCAGGTAGGTAAAAGGAGGGATTGGGTAGAAGGCGATATGGAAGGGTAAGCGTCTGTGAAGAATGAAGAGGGACTCCCAAGATCGCCGCCAAAACAGCGATCAACTCCATCAACCTCACAAATTGACATTTCCTGCTAGCGGCGCTTGAGTATTACGGCTCGATCTCGGGTGGCGCAGCCAGATTGTTTACGACTTTTCGAACCCCTTCAACCGCCTGAGCTATCTTTTCCGCAAGCAGTTTTTCTGCGCGGGAGGCAACACTGCCGGTGAGAGTGACTGTGCCGTTCTCAGCATGTATTTGCACCATCTTTAAAGAAACTGCCTTAGTAGAATACAATTCAAACTCCACCCGCCGGGCAAGTTTCTCATCCGCACTCTCCGGCGTCGCCTGGGCATTGGTCACGGCAAGATTATTGGTGACTCCTTGGACGCCCGGAGCCTGCCAAGCGATTTGCTCGGCCGCATGTTTCTGATTCGGTGTTTCCACCGTTCCGTTCATAGTAACCACGCATTTGTCGACCTGTGCCTCAATGCGTTTATCTCTTAGTTCCGTGCTATTCAGAAGAGCATCACTGATGATCGTTTTGATCTCCAGATCGGCAATGCGGGCACGGAGACGTTCCGTTTCCGGATTCCGCTCCGCGGCAGGGTTGACGGTCAGTTCGTTATGGACTTGTTTTGCGCCCGACGTGTCCTGGGCAATCGCCCCAGCGACGGCTTTGCTTTCTTCCGAGGGTACTTGACCGGTCAAGGTGACTTCTCCTTGGCTCGTCTCGACCTTAATGTCAAAAGCGGATACGTGCTTTGACAAAAGCAAGGCACTGCGCACCTTGGATGTAGTAGCAGCATCCTGCGATGATCCTTTGACGGATCGGAACGCGTTTTGAAGAAACGGACTCCGCGGATAAAAATAGTAAATTGCCCCTCCAATAACCACCACAAGAAGGAGCACAGTGACAACAAGGCCGCCGAAACTTCTTCCAGCGGCAGAAGATTCCAACGTTTTCATTTCTCCTCCTGCGCCCCTGAGGGTGTCCCGAATTCCGTTAAACCGGAATTTCCGATTTCAACTTTACTTTTCCGCAAAATCATACGCCGGCTTCCTTGTCGAGTCAAACTCAGAACGTCAAGCCCTCCTTCGGATGGAAGCGGTGGCGTAAGGAGTGGCTGTATGGCACGCGTGGGCTCTTCCACGAGTACCGCGTGGTCTATCAGCCGCCCTCCTGGGCAGCCGCCCCGACCCGATCGGCCCCATAACCCTTGTCGTAAAGCGTGCAGGAACGCGTAGTGCGGGAAATCCGCACGCTACGTGTGATGTGGCGGGGGCTGGAAACGGAGCTCCGGAGGTCTCTCGGAGCCACCGCGCCAGTTCCCGACCCTACCAACCATCGGAGCGATGGGCGGGATGTCCTTCCAGAGTGCCCTAGACTACGTAGGGCTCGACTTTTTTCCTGACGTATTCCGGCCCGTCGCGCCTGACGGGCAACCGGGAGACTTGCGAGAATCTGTACTCGGCGCACTGAGCACGATGCGTGGGGACTCCGAAAGGACTGGAGACCCTTTGCCGACATGCTCGACCAACGCATGCGATAGGGCAGGAACCTGTCATGGCAAACTTCGGAAGTGCAGGAGACTCAGAGGGTTGGCATAAGCAGTAACCTGGATTCGCGCCAGCCCCGGATCGGACGCGCGCAGACCCAAGCGTCGATGCCAGCCCCGGAGTTCAAGACTTCTTGGCGTAGTCGGCCATACCGGTCACGTCGATTACTACCACAGGTTCATTTCCCACGACCCAAGCATCGTGTCCCGGAGGAATATGACCCACGTCCCCGGGGCCATACTCGACTTCCGTGCCGTCATCCATTCTGACGTGCAAGCGGCCCGAAACATGGTATTGGGTGTGGGGGGCCTCACAACTCTTGGTCTTCGCGATCGGTTTGACATCGACTGACCATTTCCAACCGGGATCGAGGATAGCGCGCCCAAACTTGACGCTGCCTACGGTGACCAATTCAACCTTGCCTTTGGGAAAATTTCGAGTTTCGTCAGGTGAATCAAAGGTTCTCTTAATCATCGGCTTCCCTCCTGCTTTCTATACAAAGATGGTTTAGAGATAGATAACAAGCTGACCCGCAACGCCCAAACTGGCTGGCACCGCTGTTGTCACCACCCCCAGCCCCTCTTGATGAGGAGTGGAGTGTGCCAAACTCATTTCCACATTAAGGAGGGACTAACGGGGGGTGCGCCGCCCAGAGCCGCCTCCCGATGGAAACGCCGCCCCGATTCGTCGGTGCGCTACCGGCTCGAGTAATTGGGTTGTTGCGCCCTTGGCCGGCGCTTACCGACCCTTCAGTTCCACCAGGATGAGATCAAACGCTTTATCGCCTGTATTTTCCGGCAAGTGTTTTCCGGCATCTTCCCACACAACCTGGCCGGCCTTTATGTGCGATTCTCTCGTCTTGCCATCTGGCATGGTGAATTTAGAGTCGCCGTCAGTCCGAAAGACGGCCACGCTTGCGGGATGCTCGTGCATCACGGATTTCTCGTGCGGCCCGTAGTGGATACGCAGGACGCGAACCCGGTTGTTCTCCTGTTCCACTTTGTAGTGTTTCGGGTCAACTTTGACGGCGTCCTGCACCATCGCGGTAAAGGACACGAAGACCAGCAGGATCGCCAGCAAAAGGCTTCTAGGCATGGGATTCACCTCTTGTTGATTTGGATTGCCCGACTGGGGCGCATTGTATTCCACACGCCGGCGAGCGTCACCAAGCCGTCCTTCACTTCGACCCGAATCTGCGCGGCATTGACAGCTGGGTCCCACTTGAGTTCGTCCAAAACATCTGTTTGCAATTGCATGTCACTCTTCATAGGGCCGCTCCTTTCGCTATACCCATGCTGTTCGATCAGTTACGTTCTCCCGCAAGTCACGATGCGCTTTTTGTCGATCGCGTCCGGTCATGCCGTGGCAGATCGAGTTTATCCGGTTCTTCCACCCGGAACGGAACCGGTCCGGCTTGCACTTCCGCTTGTGCAATCCGGGTGGCGCGCTTCGACGGTGTCTGGATTAACGGCCTAGCGCCTGATTGCAACTGTCGTGCGCGCGCGGCCACGACCAGAATGAAACGGAACTTGCTGTCAATTCCCTGCGGAAAATCCATCCAGCTTAGCCTCCAAACTGGAATTTCCATTTTCGCCTTCCAGCGGCTCCGAGTATATACTAATTCGTCTCCCACCGAACCCTTCCATTTCCTGTTTCGGCCCCGGATTGTCCCAGCGGCTCCCAACTGCCGTTCCGGGCTCCTGAAAACACGCTACCACGGCTTCTGGTAGTCTTTTTTCAGACACCGCTGCGTGTCGGGGCTCGCTGGGGATCGATTTCTCGGCTGCCACAGCCTGTTTCTCTACCCGGCTGGCACCGGCAACGCCGCAATTCGCCTCACCATCGCTCCGAACAATCGCCGCGTCAGGTGGCTCTCCGCCAGTAGTAGCCAATAGTAGCGCGCGTGCTTAATGAGCCGCCCGCCGGTCTTCACCAGCCGCTGCTGCAAGCTGGTGAGCGACCAGTGGCCAATTCTCTTCGGCAGCAACACCACCTCGGCCCCACACGGTAGTTTCCCCTCATTAAACCGGGATGAGCAGTTTAGACCAGACGGGTGAGCAGTACTGAGCTGACACGCGAATTACCTCAAGGTATAAGGATGGAAAGGCCGGCGCAATACAGCAGACATCCGCCATAAGGAGATACCATGAAGATAACACTTTTATTAACACTCTCATTCGCATGGAGTCTGGCCGCATCGGCTCCAACTAACTCCCAAACATCCAAGACCGTTGAGCCCGTGGCGCGGACGCAAACTTTCCGAGTAAACGTAGTCAGCCGCAACGTGCAGGCGGTGAACTATAGGCATCGCAGCGGAGCTACGAAGGTAGATTTCGCAGGCACAGACCTGATGCCGTCAGCGAACGGTCAAGCCAAGGTGGAAAG
>JBEKLF010000267.1:0-11355 GCA_050010335.1 Terriglobia bacterium
CCCTACGACACAGCCGCCACCCGTCTCAACACGCCCCCATTCCTGCGCCCAATTCCCCTCGTCTCGCCGCTCCTGCCTCCCGCCAGCCTCGCGCCCTCCCCCACTGTCTGAATCGCAGGTCAAAATATGAAATGACTACCGTAGCTCCACAGCGCCTTGGTAACATAGGAGAATTCTCTTGTCAAGGCGTTATTCTGTGATTATTCCGCGCGCGTCCCTTCACGGCAGTTATCAAAGAGTTATCAAAAGGAAATTATGCTTTCGCGTCGGATCAAAAAAGGGCGGTGACCTTTATAAGCCGTTCCGCAAAACGGGCAAATGAAGGAAGTTCCAAATCGAGGATTGATTCGGCCATTTTTTCTTATCGTGTCAAAACTCGGTGTAAATATTGATTTTAGGTAACGACTTCGTGCCGCGATTCAAACTTTCCTTGACTTAACCAATTTCCCGTATTAGAAGACACCGGTGTGATAGGTGAAGATGGGCAATGATTCCGTTTGTGGGCCGACGATTTGCACGTCGAGTCCCGTACCGGCCGCTGACCGGGAATTTGCTCAACCAACGGCATCTTTCCATTCACGCAGAACACAAAAATCAAGGGGGAGGAATTCGATGTCAATGTCATATCGCTTCTCGTTCGGGCCATGGAATTTGAGTGAGGGCGGGGACCCCTTCGGCCCACCCGTGCGGGACTCATTTACCTTTGCCGAAAAACTGAACATTGCGCAACAGCTTGGATTTGACGCCATACAATTCCATGATGATGATGCTGTTCCCAAGCTCGACTCACTCACACCTTCGGAAATCACCAGCCAAGCACGCGCCATGAAACAGATGCTCACGGATCATGGCTTGGTCGCAGAGTTCGTGGCGCCCAGGCTGTGGGAAAACTCCAGGACGATTGACGGCGCTTACACGTCCAATGACCCGGCCGAACGTGCTTATGCCGTAGACAGGACGATCAAGGCCGTCGATATCGCCAATGAATTGGGTTGCCACCTGATGGTGCTTTGGCTGGCGCGTGAGGGTACGTACATTCGTGAAGCCAAGTCCGTTCCCGAATCGATGCAGTATCTGGTTGACATGATCAACAAGCTGTTGGATTACGACAAACAACTGCGAATTCTCATCGAGCCCAAGCCCAATGAGCCCATGGACCAGGCGTACATCCCTACCGTCGGCCACGGTTTGGCCCTGGGCTATCGAACCGCCGATCCCGGGCGGGTGGGAATCCTGATCGAGAGTGCGCACCAGATTCTCGCCGGACTCGATCCATCCGACGAAATGGGATTTGCGCTTTCTTTCCATAAACTCTGGAGCGTGCACCTGAATGATCAGAGTGGTTTGAAGTTCGATGAAGACAAGTCGTTCGGGGAAGTGGATTTGCGGCGAGCTTTCAATCAGGTGCGAGTGTTGGAAGAGAACGGGTATGGAAAGAATGGGGAGTTTGTGGGTCTCGATGTGAAGGCGATGCGTACTCAAAGGAAGAATGTCTCGATGAAGCACCTTGCCAACAGCAAGCAGACGTTCCTTTGGCTGGTGGAAAAGGTCCGCACTTTCGACCGAACGTTGCAAAGTGAATTGATCAAACAAAGAGATTACGAGGAACTGGACCGTTACATTACTGCGCATCTTTTGGGTTGTGCGTATAGGCCCTCCGGAGCTGTCAACTTCGGGTAGCCGTGCCACTCTCCCGTGGCATCGTAGACCTTGTGTCGTCTGCGCGCTTTTGGACAGGTTTCGGGTGACCGCTGCCTTCGATGGCAAAATCGGAGGCAGTCCGAAAGCTTGTACGGAGGCTAAAGATGATCGCGAAGAAGAAATTTTGGTGCCTGGCGGTGGCAGCCGGCACGGTGATGACTTCAGTTTCGATAATCCTCGCGCAAACAGGAGACTCAACACCCGTTTACCTCGATCCGAAGCGCCCGATCGATGAGCGCGTCGATGACTTAATGAGCCGGATGACGCTCAAAGAAAAAGTCGGGCAGCTCAACTTACCTTGCGTTTATGTTGATGAACTGGGAAGAGACATTCCCGCGAAGGCAGAGGCGTGCAGGAAATTCACGGCCGGAACATATACTCAGGAAATCGGCCCCGCCTGCGGATTCTTTACTCTTGCCGATGAGATTCTGAAGCAAGGCGCACGCCAGCAAGCGGAATACTTCAATGAACTGCAAAGAATCGCACTCACCCAGACGCGCCTGAAGATCCCGGTTATGCAAGATGAAGAAGGCACGCATGGCGCCATGTTTCCGGGAGGTACGGTTTTCCCCGAGGGCCTGGCCGTGGGCAGTTCCTTCGATCTGGATCTCGTCAAGGCGATCTATGCGGCGGCCGCGGCAGAGGCGCGCGCGGTCGGGGTCCACATGCTCTCGACGCTGGTCATGGAAGTGGATCGCGATCCGCGAATGGGCCGAAACGAGGAAGCGTACACCGAAGATCCTTGCCTTTATATGCGCATCGGCGAGACCATCGTGCGGGCGACCCAGGGTTACGACATCTCTGCGCCTGATAAGGTCATCGCGGTGCTGACGGATTTTCCCACGCAAAGCGAGCCAACGAGTGGCCTCGAGCGCGGAGCGATTGAGGTGTCCGACCGCTCCATGCGCGAGAACTTTATGCCCCCATGGATCGGAGCGATCACTAAAGCCGGGGGCCTGGGAGTGATGGCGGGTTACCCGGAAATCGAGGATGTTCCATCGCACGCCTCGGTGAAATGGATGAACGACGTCCTGCGGCACGAAATTGGTTTCCAGGGGGTCGTCGAGAGCGAAGGCCACGGCTTCCGGACTATGCAATATGAACACATCGTTCCCACTCAAAAGGAAGCTGGCCTGCTGGGATTAAGGGCCGGAGTCGATTTGAATATCACCTACGAGCCTGCCTACATGGGACCCTTGGTGGAGAGCGTGGAAGAAGGGCGAGTCCCAATCTCCCTGGTGGATCGGGCCTTGCGCAGAGTGCTGGAGGTGAAATTCCGCTTGGGCCTTTTCGAAAACCCCTATGTTAATGTGGACCACGCCATCCAGGTCGTACACTCGCAAGCCAATCAAGATCTGGCTTTGCGCGCGGGCCGCGAAGGAATCGTGTTGCTGAAGAACGACAAGAACCTGCTGCCACTCAAGAGAGATTTGAGATCATGGTGGGAAAGTCGTCGGCGGATATTCCTTTGCAAGGAATCCTGAAAGTGGCGCCGTAGTTTGGGCAGGCCTCGTGACTGCCCTGGGCGACCACAAGGGTCGCCCCTACTCCATCATTTCCCCACGGAGGATTTGTCGCGACAATGGAACCTTGAATTCAGGCACGCATACCGGCACAGTTTGTCGTGTCCTTCCCCGGGATTCTACTCACAATGACGGCGGTGAGCGCAGGCATTCCCGCGAAGATCACCTCGGATCAACCACCCCGCAAGGTGCAGGTCGGCGGGCGAACATAGTCCAGGGCTGTGACCCAAGGTTGGGGAGGGGCGACGCCATGACTGATTCCCGGGAGGGCGTTGCGAGGCTCGCGTGTTTCGAGCTGTGGGGCGGGAATAGCAAGGCGGCTCATCCGATTGAGCTTCCCGGTTTGGCGTGTTGGATTTCCTGCACCCCGTTCGGGCATACGGCAAGCGGCGGGGATGTCCACTATGTGTCGGTGTGCAGCAAGGGGCAGGTTTCGCGCATTGCCCTCGCCGACGTGGCTGGGCACGGGGAATCCGCTAGTTCGGTGGCAGAACGGTTGCGCCACGTTCTCCAGCAGCATTCGGATAACTGGGACCAGTCAGCGCTCATGCGCGAGCTAAATGAGGCGTTCAAGCGCGACGCGACGGGCGTGCAATTCGCCACGGCTGTGGTGCTGGGGTTCTATCGCGGGACGGGCGAGCTTGTCTTTACCAACGCCGGGCACCTGCCCTTACTTTGGCATCACGCGGAGAGCGGGGTTTGGGGTTGGCTCGAGGAACAGACAACCTACACCAGGGATGTGGCTGGCCTGCCCCTGGGGCTGATAAGTGGGACGTCGTACGCCCAGGTCGCCATTGAGCTCCGACCAGGGGACACGCTGCTGCTTTATATGGACGGAATTACCGAATCCCGAAATGAGCGCGGGGAGGAGTTGGGCCACGAAGGGTTGCTGGCGCTCGTCCGCAGCCAGACAATAAGTCCGCTGGCGGGGCCGGTTGCGTTCGGCCAGGGGTTGGTCGAGAGGCTCAATAGGTTTCGAGGACGCGCCGCCCAGCGGGACGACGAGACGGTTGTGTTGCTCCAGAGGCAGGCGGAAATCGGGCAAGTTGTCTGAAACCGACAAGGGCTAAGGTTCATCCGATAGAATTCGCTAGCTATACTGGTGGCAGGGGACAAAATGGCAGTTCGCCCTGTGGCCCCCTTTATCGCCCATTGGCGGTTTATCCACAATAAGGGAATGTCTATGGCAAAGCCCGTCTTGCTTACGGTTGACGACGATCCCGAAGTATTGCGTGCGGTCGAGCGCGATCTGCGGCGCCGCTATGCCGAGAGCTATCGGATCTTGCACGCTGACTCCGGCGCGGCGTCCCTCGAGGCACTGAAGGCGCTCAAGCGGCGCGGCGATTCGGTCGCCTTGCTTCTTGCCGATCAACGCATGCCGCAGATGACCGGAGTGGAATTCCTCGGGCAGGCAATGGATCTCTTCCCCAGCGCCAAGCGCGTGCTGCTGACGGCTTACGCGGACACCGATGCGGCGATTCAGGCGATCAACAGCGCGAGAATCCATCACTACCTGCTGAAGCCCTGGGACCCGCCGGAGGAGCACCTCTATCCCGTGCTCGATGACCTGTTGGAGGATTGGCGCGGGTCGTTCCGCCCTCCGTTCGAAGGGGTGCGGGTTCTGGGCACGCGCTGGTCTCCGCAGTGCTACGCCATCCGAGACTTTCTCGCGCGCAACCAGGCGCCTTACCAATGGATCGATGTCGAGATGGCGGGGCAAGTCGCCGAAATCCGCACGCTGGTGGACGCGTCCGGAGCGACGCCCTCGTGCCTGCCCATGGTTCTGTTTCCCGACGGCACATCTTTGTCTGCCCCCAGCACGGGGCAATTGGCCGACAAGCTTGGCCTTCGCGTCAAGCCGGGGATGGCTTTCTACGATTTGGTGATCGTCGGGGGTGGGCCGGCGGGCTTGGCGGCGGCCGTCTACGGCGCATCGGAAGGACTCAGCACGGTGCTGATCGAAATGGAAGCGCCGGGCGGTCAAGCGGGAATGAGCTCGCGCATTGAGAACTACCTCGGCTTTCCTTCCGGATTGAGCGGGGGTGATTTGGCGCGACGTGCTGTGGCCCAAGCCCGGCGCTTCGGAGTTGAGATTCTCGCCCCGCAGCAGGTCACGGGCGTCCGCGTGGAGGGCCCCTCGCGCATCGTCAAGCTGGCGGAGGGCGCCGATATCGGCTGCAAGGTATTGCTGATCGCAACGGGCGTTTCTTACCGCAAGCTGAACGTACCCGGCGCAGACCGCCTGCAAGGGTGCGGCGTTTACTATGGCTCGGCCATGACCGAGGGAGTGTCCTGCAAGGATGAAGACATCTACATCGTCGGGGGCGCGAACTCCGCCGGGCAAGCCGCGATGTACTTCTCCAAGTTCGCGCGGCGCGTGGTGATGCTGGTGCGAGGCGAATCCCTCTCCGCCACGATGTCGCAGTACCTGATCGACCAGATCAAGAAAACGCCGAACATACAGGTGGAGCCCCACTCCCAGGTGGTGGAGGTTCACGGCGACACGCACCTCGAGGCCATTTCCATTCACTGCGGGAGCAGCGGCGAGACGACGACTGCACCCACAAGCATGCTCTCAATATTTATTGGCGCCGAACCTAAAACGGATTGGTTGGCAGGCGTGGTGGAGCGCGACGAACGCGGCTTTATAATTACCGGGGCTGATCTGGTGCGCGACGGAAAACGGCCGCCGGGATGGCCGTTGGGCCGTGACCCGTACTGGCCGGAGACAAGTGTGCCCGGCATCTTCGCCGCGGGCGACGTTCGTCACGGTTCAGTGAAAAGGGTCGCCTCGGGCGTGGGCGAGGGCTCGATTGCCGTGCAGTTCACTCATCAATACCTCAGTGAGGTGTGACTTGGCGGAAAACCCTACGAGCGCGACGGGCGCCAGCTTGAACGACGATCTGCGAAAGATTGCGGTTTTCGCGGACCTGTCACAGGAGGATCTCACTTGGTTGTCGGATCATTTTCAGATCATGCATTTCCAACCGGGCGAGATTTTTGTTCGCGAGGGTGATCCCGCGGAATATCTCAACGTGCTCCTGGAAGGGGAAATTCGCATCTATCGAACGAGTGACCCGGACACACCCATCTTTACCGCGTTTGCCGGCCAGGTTACCGGCGTGCTTCCGTACTCGCGGCTGACGCATTACCCCGGCAATGGGCTAGCCGTGCGCGCCACTCGGATGCTGCGCCTCCACAAAAACCTCTTTCCTGAAATGTTGCAAAGAATGCCGCAGCTCGGCCAGCGTTTTGTGGCCCTCCTGGCAGACCGCATCCGCGAGACCACCAGGCGCGAGACGCAGCGCGACAAGATGATGGCGCTCGGCAAGCTCTCCGCGGGTTTGGCGCATGAGCTGAACAACCCCGCCGCCGCGGCCCAGCGCGCCACTGCCAGCCTCCGCGAGGCGCTCGAGACGGTGCGCGACGCCAGTATCCGGCTCGCTCGCCACGCCCTCTCCCAAGAGCAAAGAGAGATTATTACCCGCTTCGAGCGCGAGGCCGGGCAGTACACCCCCACGGTTCCAGCGGATCCGCTGGCTCAAAGCGACCGCGAAGAGCGCATTACCACGTGGCTCGAAGGCCGCCACATGCCGGAGGCCTGGAAGATCGCGCCGGCCCTCGCCGACACCGGCGCGGATATCCCCAAGTTGGAAAGCCTGGCTGCCCAGGTAGGCGACGTGGTGCTTTGCGATGCACTCATTCGCATTGCATCGCTAATCACAATCGCGAAATTGATCAGCGAGATTGAGATCAGCACCAAACGCATCTCCCATCTGGTCCAAGCGATCAAGGAATACTCCTACATGGACCAGGCTGCCATGCAGAGTGTTGACTTGCATCAGGGGCTTGAAAATACGTTGACGATTCTCCACCATCGCCTCAAAGGCGGAATAAAGGTAGTCCGCGAATACGACGGAAGTCTTCCGAAAATCTGCGCCTATGGCGGTGAGCTCAATCAGATTTGGACGAACCTGATTTCCAACGCCATCGAGGCCATGCAAGGCAAGGGTGAATTGCGGGTGCGGACCGCGCGCGAGCTCGACCGCGTCCTCGTGGAGATTGGAGACAACGGCCCGGGGATTCCATCCGATGTCCTGCCGCACATTTTTGAGCCGTTTTTTACCACCAAAGGGGTTGGCGAGGGAACCGGTCTGGGACTGGACACGGTTTGCCGAATCATCAGGAATCATCACGGGGAGATTCGTGTTTCATCGCACCCGGGCGACACCCGATTCCAGGTTTATATACCGGCAACCCAACCGAAGGCCGAGTCATCTACTGCATAGTGGAGGGGCATCATGCCAGAAACCTGTTCGCACCTTGACCAGATCCTCAACCCATCGCCGAACTCCGACGGATGTGAGGAGTGTTTGAAGATGGGCGATTCATGGATGCATTTGCGCCTCTGCGAGACTTGCGGTCACGTGGGCTGCTGCGACTCCTCAAAAAACCGGCACGCCACGAAGCACTTCCGAAAAACCAAACACCCGATTATGCGGTCGATCGAGCCGGGCGAGGACTGGGGCTGGTGTTACATCGACGAGGTCATGCTTGAGCCGTTCCCGTGAGCTGTCATGAAGACGACACCAAACGGAAGGTATTCGAGAAGCCGGATGGTCGGTTGGTCATGCCTACGCGGAAGCTCGCGCAGTTCCTGACCGAAGGGTGCCTGACGCTGCCCCGGCGACTATTCCGCGAAACACCGATAGCGCTGGAGGTTGAGTGTCGTTGGTAAATCTTGTCAAATGCGGAATGACCCGCATCATGGGCGCCGCAATTTCGAAAAGCTCATTGCCTTCTTGGGCGTTGAAAGTCGCGTTCGCGCGGGCGTTCGCGGCCATGGCGCGTACGAATGAGGAGTCACCTGAGAGTTCAGCGGACAACCTGAGCAGGGCATGGAGTTCCGCACGCTTCGAGGCCGGTAGAGCCGTTTCGGTTGGGCGAGACTCTCCGCGCACGGCAACCACCGCGATCTCCGAATACAAATAGACCATCTGCGCGATGTGAGCGGGTTGCAATTCCCCTGCATTTCTGACTTTCGAGAGGACGTCGTCAGGGATTTGCGCAATGGACTGCACAAAGAAGGGGACGGGCGCGAACGCCGAGTGGGCGGACTCATGCCCGATATCCGATTCCCAATCCCAAGCCAGCCCTTCTTTCCGCGAGGTGGCCAGCCAAATTCGAGTACGGCCGTCTTCCCCCTGCTCCCATGCGACGCCATGATTCCGCATGCTCGAGCAGGGAATAACTCCTCGCGACCCGCACGGTTCCGGGAATCCCGTTCCCGGTATGCCGAGCCCCCCATTCCGAGAGTAATAAATAGCCCACGCCTGCGCGCCTGTCCTCTCGGTTAGAAATGACTCGACTTCGTCTTCCTTCAGCAGATTCAGGGCCACAAACTTGCGCTGGCGCGTCAACCGGATCTCGAACTCGTGACGCAAATGTTCTCTCATCCCTTGGAGAAAACGCGACACGGCCTCTTCCTTGACCTCAGGGTCGACGAAGAGGGTCATTGAGCGGGGCAAATACCGGTCGGACGAAGAAGGAAGATACTCTTTCAGATAGGTGCGGAGCGTGTTGCTGCGGCGGACGTGAGCTCCCGTCCAAGGCAGAGTTGAATCCACGAATTCCATTGGTGTGCCTTTCTCCCGACCGGACTCCCCCTTAGATGGGAAACTCGTCCAGGATTGTCTCATAGAGCGAGGTAAATTCCGGCGTTCGTAGGTGGTCTCTCCTACGGGGCTTCGAGAGCGGCGACACGACTTCGCGGAGTACCCTTCCCGGACGGGAACTCAGCAGAATCACCCGGTCTCCCAGCAGAATAACCTCGCGGATGTCGTGAGTCACGAACAGGACTGTGCAGCCTGAGGTTGAGACCACCTCGAGCAGCAACTGTTGCATGTTCTCCCGCGTGTGCTCGTCCAGGGCTCCGAACGGCTCGTCCAAAAGCAGCAGTTTGGGTTTGACGATCATCGACCGTGCGAGCGCTAATCGCTGGCGCATACCGCCGGACAGGGCCTTGGGATAAGCATCCGCAAACTCCGTGAGGCCCATCAAGCCCAGCCAAGTTGAAATCTCTCGATGGCGCAAGCTATCGGACTCGTCCCTCAAGCCGAACCCCACATTTTCGCTCACTGTCAGCCACGGGAAGGCGTTATAGGACTGAAAAACAAACCCCCGCTCGAGATCGGGGCCAGCGATACGACGGCCTTGATAGAGAACTGCGCCGGAGGTTGCCATCTCAAGGCCCGCAGCCAAGCGTAACAAGGTTGATTTGCCGCACCCGGTCGGACCAATCAGGGTTACAAATTCCCCGGCACGAACCGAGAAGGACACCTCCTCCAGCGCGATGAAGGGGTGGCGCTTTGTATCCAGGAACATCTTTGATGCTTTGTCGAACTGGAGCAGAGCATTTTCTCCCATCACGTCCATCGGAAAAGCCGTGACGCGGAAATTCGGAATAAGAGATCGGTGAGAGCACCCAGGATGCCCACAAAGATGATTCCGGCAAAGACACGCTCGGTCTCGAGATATCGCTGAGATTGAATGATAAAGTAGCCGATGCCTCTGTTGCCGGCAACGAGTTCCGCCAACACCAGGTACCACCAAGCCCAGCCGGCGGAAATCCGCAGGTCATCCCAGATGGCCGGCATCGACCAGGGCAACACGATGCGCCAAATCACCTGCGAGCGTGAAAGTCCGAACGTACGCCCGGCCTCAATCAGCTCCTTGGGGACCGACGCCGAGTCCGCCGCGAGAAGGAGAACCAATTGGAAGACCACGCCGAGCGTGATCACGGCAATCTTCTGCGCGTCACCGATGCCAAACCAGAGAATACAGAGCGGAACCAACGCAGCCACGGGTAAGTAGCGCGTAAAGCCACAGAGAGGAAGGACGAGTCGCGCCACCAGAGGGATCTGCCCGCTGAGAACCCCTAGTGGGAACGCTACGGCGACCGATAATAAGAACGCTCCTCCAATCCGAACAAGGCTGGGTGCAAGCTCATCTCGAAAGAAGCTGACCGAAAAGAGTGAAACGAAGCTCCGCAGAGCCCGACCGGGGCTGGGGAGAAACACGGGGTCCGTAACACCTATATGTGTTACTAGGTACCATGCAACCAGCAACGCTGCAATCGGGAGCGCGCTCTCGACGCGGATTGCAAACCGACGGTCCGTACTCATTCGTTGCTAGCCGACCTCTCTGCTAATGGATAGCATAACTTTGCGACTTCAGGCCACAGCGACTTATCGAACAGTTCCTGCACTTTCGACGTGATTTTCGTCTTGGTGCCTTCCGGGAGGCCACGCGTCGAGAGGAACACACGATCACCACCCTTATCCTCGGCACAACGCTCGTTAAGGTCGTCTGCCATTTGCTTTGCCTCGCCCTTGTCAAACCAAGGCACAAAGCGGGCTCTGGCGGTTTTCGGGTCTTGATCCGGATATCGGAGGTAGAATCTTGCAAAGTGCGGTAATTGGGCGTTATGTACGCAGAATTCGAGCGGTAGCTGCGTCCTCATCGGGCAAATATGGACCAACCCTTTGAGGCGGCTCAGATTATCCCTGACCTTTATCTCTACACTCCTCGGCCTTAACTGCATACTCTCCAACGCCTTCCATCATCCTCTTCCTCTCGCCAGGGAGATCAGTCCCAAAGCCAGCCGTCGCGAGAGCCTGGAACATATGCGCAATAACCCCGATGTCTGAGTTTTTGTCCGTCGGAAAGGCATACGTATACTGGATCCCCGAATGCAAATTCTCGTGAACTTTGAGAGCAAACTTGTCGGTCGTCTCCAGCGGCTGCATTGCGTGCACCACGACATTTCCCGTAGATTCTAGGCCCCCGTTCCCGACGGTCTCTCGCCTCATTAATTCCTCCGCAGAGATCACCTCTATACCTGTGGGCCGTCGTGGTGGGATCTTTTCCCCGATTTTCTTGACAGCGGCGGAGATTATCGGTTTCCATCGGGTCGGGTTATCAACGTCCAGGTCGGCAGGTCCTGGAGCTTCTATACATCCGCGCATAAATAAAGGGACATGATGGCTAGCAAAAAGGTAGCAGCCGGGGTCGGATCAGCTCCGGGTAGGATTGCATATCCTCGAAGACCCGGGTCAAAGTGGCGACCAAT
>JBEKLF010000268.1:0-11347 GCA_050010335.1 Terriglobia bacterium
CAGGCCCGCCTGTCAACCGACGCCCGAAATCCTCCTCGTGCATGTCGGGCAGCCTCCCAACTCCCAAAATCAATCGCCATTCTGTTCCGCTCCCCCTTAGTTAGAACAAATTTACCGTGCCGCAGTGAGCCAATCTGTTCGCTTGGGGAGCCCCCCTTGAGACGCGAGATTCATCGCGGTGGGAGTTTGAAAATGCCCCTTATGTGTTCATAATGTGGTGAACGCGGAAGAGGGGCTTGACTTTCCACGCCGCCGAAGCGCGTCTAGCTGAGGCGGTGGCCCGCATCGGGTAGAGAAAGGTTGCGGCTTGATGGTGGGCTCCTTCACGTTTTCCTGGGAGGGTGAGAATGAAACGAATTGGAAAGACAATCCTGGTCGCGGTGGTCATCGTTGTGACGTTGGCGGTGCTCGCCATCTTCGGGATTATCTATGCCCGGCGGATAAAGCCGAACACCGTGCTGGTGGTGCGAATCGAAGACGAGATTCCAGAGCGGACGCCGGACGACTCCCTTCAGGATATGCTTACCGGTCCGTCCACAACGGTCACGGACATCACCGAAGGGATCGAGCGGGCGCGGACTGACCCGCACATCACCGGGCTTGAGGTCCAGGTGAGCGAGACTTCCATGGGCATGGGCAAGATTCAGGAGATCCGCGATGCCATCGAGGCTTTCAACCGCGCCCGCAAACTTAGCGTTGCTTACCTCGAGTTTGCCACGAACCGATCTTATTACCTCGCTTCGGCTTGCGAGACGGTGATCATGCTGCCCAAGTCTGAGTTCCACCTTCACGGAATGATGGCTTCGACGACGTTCATGCGCGGCACCTTCGACAAGCTCGGGATCTACCCAGATTTCCTCCATATTGGCGATTACAAGAACGCCACGAACGTTTACACCGAGAAGAAGTTCACGGCCGCCCATCGAGAAGCGACGAAAGGCCTGGTGGATGATTGGTACCGGCAATTCGTGCAGGGCGTTGCCGTGTCGCGCAACATGAAGCCAGAAGAAGTGGAGAAGATGATTGCCGGGGGGCCGTACAATTCTGATGCTGCCCCTGCCACGGGTCTCGTGGATCGCATTGGGTATGGGGACCAGGCCCAGAGTTTTGTTGACCAGAAGAACCGCGGGTATGACCGGCGCATCAGCTTGCACCGATACCTGGACCGGACGGAGAAAATCACGGCCGACAAAATCGCGGTGATTTATGCGGTGGGGGAAATTGTGCCCGGGCACAGCTCGGGTTCGCCCTTGGGGGAGGAGATGATGGGCTCGAGCACGATCGCCGAGCAGTTTCGCCGCGCCCGCGCCGACGATTTCGTAAAGGCGGTGGTGGTGCGTATTGATTCGCCCGGCGGTGTCGCGTTCTCCTCCGAAGTGATGCGGCATGAGTTGGAACTGACGAGAGCGGTAAAGCCCGTGGTGGTTTCAATGTCGGATGTCGCAGCCTCCGGTGGGTACTGGTTGGCGATGTCGGCCAACCGGATCATCGCGGAACCCGGCGCCATCACAGGTTCCATTGGAGTGCTGATGGGAAAATTCAATATTCAGGGGCTTTATGAGAAGCTTGGTTTGAGTACCGACTTTGTCGCCACGACGGAGAACTCCACCTTGGAATACCCCTTCCAAAATTTTACCCCCACGCAGCGGCAAATCGTCCTGAGGAATATGCGTGAGACCTACGAAGATTTTCTCATAGGTGTGGCGGCGGGGCGCCACATGAAGGTCGAGGACGTGGATAAAATCGCGCAGGGCCGCGTGTGGACAGGCGAGCGCGCCCGGCAGCTTGGGCTGGTGGATGAACTGGGGGGATTGCACACGGCCATCGCCCGCGCTCGCGAATTGGCCAAAATTCCAGCCGATGAAAAAGTGAGCTTGTTGTCATTGCCGCCGCACCGCTCATTCCTCGATCGCCTGCTGGGCGCATCGGATAATGAAAGCGCGTTCGCTCCGTCTGCGTCCCTGAAAGTGTGGCTGGCCAAACTGAACTCGCTGGCAACCTATTCCGTGTGGACGATTCTGCCGGGCGTACCGGAAGTGCAGTAAGAGGTAGGCAGTAAGCACTACGCAATGAGTCCCTACCGTTTGCCCTCAGCCGACTGCTTACTGCTTAGTGCCTACCGCCGACTGCTCTACTCCGGTTCTTCAAACAACCTCTGCTCGGGCACCACGACCACAATTCCGGTTTCGGTGACATGATAATTCTTGCGGTCCTCTTCCAGGTTGTATCCGATCTCGGTGCGTTCAGGGATATCCATGTGGCGGTCGATAATGGCGCGGCGGATACGCGAGTAGCGGCCGATGTTGACGTGGGAAAACAGTATGGAGTTTTCTATTTCCGTGTAGCTGTTGACGCGAACGTCCGGTGAGACGACGGAGCCGGTCACGCGTCCGCCGGAGATGATGGAACCCATGGAGACAATGGAATCCACCGCAATTCCCATGCGCCGGCCTTGTTGGGCGAAAACGAATTTCGCGGGCGGATACTGGCGTTGGTAAGTGCGAATGGGCCACACGGAGTCGTATAAGTTGAACACCGGCGAAACCGAGACCAGGTCCATGTTGGATTCGTAATAGGCCTCAATCGTTCCGATGTCCCGCCAGTAGAAGGCTTCCTTCCTGTTTTCGTCGATAAAATTGTAGGAGTAAACGCACTGCCTCTCGATCAGCTTGGGGATGATATTCCTGCCAAAGTCATGCTGCGACTCAGGATCATCGGCGTCCGCCAGCAAGGTTTCCATCAGCAGGTCGCGATTGAAGCAATAGATGCCCATGGAAACGTGGCTCTTCGCTGGGTTGTCCGCGGCCGGTATGGGATCAGCAGGCTTTTCCTGCCAACCCACGATGCGTCCGGCGGAGTCAATCTGGCACACGCCAAACCGCGAGGCCTCGGACCTGTCGAATTCAATGGTGCCGACGGTCACGCCAGCGCCTGCGTCGATGTGCTGCCGAAGCATCAACTGGTAATTCATTTTATAAACGTGGTCGCCGGCAAGTATGAGGACATACTTGCAGGGCTCGCTGCCGATTGAGTAGAGATTCTGGTAGATGGCGTCGGCGGTTCCCTGGTACCAATGGTCGCCCACGCGCTTCATGGGCGGCAGGACGGTTATGAATTCCCCCAGTTCGTGCGCGAGGATGCTCCACCCTTCGCGAATATGATGGTTCAGGGAAAGGGCTTTGTACTGGGTTAGAACATAGATGTGACGCAGGTCGGAATTAATGCAATTGGAAAGCGTAAGGTCGATGATACGATAAATGCCGCCGAAGGGCACGGCGGGCTTTGCCCGGTCCCGCGTCAGCGGGTGCAGGCGTTCCCCTTCACCTCCGGCCAGCAGGCAAACGAGTGTGTCGCGCACCACGATTCGGGGACCTCCCTGGTAGGTTTTGGATTGCTGGTCTGCCACTGCGAGGTTTGCAGAACCTGTCGCCCCTTAGCAGGTTGACCGATCATTATATCAGAGCCAGTGCACGCACCCACCGCATCCTACTATGGCCAGGTGGTGGCCCATGCCAGAACCGGCGCGGCGACCTTCCCCATTCACCTGCTGATGTTCCGGTGTGCTATATTCGCCTTCAGGGAGGACGAGGGCAAGCCCCCATGTTTCGCCAGAATCGCTGCCAACTCGCACCGTACGCCATCCGGGTGGGAGAGTCGCAGGGCCGGCGCCATGCTGAGCCCTCGCACCCTTACCGCAACGACTACGAACGCGACCGCGATCGCATTGTCCACGCTCGCGCTTTCCGCCGTTTGGAGAACAAAACTCAGGTTTTCACCCGGCGATATTCCGATCACTTCCGAAATCGCTTGACCCACACGCTGGAAGTGGCGCAGATCTGCCGCACGGTGGCGAACGCGCTGGGTCTGAACACGGACTTGGTCGAGGCGTTGGCGTTGGTCCATGACCTCGGACACCCGCCGGGCGGCCATTCCGGCGAGTTCGAGCTCGACAAGTTGATGCGGCAACATCACGACGTGTTCGACCACAATTTGCATGCCTTGCGCATCGTCGAGTCCTTCGAGCAGAAATATGCTGCGTTCCCCGGCCTTAACCTGACTTTCGAAGTGCGCGAGGGCATCATCAAGCACTCGCGCGATTACTCTCCCGCCACCCACCCGGAACTGGCCGAATACCGGTTGGACGAGCGGCCGCCGCTGGAAGCGCAGCTCATCGACGCCGGGGACGAAATTGCTTACAACTGTGCCGATCTCGACGATGGCTACGAAGCCAAACTCCTCAGTTTACCCTCCATCCGCGAGGTATTGCCTCTCTTTGACCGGATCTACCGGACGATGGAAAAGAAGTATCCAGCGGTGAAGGAAAAGCTCAAGTTCAACGAGACTCTCAAGCGGCTGATGGACGCGCTGGTGACGGACCTGATTGAATCCACCCGTCGGCGTCTGGCGGCGAAGAGGATCCACTCGCTCGCCCAGGTTCGTGCTTGCCGTACGCGCCTGGTAGCGTTGGGGGCGCCCATGGCGCGAGAGAATAGGAAGGTGAAGGAACTTCTCCTCGCTCGCCTTTACTCCCATCAAAACGTGAACTCCGAGCGGAAGCGGCTCATCGGGTGCATTCGCAGCCTCTTCGCGTACTACTTGAAACACCCGCGAAGTCTACCCACTTTTTACTTCGACCAGGCGCAGCAGGAACCCCTGCACCGGGTCGTTTGCGATTACATTGCCGGGATGACTGACCATTATCTTCTGGAGCAGCATCGCAAGCTCGTGGGGGATCGATGACTTTACGTAAACAATTAGTGCTTGCGCTAATGCTGCTTGTCGTCGTGGTGTTGTCGGCCGTGGCGGTTTACATGTGGTTCGGCGGGCCGGAGGTCACACTGCTGGATGCCTTTTACATGGCAGTAATCACGGTCACGACGGTGGGATACGCGGAGATCGTCGATACTCATGCCAACCCGGCGCTGCGTCTTTTCAACATTTTCTTCATCATCATCGGCATCGGTATCATGCTCTACGTTTTTTCCGCCTCGACCGCCTTCATCGTGGAAGGTGAACTCAATCACTTTTTTCGGAGACGCAAGATGCAGAAACTCATCCGGGACATGCATGACCACCTCATCATCTGCGGCGCAGGTGAAACCGGCACTTACCTCGTTAAGGAGCTCTTGAAAACCTCCAACGTCTTTGTGGTGATCGATCACGACCCGGGGCGCCTGGAGAAGATCAGCCAATTGGGCGAGGTTCCGGTCCTCAAGGGGGACGGCGCGGATGAGGAAATCCTGACGGCCGCGCGCATCCAAACCGCTCGCGGACTGGCTTCCGTCCTGCCCGAGGACAAGGACAATCTGCTGACGACGGTCACGGCGCGGCACTTGAATCCGAATCTCCGTATCGTGGCCCGCTGCGTGGAGGCCCCCATGATTGACAAGCTCCTGCGCCACGGCGCCAACTCGGCGATTTCTCCGAATATGATCGGCGGCATGCGCTTGGCTTCGGAACTGATCAGGCCTTCCGTGGTGAGCTTTCTGGACGTGATGCTCCGCGACCAGTCCGAAACGATCCGGGTGGAGGAAATCACCGTGGGCGGGGGCTCGCCCTGGATTGGGAAAAAGTTAAAGGAGATTGACCTGCGCGGGCGTTATGAGCTTTTGCCTTTGGCGATTCGCAAGCCGGTCGGCGGAATGATATTCAATCCCCGCGATGACACGATCATGGCGAGCGGCGACATTTTGGTGGTCATGGGGGACGTTGGCGAAGCCTGGAAGGCTCGTGATGCGGCGGGAAACAATATCCCGCACCGCGCGGTTTAGCGCGGACGTTCGCACGGGGCCTCCCGGAGATAGATTTCGCTAAATGTAGCCTCACTAGCGAGACTCTTGCCTCTGGAAGTCATTGATTCTTCATTGAAAAACTATTAATGCGACATACTCCTAGCTGAACCAATTTTCACCACTTGGCCTGCAACGGAACTTCCTCCGGCACGTCAACGTATGGCAGTAAGGCAGATAGGATCTCCCCGGAAATTCCTGCTTTTTCGCCAGGAGGATGGTCGATGGATGCATTAGGGCAGAACCTCAAATTTGCAGCGCGCCAGTTGCGGCGCAATCCCGGTTTCACCGCGACGGTGATCCTTACGCTGGCACTTTCGATCGGCGCCAACACCGCGATTTTTTCTATGGTGAATGCGCTCATGCTGAAGAGCCTGCCCTATTCGCACCCGGAACGAATGGGCACGATTTACACACGGGTCACCGGCCCCAGGGCCTCCGATGAGCGGCACGGTCTAAATGGTGAGCAATGGGAGTTGCTGCGCGACAATGTTCCCTCCCTGATCTCGGCTGTTTCAAGTCGAGGAACTTCGGGCGTGAATCTCCGGGCGGGTTCGCGTGTGCAGTACGTGCATGGCGGACGCATCTCGGCCCACTACCTTGACGTGCTGGCGGTTCAACCCATCATGGGGCGCAATTTCTCGGAGGACGAGGACCGACCCCACGGGCCCAAAGCCGCCATTCTGAGTTACAGTTTGTGGCGAAATACCTTCGGTTCTAATCCCAATATTCTCGGGCAGGGTGTTCAATTGAAAGGCGAGACGTACACGGTCGTCGGGGTGCTCCCTGAGGGCGTAACCACTCCCCTGAACGCCGACCTCTATACGGCGCTCGAGCCCAGCCGCGGGGGCGAAGGAGGGGGGACGAACTTTGAGTGCATCGCCCGGCTGCGCAATGGCGCGACCTGGCAGGAGGCGAATGCCGAGATCAACCGCGCCTGGTCTCTCCGCGCCAATCGCTATGAATTAGGGAACAATCCCGGCGCGCAGGTGACCTACTACTTAGTGCCGCTCCAGAAGGGCGAGACCGCCACACTCGGTCCGCAGGTGCTGGCTCTGATGCTGGCCGCATGCTTCATACTGCTCATCGCCTGCGCCAATCTGGCCGGGTTGACGCTGGTCCGCATGCTGCGTCGCACCTCGGAAGTAGCCACTCGGCTGGCGCTGGGAGCCTCGCGCTGGCAGATCCAAAAGCAATTCTGGATTGAAAACCTGCTGTTGGCGCTGGTGGGCGGAGGGGTGGGCATGGGTGTGGGCTTTCTCGCCCTGCGCGGCCTTCTGCTGCTGTTGCCCGAGCACTTTCTCCCTGTCGCGCGCGTCCCACTCGACAGCCGGGTGATGGCCTTCACGCTGGTTGTTTCGCTCGTGACCAGCATTCTGTTCGGCATGCTCCCAGCACTCGCCACGCGGAAAGTGGATTTACGCTCGTCGATGGCCGGCCGCGCCGTAGCCGGAGTCGGAAGCGTGCGCCCGCGCCAAGCGCTGATTGCCGGCGAGGTCGCCCTTACCGTCGTGCTGCTGGCCGCTTCCGGCCTGCTCATCCGCACCTTGATCCACCTGGAGACGCTGCCGCCCGGGTTCAATCCCAACGGGGTCATGACCGCCAAGGCCTCGCTTGACGACGTCCGCTTCCACGATCCCGCGGCCTTCAGGAAGTTATTGGACGAGAGCACGGCCGCCATGCGGCAGATTCCCGGGGTGCAGAATGCTGCGGTCGGATTGAGCCTACCTTACGAGCGCGCCCTGAACACCCCGGTGACCCTCAGCGACGGCAAAGAGGCCGGCCAGGAGGATGGGACGGATGTGGTCTACGTCACGCCCGGATATTTCGACACATTGCAGATGCCTGTGCTTGCGGGCCGCGTCTTTACCGATGCTGACGGCCCAACGGCGCAGCACGTGGCCGTGGTGAATCAAGCTTTCGCGCGAAAATTCTACGGCGGAACCAACCCCGTGGGCCGTTACGTCAATAAAGACACGGAGATCGTGGGCGAGGTAGCCGATGTTTCCGTCTCCTCCGGTCTGTACGAGGGTGCTCCGCTGATGACCGAGCAGGCGATGTACATTCCGGCAGCCCAAGTGAAAGCGCAGGGCCTCGCGCTTATACATGTGTGGGTTCAGCCGGACTGGATTGTCCGCACCGCCGGCCCGGTGGAAGGATTGACCGCACAGATGCAACGGGCGCTCGCGAGCGCCGATCCCAGCCTGCCCTTCTCGGGCTTCTACGGGATGCGCGACCTGCTTGCGAAGACGCTCGCGACACAGCGTGTCGAAGTGGCGCTGCTCGGCGCAATGGCGGCCCTGGCTCTGCTGCTGAGCGCGGTCGGCATTTTCGCGCTGGTTGCCAACATGGTCGCTCAGAGGACGCGCGAGATCGGCATCCGCATGGCCCTGGGCTCGACCGTCGGCAGGGCAATGGTCGAGATCGGCCGCTCCGGCGCGGGCGCCTCGGTCCTAGGCCTTTTTCTGGGACTGGCCCTTTGCGCGGGAGCCCTGCGAGTGATGCGCAGCGTGCTTTATGGAGTAGGCGTCTACGACCTGCCCACGATACTCACTGTCGTCTTGATGCTCGCATCTGTAACGCTCATTTCTACCACGGTGCCAACACTGCGAATTGCCAGAATCGATCCTGCAAAGACGTTGCGAGATGAATAGGACAATGACGCAGCTTAGAAAATGTGCTCCCTTCAGGTTCATAAACCAACTATGAGGCACCTGCACTGCTCCAAAAGGTCTGGCTTTCGGCAAGTTCATGAGGGCCCAGGCCCGGAGAGTGGTGGCTCAGTGATCGTATCGACAAAAGGGAAGCGCTGCATTCGCTTCTCCGGTTAGCCGGCGTCCAAAGTGAGACATTCGCCGGTACCTTCCCAGATGCGGACTTTAAGACTTCGGGGGCGTCAAAGGGGAGGATTTACTCTTTTGAGTTGCCCGTTTCACAGACAAGTGAGCGGCACTGTGCGTCGGAGAGGCATTTCTAAGAGCGCGAGGCGACAACGCGACGGTGCCCTGATGGGGCACCCGGCTACACGGCCAAACAAGGCTAGGCCGTCGATGTGATAGCGTGGACTAAGAAACTTGGACCGACGCTGAGACCCGCTAACCAGTTACGAAACGCAAAGGGCGACCCCGAGAGGTCGCCCTTGAACCTACAAAGACGTTATCGTTCCTTTTTGCCTCTACTTCTTCCGCTCTACTACCCACTCGCAATGCGAATCGCCACGGACCATATTCTTGGTAAGTCTGAACGTAAAATTGGGGTTTAAACTTTCGACCGCTCCATCACCCCATCTTTGGTGCCCTACGCCGCAAGTATCCATGGCAAGGCCTTGCTCCTTCCACGTCTTGTGCCAAGGACACTCAGTAGTCTTGCCCACACATCTGTCTTTGGTAGCTTCAGCAATTTCGAACTTAAACTCCGGCCCCATAGACGCTTGAGCAAAGAGATGGGTGATCCCTTCGACATCGCCGGCACTCTCAGTGGCTAGTCCGAGGGTGTTAGCAAATTGCTTCGCTCCCTTTCCTGCTTCATACCACAGGGGCCCATTGAACTCCTCAAATTTCTTCTGTCCTACAGCCTGCTTTAAGGCATGAGAAATTGCAATGTATGCGCCAGTCAATCCTTTCGTTGCAATCTCCCACCTCGTTTTCTCAGGAATCGCTTCAATCGTGTTAGCCATCGAGACCCTCCCCTTTCGTGGACACTTCCTTGTGTTGTGCCCTTACTCTTCGCCCAGAATTGAGTTTTTGGCCGACCGGTAGTGTGCACCCGAGCGCCACTGAAATCAATTGTCAGTCGGGTTTGGAGTGCCGGGTGCTTCCACGGACCCCGGAAGGGGCCAGCTCTGCCTGCGGGCCCGGAAAAGCCGCAAGCACCTGAGTGCAAGCGGATACGGGGTTCGGGGCCCCGAAGGGGACTTCGGGAAAGCAAGATCCACATACGTGCGAAAATCAGAGAATTGCGAGTAGGGCACTCGGAGCGGGTTTCGAAAAGGCGCGTCAAGTGGTACTGACCCACGCGATTCCGATGTTTTCTGTGGTCCTTAGCCGATCAATCAGTTGTCCCGCATGATGTTGAAGGTGCCTGATGTTGTACATGTGCAGTTCCATCCTGCTGAATCGGAGCCAAGGAAACCCCGAGGGTGAGGCGACATTCAGAGATCGCACGCGGTCTTCGATCTCTGCACGGCAGACCTCATGATATTCAAGAATCTCCGCTTTGCTATACGGGACTTCGATCTTCGGCCGATCATACGGCGGCCAAGGGACAGAACCAAGAAACTGATAGTTTGGCCGGTGTTTGGCCCAAGGGCGGAATTCCGCTTCGGAGGCTTGCAGGTACAGGTGGGTGAAAAAGAGAGCGTGATAGGCAATATGCCAGAACTTATTTGGATAGCTGGGGGTGAGCCATAGAGATTCGGGGCACTTGGCGATCGCCTGCAAAAGCATCTCGATGGCCGCCGGTACTGCTTGCCCAGCACTTCATGAATGTTTAGATCACACAAAGTAGTCACCCTCGCTTCTTAACCAACACGGCGTATTATCCCATGTCTTGGAGCCAGCCACATCGTCACGAGGATTGGTTTTCCTCCTTCAAGAATGCACCACCCCGGCAAGTTCGGATCCCCCGTGGCACTCAAGCTGTCCAGATACGGGGTTAGGGGAAATAGATGCTGCTTCGCCCTCTGGGTGAAATGCTTCTGCGCATCCAGGGACTTTTTCACAGCGATCATGAGCTAGCGCTCCCAACTGGAATGAAAATGGGCGATTCGGCGTCACGAACCACGTTAACATTCGTCTTTTCAGAAATATCCCTCGCTTTCAACGGCAGAATCTAGTTTCGAGAGAGCTTCTGGCTCGCGAGGCCGCAGTCTGTTGGCCCTGGCTGGGCCGACGCGCGCGGAAAGTTTCGAGCAGGGATTTCCTGCCGGTAGGAAATTCAGGCGCCAAGACTCCAATATTCCACCTGTTGGCGGGCATTTCGTCCATGTCTGCCTGTCTAATGGATGGGTTATTGCTCGGACAGTAAATGGAAAACCATGTTTGGGTGGAAACACGCACGCCGATGGCGCATGTGAAAACTCGATCCGAGACGCGGACCCAGAATAGTAGGTGGTAGGTCGTAGGTAGAAGGTGGGGGCAGAGGGCGATATCCAATCAACTGAACCTCTGAACAAAACATGATCAAACGGCAGTCCTGTGAGACGGAAGTTGGCGAAACCGTCGGTAAAGCGATTATGTTTATGAAAAGAAAGCTTGTTAGGGGGTATTCCGGAGAAACTCGGAGGCGGAAGTTAGCGAAAACCGCCGCAAGGCGACTATATTTATGAAAATAAAGGATGTTAGTGGATAATCGGTAGAAATTTTGAAATGGATGTAAAAGAACAAGTTTATGAAAATAGGGAAGTTATTTATTAGAAGGTTGGTCGAATAGGGTTCGCGGTTCTGTCAAAAGTCTTATGAAAGAAAATGCAACAATGGAGAGGCAGGGTAGAGCCGGGGGCTTTGCCCCCAGACCCCCAGGATTTATCGCTTGGGTGCCAGGATGGAAGGGGGTGGGGG
>JBEKLF010000269.1:0-11342 GCA_050010335.1 Terriglobia bacterium
CAGGCCCGCCTGTCAACCGACGCCCGAAATCCTCCTCGTGCATGTCGGGCAGCCTCCCAACTCCCAAAATCAATCGCCATTCTGTTCCGCTCCCCCTTAGTTAGAACAAATTTACCGTGCTCCCTGCCCGCCCCACGCCCCAGCCGCTACAACAGGTATGCTAGTATCAAGGTTCTTACAATTCTGGCTTTGACTTATCTTAATTCGCTGAGAGGCACGTGTGCTCCGCATCGGAATCGTCGGTTTACCCCAAACCGGCAAAACAACCCTGTTTCAGATTTTGACTCACGCGCATGGCAGCGGGATCGGTTCCGGCAGGCAGGAGGCCCACGTGGGGGTCGTCCGCGTTCCTGACGCGCGCCTGGACCGCCTTACTGAAATGTTCAAGCCGGAGAAGACGGTTCGCGCCACCATTGAGTACATGGACATGCCGGGCATCGTCATTGAGCTCGCGCGCACGGGGGTGCAATCGCAAGCCCTGCGCGAATTGGACGCTCTGGTGCACGTCGCGCGGGCATTCGAGGATGCAGCCGTTCCCCTCGAGGGCGGTTCTGTAGACCCCAAGCGCGACATCGAAAATGTTGAGCTCGAGCTGATTCTCTCCGACCTCGCCGTGGTGGAAAAAAGGCTGGAGCGCCTCGACAAGGACATCAAGAAGCAGAAGAACCCGGCGCTGGAGAAGGAATTCCAGGTGCTCAAAATCTGCCGGACCGCGCTCGAGAAGCAGACGCCGCTGCGTGAAGTCGAGTTAGGGGCGGAGGAATCCAAGGCGATTCGCGGCTTCACGTTTCTTTCCCAGAAGCCCATGCTTTACGTTTTGAATCTGGGCGAGCGAGACGCGGCGCGGGCAAACGTGGCCGATCAATTTGCCGCCGAGGCGGGCTTGAAGCAGCGTTTGCGCACGGGAGTGAGTGCGATTTGCGGCAAGGTGGAAGCCGAACTCGCCGAGATGAGCGAATCCGATGCGGCAGAATTTCTTTCGAGTTACGGATTGAAAGAGTCGGCCACGTCGCGTCTGATTAATGCCAGTTATCAGCTCCTGGGATTGATCTCCTTCTTTACCGTGGGAGAGGACGAGTGCCGGGCGTGGACGATTCGCGCGGGCTCGACGGCGCTGGAAGCCGCGGGCGAGATTCACACCGACATTCAGCGCGGGTTCATCAGAGCGGAAGTTACCAAGTACGATGACCTGATGGCGACGGGAAGCTTTGCCGAAGCCCGCAATCGAGCCTTGCTGCGCCTGGAAGGGAAAGAGTACGTGGTGCACGATGGAGAGATTGTGCACTTTAGGCATGCGAGCTAAGAAGAAGCTGTCCTTTGTCCGTCGTCCGTTGTCCGTGGCGAGTGGTCGGTCGTCAGTTGTCGGTAATCGGTTATCAGTCATTGGTTTTCGCCGGGCGTAACATTATTGCCCTTTTGTGGGGTTGGCTCTGACCACTACATGTTTCCTAAATACCAGACTCGGATAAACGACTGAATGCTGACAACTGACAACTGACGTTTTCTCCTAATGTCCTACCTCTGGATCAGCCTCGCACTGGGAACGGTGGCGGGAATCGCCAACTTATTTGGTGGCGCCATTGTTTCCGCGCGTCCGTGGAGCCGCACGTTTCTAGCGCTTTTCATTGCCTTAGGCGCCGGCTTCATGCTGGCGACGGCACTGACGGAGATGGTGCCGGAAAGCCTCCGCCTGGCGCCCGCCTCCGGCCCCGCGCTGATCTTGCTGGGATATTTCATAGTTCACTACTTTGAACATGCCTGGCCCGCGCATTTTCATTTTGGTGAAGAGACGCACACCGACGAGTTCGTGAACCCACGGGTGGCGTACACGGCGCTGGCGGGCTTGACGATCCACACCTTCTTCGACGGCGTATCGATTACCTCAGGCTTTCTGATTTCACCGTGGCTCGGCACCGTCATATTCGGCGCCACGATTCTGCACAATGTCCCGGAAGGCTTCACCGTGGCCTCCATCATGGTGGCAGCCAAGAGGAGCAACAAAGCGGGCATGGCGGCGGCGGGCGTTCTGGGTGTCTCGCGCCTCCTGGGAGTGTTGGGGATGGCGCTCGCGCACCGCTGGGTGAGTTACGGCCTGGCGCTATCGGCAGGGGTCACGCTCTATGTGGCGGCATCGGACTTGATCCCCGAGGTCAACAAAATGAGGAGTCCGAAATATGCCCTCACCGTGGCGCTGGGAGTAGCGCTGGTGCTGGTGATGCGGTACTTTTTCTTTAAGTTCTAGGAAGGTTGTCAGTCATCGGTTGTCGGTCTTCGGTCATCAGTCGTCACCCAACGTAGTGCAGCGCGGCGGAGCCGCAACCAATCGCATCTCGTAGGGGCGCTCGTGGGTGCCCTTAAGTCGGCCACGCCGACCGGGGAGGGTAGGCACGAGGCCCAAAGCTGTCCAAATTAACGAGCGATCAAGCGTTTGACAGGGCTTCGCCCCCTGCTCTGCGGAAAGGCTCCGCCTTTCCGGCCCATCGCGCATTTTCTCCTCTCCGCGCCGCCTGCCCCGATTCATCGGGGCAGGCGGCGCGGAGAGGGTCTATCGGTGGCGTCCCGCAACGGAAAGGCGGAGCCTTTCCGCAGAGACGCCCATGAGCCTTCGGCTCGCCACGTTGGATGAAAATAGCCGTGATGCAGCTAAGTATTGCATTTTCAACAAAACCTCCGGCTATTTTCATGACAGCAAGCGGCGAAGCCGCAGGTCATCAGCCGCTGGTCAGGTCGTAATTTGGACAAGCTTGGCACGAGGCCTGCCCCTACGAGAGGCGTGCCTTTTCAAGGCCCTGTTTCTGGATTGAGCGTGCGCAGTCCTTCGGCTTGGGCGGCCTGGAGAATCTGCCGGTCGGCGGCTACAAACAGCACGGGCTCCTTCAGGGCCTGCTGTAAACCCAGGGCCCCCGCCAAGTAGAGCGAATCGAGGGTCTTGAGCGGATGCGCGTCCAGCAGACGCAGGGAGATTTCGATAAGTTCGGCATTTACAGGTACGGCGTGGATCTTCCTCATATCCTCCCCGATCTGCTTTTTGAGAGCAGGGTAAGCCCCGCGAGGCAGCGCGCGCTCGCGGCGTTTGCGATTCAAGGCGGAGGTGAGCTCGCAGTGAAGAAGGGTGAGCGAAGAGAAGAATTCCGGGCCGCTCCAGAGCCGGTTGACCAGGTCCGAGCCAGCCTCCTGGAAATACCTCTTGGCCGCGGCGCTGGCATCAAAGAAAATCACCGCCGGTCCTCGATGATCAAGGTGGAGACGGGCTTCCCTTTCGCTCGCACCGGCTTGAACGGTTTGAAAGGCCCGGCGTTTTCGGCCCGCAACAATCTACCCTCCGCCACCAAGGCGGCAATTCTCTCCTCGAGCGTCTGCGCGGAGCTCGAGTGGGGCTTCTTCATCACCGCCACCGCCCGGTTCCGGTTCATCACCAGCACGGCGTAGCCCTGATCGACAAGCCGCAGATAACGAGTTAGACCGTTCTTGAGTTGGCGCACTCCGACGGAAATCATGGCTCCGCTCCTCATGTAGCTATTGTAGCCACATTGACGAGACGCCGTCAAGCAGCCGTAGCGCGGACCTGTTTTGTAGGTCCGCGGCTTTTCCATGCCCACCGGGAACGAGCCGCAGACCTTCTATGTGGAGCCGGAAGGGGGTGGACATTCTCGCCTCATAATTTTCTGGACCTTGGCGAACGGCGAATCTCGTGATGAGAGCCCGTGAACCTTGGCGAGCAGGTCCGTCCTACGACGCTCCCTGAATTTTTGCCACGAAGCCACGCTACGCCCCCTACCGTCTGGTAGAATAGGTCTGATGCCAAAGCACCTGAGCGCCGAAGATATTTTCCCTTTGGTCGATTGCCTGTCGCTCGACGAGCGTCTCCGCCTTCTTCGCTTCATCAGCGCACAGCCCGCTGCCGATGATCGAGACGTTTACCGCGCCCTGCCTCCCCGAAACGAGGAGTTCTCGAGTGACGAGGACCTGTTGGCGTGGGATGCTGAAGGTTGGGAGGGAGTCCGTTGAACCGTGGCGAAATCCGTTAGTACACATTTCAACCACCGGACAAACGCCGCCCCGTCCTCATCCTGACCCGGAACGAGGTGATGGATCATTTGCACGAAATCATCGACGTGCCGGTGACGCGCACGATCCGTGGATAACGCGGCCAAGTGGCACCCACTTAACGCGTAGGCGGCGCCCCAGGCGGAATCCCGAGGTTCCTTGGTTTGCCAACCCACGGCACACCGTTGATTGCGGCGTGTATTCCCGCGTCTTCTTGCCGTATACTGCGACTATGCAGCAGCTCATACTGGAGATCCTCGAGGAGTTGTCCGCTTTTTTGGCCGGGTTCGGCCAGGACCTCAACCGCGCGGCTCTGGAAACTATTGCCGCTGAGGCCTATCGCGAGAAAAAGCTGTCCATCAGCCAACTGCGTCGCCTACTGGGGTACAAAACTCGAATGCAGGTACACGCCTTCCTTAAAGAGCATGGCGTTTACCTGGGGTACGGCCTTGCCGATCTGGAACACGATCGGCAAGCAGGCGACGCCCTTTCTCGACACCCGGCACCATGATCGTTATTGCAGACACGACGCCACTGAACTACCTGGTGCTCATCGATCGGGCTGATCTGCTACCGCACTCGGTGTTTTACGTACCGCCGCCCGGCTCGACCTGATCGACTTGCCATCCGATCTCGCCCGCTTGCAACAGACCACGTTTTATGTCGATCCCGAATTGATCCGTTCCTTACTCGTTGAAGACGCCGCCCGAAAAAAACAAGAATAGCGAGGATCTGTCTTGTAGGTCCGCGGGTTTTCCATGCCCACAGGGAATGAGCCCCAGACCTTTTATGACGGTCCGCGCTACCCCGGCGTTCAGCCTTCCGCCAACTGCCCACTGCCTACTGCCCACTGCCTTTTGCCCTAAGTCCCCCCAGCTTCCGAGTAAAGAATTCGTCACGACGCGGTTCCCACGGCCTAGGTCTACGTTTTGGGCAAGAAGAAGACCGAGTTTCCCTGGAGGAGCATAAGAATGGAGATTGAATTTGATCACCTACCAGACGGACCGTGCGCGTTAATCGAATCTTGGCCCGTTTTCACGAGCAAGCGGAGGGGGATCTTCGAGGCAGGATAGATGCGGCCGTTGACTTGGAGCCGAACCCCCGTGCGGGGGTAGGCTTTCATGTTCTTTGTCCATTTCGCTTCGATCCGCCCGGGCTCCGGGAAAGCGTTACCTCTGCCTCGGATGAAAACCCAAGTCCCGACGCTCATTTGCAAGGCCCCCTCAATGCTGAGAGGTTCAAAACCGGGGGGAATTCCGCTAGCTTGATTGCCAGTCATGGGCGCCTCCGTTCAGGCATTCAAGGTTCGGGTGCCATATCGCCGCTAGCGTCTTTGATCCGGTGAAGTGGCGTGGTCCAAAGTGCCCTTGGGGAAATGATGGTTCTCCGCCCCAACAAACATACAAAACCCCCAATGAAGGTCCGATAAGGCGGGGGGCACTCCGACCGAATGCCAGAGTGCCCACTTGGCTTTGGTAACTGCACTTCTTAAGGCTTGCGGCTTTTGTGGTGGATTGCGGAGAATCATCCGAAACCTAATGATTAGAGATTCCATTTGCACAGCTCGAATGCCTCCGCTCTGATGATATCGGTAACTTAACATCAGGACTATGTACTGTCTGTTCAAAAGTGCACACTATGTATAATTTGAACGTGGGGTCACTTTAGCGCGTTTCCCCAGACCAGCGCCCGGAGCTCGCCGCCATGGGTCCCCCGAACGGATACCATCCACCCGTTCTCACGCGCGGCAGCTTTTGGGCGAACGTTTTGGCTTCAGCTTATTGTGGACGCCGAAAGCAACGCTGGGGAGGAGGAGCTAAAGTGCCCCACTTGTGGCAAGCCAATGGTAGCTTTCGGGGAGGGAGTAGTTGTTCATACCAAAACGGACTCGCCTATCAGCCTCCGTGATGCTGTTGCCGCTTCCAGCAATTTGATAACTCGCAATCCCGCCACGCCGTCATTAAGGGGCGTCTGGTTGCTCTCGATGCAGTCTAAAAAGGACTCTAATTCTACCTTCAGGGCTTCTGTCTGCTCGATCTTGGGTGCCCACATATCTCCCGAGCGGTAACTGGCAAGCGATTCGTAAACACCTTCCCGGCTGGTGATTTGGACACCCTTGTCGTAGACCTTGACTTTCTCGTCGGCTTCGAGGTCATTCCACACCACCATCTTCTTCTCTGCCCCGATCAGTGTAGTTCGGACCTTCACAGGAGATAACCAGTTCACGTTGATGTGAGCAATGGTGTTCTGCGGGAAATAGACGGTAATAAACGCCACGTCGGCATGGCCATTCAAGTGCGCCTGGCCCGTCGCCACGACAGCCTCGGGTTCCTTTCCAATGAGATAGTCCATGATGGACAAATCGTGCGGCGCGAGATCCCAAATCACGTCAATGTCGTGTTGGAAAAGGCCTAGATTGACCCTCATGGAGTCGTAATAGTAGAGATCGCCCAGTTCACCTTGATCGATCAGTTGGCGGATCTTCTTCACCGCCGCAGTAAACAGAAACGTGTGGTCCACCATGATCTTGAGGTTTTTCTTCTGTGCCAACTCGATCAAGGTCTCAGCCTGGGTCGCACTCGAAGTAAAGGGCTTCTCGACAAAAACGTGCTTTCCGTTTTCCAGGGCAGTCTTCGCCAGCTCGAAATGCGTCCAGACGGGTGTGACGATGGCCACTGCATCGATGTCTGGAGAGCGCAGGACTTCAGATGACTCAGACGTGACGTGTACGCTCGGATGAGCCTGCTTTGCTCGTCTTTGCGCTGCTGGGCTTTTGTCGCTTATGGCAACGACTTGTGCCGACTTGAGGCCGCACAGATTTCTGACGATGTTTGGACCCCAGTAACCGTAGCCGATGACGCCGATCCCAATCATTGTTTCCCCCCGCGAGTTTAGAGTTGTGACTGCCTTCGCATAAGCAATTTAGGAAATGGAGAGAATGCACCTGATTACCACAGCCCATACCCGGGTCATCTTTGCGTCAAAAAGGAGGCGGGTCACTTTCAGCGGGCACAGACGGAGTGAAGATGGGTTTGGGAGAAGGAACTGGAACCAAAAGGGACGGTGGGGGCATCATCGTTTTGGTTTCTTTTAATGGCATAGCATTTCCTCCCGGCTCAGTCGCCGTTCTGCTTGAACAATGACGTTAGAAGAATCGCACGCTAACAAATTGGTTTCTGCCTGTCTGTTCATAACAGCACACCTATTCATTCTGAATTGCTCGTCCCAGTTGATGAGGGGAACCTACAAGGTGGGTTCGGTGGGGATTTGTCGAGGATTTGATATGCACAGGGGCTTCCTTCCATAACGAAGGTTGACAATGCGGTCGCTCGCCTTCTGATCGTGGGCGAATGTCTCGTCTCGAGAGCATTCCGTCAAACCGAATGCTCCCCTCCGCGCGCCACCGCTAAGCATGGCAGTCCGAGGGCGTCTACACTAGCGACGGTCGTTGCACTGCTATTCGCTCAGGATCACGCTCAAGAGGCCATTGGTAACCGTCAACCCCCCGTTGCCCGCATAATCGATAAAGCCCAGCGCCCGGAATTTGTTCATGAAATGACTGACCCGTGACCGGGTGGTGCCGACCATTTGGGCCAGGTGTTCCTGGTTGATTCCCGGATGGACAGTTTCGATCCTGCTTTCCTTGCCAAAATGCGCTAGCAATAAGAGAATCCGGGCCAGGCGCTTCTCGCTGGAGTTGAAAAGCTGGTCGACTAAATCCTCTTCATAGCGGATGTTGCGGGAGAGCAGGTGCGTCATGAACAATTCCGAGATACCCTGCTGCTCGTGGAGCATTCGCACCATCAGCGCCTTCTCGATTCGGTAAAGAGTGCAATCCGTCACCGCGCTCGCCGTGGAGATGCGCAACGGCTGGCCAGCCAGGCATCCCTCACCGAAAAACTCGTTGTCGCCCAGAACGCTGACGATCGCTTCCTTGCCTTGTTGGGAGGTCACCGCGAGTTTCACCTCCCCCTGTTTGAGATACCACACGGAATCCGCAGGGTCTCCCTGCACAAATATCGTACGGTTCGCGCCGTATTCTAGAACGGTTTTTCCGCGCGAGATTCCTCCGAGGAATGCTGCCCAATCGACGGGCTGAGTATTCCCGTTTGCTGTTACAAATGCAGGCTTGCCATTGCCCTTGCCCCTGACAACCTTAGGCGGGCTTTTCCGTGGAGTCATAACAGCCTTTCCTTTCTCCTTGCGGAAGGCGAGTCCGTGGATATGCAGGATGGAAACTCCACGCAATCATGTCGGCTTGGATTTTCGATCCTGAATTCTAGTTATCCACTGGCTGAGATGCTAGCTTGCGGAGAAGGTTCTGTCTGTAGGCTTCCCCACCCTGGCTGGAAATATTATCTGGAGCCGGGCTTGCCATTGAATTGCCACATAGCTCCGTAGCACTAAGGATCTTATCGATTGTTGTCTTTCTGGCAGTATTCACGCGTCCGGCTTGAAAGCGTCTCCTTGACGCATTGGTCCATTGCCATACCTATCCTCCTGGATTGCTCCGTAACACTCGCAAGCGCACTTTTCCAGCTTCGCGCGGCTCAAAATCTGCACGGCACTTCGGGTCCACTTGATAACCCCCTTTTTCTGCAACATTCCCGCTGCCAAGCTTACCGTGGGTCGGTCCGTCCCTAGCATCGTGGCAAGGAAATCGTGGGTGATGAGGAACGTCGGGGAATCCACCCTGTCCTGAGTGATGAGTAGCCAGCGTGCAAAGCGCTGTTCGATCTTGTGAAGTCGATTGCACGCGGCGGTTTGAGCCATTTGAACCCAGTCAGTTACTGCATACCGAGTCAGCATTTGTAGAAGTTGTGGACTCGACCGTAAGAGCCTTTGCAATGCGTCGACCCTCACCCTGAACCCATCTCCGGCGATTTGTACGACCTCACGTACTTGGCTCTTCCTCATGCCAACCACCGCCGGTATCCCTGCAAACCCTTCCTTTCCTACTTCACCTACTTCAACCGTCCTTCCGTCTTCCGTCTCAATGACCAGAGACACCATGCCTGCATTCGGAAAATACACAAACTCTAGTGGATCGTTCGGTTCGTAAAGGCTAAGTTGGTGAGGCATACTGAGGAATTCCAGGTGAGGACGGAGGGCGCGGTATTCTTTGTCGGAAACCGACAGAAGCACCCTGTTGCTTACTGGCTTCCCGGTAGGATTTGTCCGTTCGCCTGCCTGCGCTGTTTGAAAGTCTTTTTTGGCCACAATAGTCCTTTGCCATGCCGGATTTGTTTGCCCGAAGCGGTTCAGGCATTCTCGGGACGGCCTTATGCGCTTAAACGATGAGCTGCCACATCTGCGGGGTGGTGGTGGCTCCTTTTAACCAACGAAGTCGGGAAAACGTTATGCGCTCCCCCACCAAAGCCTGACGAGCAGCTAAAAGCAACCGATTATACCCAAACGGGTTTCGCGCGTCAGTTTGATACCAAACGCACGTTAGGTCAAGATTGCACAATCAGGTGTGCGTAATGGAGCAGCGACGCGTCTGCAAAAGCTCGCCTCTGAAGCGCCCTTCGACCTCTTCGCGACGCAGCTTGGTTTTCCCCTTGTTTACCAGGATCGAATAAACGACTGCGTTCCCTTCGACCTGAGCGGTAATAAACGTGGCTTCCAACAGTTAGTTGTGACTGAATTTAACATTTCTGCCGGCGGACATCGTGCTTCACCCCATAGGCCGCCAGCATTTGTACACGCATCCGCCCGCCGGGTCAGCTCGCGAAGGACGGTAGGGATCGTTGTGACGACGAGCATCTTCAGTTCGCGCAGCAACTCAAGCAAGTGACTCCCTGCCGGCCCGCCGAAAATCCCGAACTCGTGCTGCACGGAGACCACGTCCACGTTGCTGATGTTGATGAATTCCGCCGCGTGCTGGTAGGGCGAAAGACCTTGGACATCTATTTCGAAACGGACGACGCGGGGATATTCGCAGCCTTCCTCGACATCATTGACCAGTACCGCGAAGCAGTGGGTTTGGGGCTAAGGAACAATCGGTATTGAACAGTCTCGACGGACAGGAGCTCACAAACAAAGTTCGCGAGCCTGCGCTCAAAGGCGGGTTGTGCCCTAATTTGCGGCCAAACCCCAGTGGGTGGCCTGGGTCGTAGGGGGGAATCTTCGTTAGGCCCCAAAGGGGCCGGGAAGTCTGACCCCCCATATCGAAATCAGGCCGTCAAATTAGGACAGTGCTAAATGGCGACTCTCCTTGAGGATTCTTGAGTCTCGGGTGCGCCTTAATCGGCTGGTGATTCCTGGCTCAAGCAAGCGTAGCGCGGACTTGTTGGGTAGGTCCGCGGCTCTTCCTTACCCCTACGAGACGCGGAAAACGTCCGCGCCGCTGCAAGAGCTGCAGCGCCGGACGGCGGGCCCACGCCCGCCCTCATTTCGCTGATCAGCCGCGTGAGCGATTCAGATTTCCCCCAACCCGCCGTCGACATTGATTTCCACGCCGGTGATGTACGACGCATCTTGCGACGCCAAAAATGCCACGGTCGCCGCCACTTTCTCGGGCTGTCCAAACCGCTTCATCGTACAACTTATCCACGTCCGTAAGCTTCGCGACGTCCGCCTGCACCGCCACCACGCCATTTCCGATCGTTCCCACCGCCTCGTCCAGCGTTTTCCTGCTTCGGCCGGAGATGGCAACTTTTGTTCCCTCTTCCTGCAAGCGCTTGGCGGTCGCAAGGCCAATTCCGCTGTTTCCGCCGGTCACCACGGCCACTTTTCCTTCAAGTCTTTTCATACATGAACTGCGGCGAGATCGTCTCGACGCGCGGCGTGACCCCCGCCACTGTTTCTCACCATCTCAAAATACTGAGCGAAGCCGGGCTGATCGCCTGCCGGCGCGAAGGGCAGTTCGTTTATAGCCACGCCATCCCGGAAACCATTGCCGCCTACACGCGGGCGCTCGTGAAAATCGCGTGCGGCAAGAAGGTGTCACGCCGTCGCTCGCTCGCGCCGATCAGTCGGCGGGGCGCCGTGGAAACATGCAATACGACAGTCGTACGCCCTGATCGACCGCTGGGGCTGTACTGATATTGGCAAACACGTTTTCCGCAATTGCCGTTTCTCGAGAGCAGCAAGCACCTGGCATCCGACCGTAGCGTCCGTCAAACGGCACTGCCAGAAGCGACGGTCAGAATCGCGAAAGTGCTCCTTCATCGATTCATTCAGATTTGAGAGAAGCCATGTCAATGGAGAAACGGTACTTCACATCGGACTTGAGCAGTCTCTCGTAGGCTTCGTTGACCTTCTGGATCGGGATCACTTCGACATCGGCCGTG
>JBEKLF010000270.1:0-11215 GCA_050010335.1 Terriglobia bacterium
GACCCCTGAATCTTGACCGCAATGGAGTCGCGACCTCACCCGGATTAACCACGGCTCGCGGCAAACGATCTTTCCACCATCTCAGGAACACCTTACCATCGCTCAATCGCGATTCTTGGGTTAGAGTTTTCGATTGCAATACCCCCGCTCAACGTGATATTCATCCTGGACCGTCTGGCCACCATCGCCGAGTTCTTAAGGAGCAGGCAGGTCGGGCGTTCGTCTTCAGCATCAGAAGAGTCCTGTGGCATGACGGCCCAGGAAAGACTTTCTAGAATAGGGAAGAAATTTTAGGCTATCGGAGGATCTCGATGAAACCGCTTCGGAACATCTGCGACAGTGTCTGGGGACAGCTTATCCGCGAGGTTCCCGAGGACCATGCCCTTTGTGAGTTCGATTGCCGCAAAACGCAGTGCACCGAAGGGGAATGGGAGAACTGTGCGCGCCGCTTGCAGCATGCGGCAGGGCAATTGATGCCTGCGAAGGGGACCACCTTCAGAGGCGGCGGAATCGTCGCCTGCGATTAATGTCATTCGCCACAATTCCGACCAGCTTTGAATTCAATGACATTTGTGCGGGGACGAGAATTTCATTTTCACTAGCTTTGCCAGCCTAGTCGGCTTTGTGTCGCTTTAGCTCCGAAGCGTTCAACAGTAGAAAATCGAGGCCCTGCAGCCTTTCTCCTCCTCACCGACGCTTGCCTTTCCGCTTAATCAAATCACGGGCAATCGATATCAGCAAGGCATGGGGCACATGCTACTCCCTCATGAATGCGTCAGCAACCACTGGACATGTCCATTGGGTAACGTCCGTTGGAAAGGCGGCAGTATAGGGCTGCGGAAGCCGCAGGAGAGGCAGAAGATGTGGCTTCTGTGCTCGATGATGCGCTCAACAACCAAACCCCGGCCGGGCGTTTGCATTCAGAAATGCTCGGGTGTATGTTGTCGCCAGGTGGAGAATTGGAAGTGGAAATTTCATCTCCATCCCTCCAGTGACAGTCGGTCACCGGCAGGACTCTTGTGTGGCCCCCGCCATGGTTGTTTAGGCGGGTCGGCCCGAATGAACCGGGAGGTCTCTTAACACAACGGAGCGACTCAGAAATCTCGCTGAGTGGAGGTTAACATGAGCGAACCGGAGAAGCTTTGGCAGCCAAAGACGGGCGGCGAAGCATTAGGAGCGGCTCGTCGAATTGCCAACTACGAATTAGGTGAACGCAGCATACGTCCCGAGCGCCATCATCTCGGCTTCGATGAACCGACCCCACCCTTGACAATTCGGCATTCTGATACTGGGGGAGAGGCTTATTTCATCATCATTGGAGTGGCGGTGGTCTTGATTGCGTTTTTCGGCCACGTTGCTCTCCTCAAAGACAGTCAACTCTCCAGTACAACCGCTTTACTCTCCGCCGAAAAAGCTCGCAACATTGAACTCCAGAAGAAGGTTGATTCGCTGGAACAAGAGGTGACGGCACTGAAGGAAACCGCCGATTACTACTTTCAGAAGGGGGTTGACCAGCAATCTGCCGGGAACCTTTATGAGGCAAGAACGGCGTTCGAGACGGTTGTTACCAAGTTTCCCACAAGCAATCTCGTGGGGAGCGCCCAGCAGCGGCTCACAGCCGTAAATGCAGCGTTTGCGAAGGCAGAAGCCGGCAGCCGAAGGTAGCAGGAACAAGAGCGAAAGAATGACTTGGCGCCTGGATGCTGTGCTATTTCTCTTGGGGTAGATCGACGTAAGGCAAGCAAGCCATGATTGGAGATAAGGCAATCAGAATCGGCGTAGATTTGCCGGGTCAGTACCGGAGAATGGTAAGAGTGCTGTGTGACTTCTCTCCCGATAAATGGAGCTATTGCGGAGCCACGTTCTGGATAATTCAGGAAGACCGAACTGCTGATAAATCTCGCGCCGACAAGCAAGTCGGTGAACTCAAGAGAATTTTGGCCGAAGAGCACATCGACGAGGCTGACCTGAATGTACACCAGAAAACCTATGAACTGAAAGATTAGGATTCAATGTAGCTCGCTCGGGGACTGCGAGATCATAAATCTCAAGAGGGCTTGGTGGTCATCCAAACTGATCGAGGTGAATTCCACCCCAACTCCCTTTTCGGCGTCACACCACCTTACAATTCCATCTGCGTCTATTCGGGGCAACTCGGGCGGTCGGCCAAAGACCATGTGAATTTGAGTACCGACGGGGAACACTTCTTTCGACCGGAGGCAAAGCCCCGTGTCGCTCACGTTTTCAATCTCCATGACGTAGGGGGCCTCCCCTGTCGACAGGACGACCGTCAAAGATGCGGTGAGCCGTGGACCACCCTTCCGTTCCTCTATGATTGACATATGCTTGGACGTCATCCCCTAGATGTAACTTCGCCGCGAAACCATATCATACGCCAAAGCAAGCCGAATCAGTGCCGAAGTTTTGCAGACTTTTTGGATTTCCCGAAGCCCCCAGCCCGAACTTCTCACCACGGCGATGCGACCGGCCTTTCGGCGTGCGGCGACTCGTCGCCGCTTTTGCTCGCCGCGACTCGTCGCGGCGAATGACCAACCGCTGACAAGTCAGCGGTAGAAAAAGCGGAAGCGAGTTCCCGCACTCCGAAACCTGGCATCATGCGCTCGCACAAGTTGTTGGCGGTGGCGTGAGGCGGAAATCATCAGGAAGCCCGTATGACGGCCGTGCCTAACCCCGCTGCCCTTAAGTCGTGGTGAGAAATCCGGACTAGGCGGCCGCCGCTTCAGTTCAACCAGCACTTGCCCCAGCATAGGTAATTGGGCGGCACGGTAGGTTATCTCTCATGCCTCGTTGCCTGTCATTTTGCCAGGGCTTCACTCCACGTCTTGGGGTAGAATAAAGGAATCGGCTCGCCTTCTGTGATGTGACGGGCAAATCCATCTGGAAGGAGAGACTGCCGTGAACAACAATTTTTTTCTTCGAGCCCAGCAGCAAACGCCGCAAGGGGTTCCCATCCGAGACTAACGTCAAGCGTGGGTTTCCGCACCGTGCATGGGGGCAAAGAGCTATCGGAGAAGCTCGGCAGAAATGACCCCTGCCCATGCGGGTCCGGCATCAGGTTTCAAGAAGTGCTGCATGCGCTCCGGCCGTTACGACGGTATCGCACGTGACCATTACAACCGCTAGGTGATTGAAGGGCACGGCCCCATGCTGTGCCCTTCTTGCGTGCATCGGGAAATCGCCGACCCCCCGGAGCCTGCTCCAGCCAAGACCCTGATATCCGTGGCGTGTTAATGGTGAAATTGTCGCATGATATCCCATGCCGTCAATAAAACCAGACAGACCCGACAAACTGCGACCAATACTCGGGTAGGTGCGCTCAGCGTGATGGTAGCAATAAGCTTTGGCGGCGTCCTACGTTGGATGGCAAGCCGGTCTTGCCGCCCAGGGGAAACATGAATGACGCCGACAATTGCAATCCTAATTGCAAACAAACCGAAGACGACTTGGACCACGTCAGCCAGAATGTCAAGGCTGTCCATTAATCCAACCACCGCCAGTCCTTCAGCCCCTTAACTAAAGGTTCCCTCCGGCACGGCATGGGGGCGAGTATTCTCTTCGGCGGGATGCCATTCCACACGCTGACCGAAGGGGAGCCTTCAGCTCCCAGACGGATCTTTCCCGCGGTAATTGATAGAAGTCTTTGTATCGGAGAGGGTTGGCGGAATTTGTGCCACATATTGTAGTCATGTAGATACTATATTTTGTTTGAAATACCTTACTATTAGTCGTATACAGAAGTCATGTATATCGCCACCATCCCCAACCGCAACTCCCCTCCGGCCATCCTCCTGCGGGAATCCTTCCGGGAGAACGGCAAGGTCAGGAATCGTACCCTCGCCAACCTGTCTCACTGGCCCGCGGCCCGCCTGGAAGTTTTCCGCCGCCTGCTTGCTGGGTGGGGAGCTCGACCAGGCCGCCGACCTGGCGCAGAGCCCCCAACTGGGACGCGCCTTCGGTTTGCTGTTTGCGCTTAAGCAGGTCGCCGACGCTCTCGGCCTCGGCGCCGCGCTCGGTCACAGCCGGCTCGCCAAGCTGGCTTTGTTCCTGGTGCTGGCGCGCCTTGCCCATCAGGGCTCACGCCTGTCGGCGGTACGCTGGGCGGAGGATCAGGCCGTCGCCGAAGTTATGGGTTTAGGTGCGTTCGACGAGGACGATTTGTATGCGGCGTTGGATGATCTGGCGGCTCGCCAAGAGAAGATCGAAGCGGCCCTATACCGCCGTTATGGGGCGCGTCGCGGCCAGCCCCCGCGGCTATTTCTCTACGACGTAACCAGCCGTTATCTGGAGGGGGAAAAGAACGAACTGGGGGCCTATGGGTACAACCGCGACGGCAAGCGGGGTAAGTTGCAGATCGTCATCGGCCTGTTGGCGGACGAAGAAGGCGAGCCCCTGGCGGTGCGGGTGTTCGAGGGGAACCGGAACGATTCCACCCCCGTGGGGGAACAGATCCAGATCTTGCAGGAGCAATTCCAGGTGGAAGAGTTAGTCTTCGTGGGAGACCGGGGGATGGTGAAGAGCAAGGGAAAGGAGGCGCGGACGGCGGCGGGGTTGCGGTATATCACGGCGCTGACCGACCCGCAGATGCGGGGACTGCTGGGGCAAGGGGTTTTGCAGTTGAGCCTGTTCAGTGAGCAGGTGTGCGAAGTGCAAGCCGACAGAGTGCGTTATGTCTTGCGCAAAGATCCGGCGGAGGCTAAGCGCGAGCTGTATCGGCTGGAAGACAAGCTAGCGAAGCTCGAGGCTAAGGTCGCGGCCCGCAACCAGCAGGTGCGCGAACACCCTCGCTGCCAACCGGAAGCGGGACGGCGGGCGCTGGAGGCCTGGGCTGGGCGCCACCGGTTGACGGGCCTGGTGATCCTCCCACTCGAGGGTAGGTAGTTGCGGCTGCAGCGGAACGGGGAAGCGATCCGCCGAGCGCTGGAGTTGTCCGGTTGCTATGTGGTGACCACCGACGAGGTTCCCTCGGCGATGAGCGCCCAGCAAGTACATGACAGCTATGTTTCTCTCCAGAAGGTTGAGCGCGATTTTCGCACCCTGAAGACCGGCTTGCTGGAAGTGCGGCCCGTCTGGGTACGCAAAGAGAGCCGCACGCGGGGGCACGTGTTCTGCTGCCTGCTGGCGTTGAAAGTCAGTCGCGAGATGGAGCAGCGATTACGGGCGGCGTTGGGCACCACTGAGACTCGCACCGACGCGATCACCTTGCCGGATGCGCTGCTCGCCTTGACCCGACTGTGCCTGCTGCACTACACGGTCGATGAGAAAGCCACCGTGACTAAGCTGCCCCAACCAGACGCTCGCCAGCACGAAATTCTCAAGGCGCTCGGTATCTCCCTCCCGGCCATGTAGTCAGGAGGCTTACAGACAACAGAACGAATAACTCCCTTCATCCCAAGCAGTTAGGAAAAAATCCCCGCTTATACTCAAAAAGAAGATCCGCCAGAAGTCGCGTTGGAAAATCGCAGACTCTCCAATTGCAGGTCTGCGCCGAACCGCCGCTAGTGGATGAAGGATTTCACAACAGTTACGGATTACTCAATTGAGGGTCAGGGTGGTCTGACCCAGGCGAGGCATATTTAGGCAACCCGCAGTGGAGACACCGACGGGCAAAGGTACTGTGGTACCACCATTTGGCGAAGAACAATTTACCGCGTCTCGGACGTGTCAATCGGTAGGACTGCGTATAGGCTTTAAGGGGTTATTGAAGCTGCTCCAGAAGCCATGCGCTGCTAGCGTTTCAGCATTTCTCTCTTGCAGCCTCTCACAAACCGATTCGCTTTTTCGAATGAAGAACCTCGGGATCAAATCGTTCACCGGTTGAATCTTGTGGCGGCGGGTTCAGGTCCGCTCAGCAAAGGAGTCGATATCGCGCTCCTTTGACAAAAGAAACTCAAAAGCATTGATCGCCTAGTACTTACAGGTTTCGTAAACGCTCAAAAGTTTCAAATAATCCCGCAGCCCTTTTTCGGTGAAACGCCCGTTTGCCAGTCTCCGATACTTGGCGAAATGCTTTACCGCATGCTCAGCGTTGTTGTTATTCCATGGAATGCCATCGTATTCGAGGAACGTGAACAGCTTTCCTCTATACTTTGTGATCCTCTTCTTCAGCTTCCGAACAACCTCCGAATCCGAGGTGGCAGGTTCGATTGCTGTGATGAATTGGCTCACCTCCGACTTGTGCCTTCTCAGGTGCCGTGCCTTCAGCCCGAAGCGGTCAACCGTTGCGATGATAGCCTGCAACACGTACCCGAACCTGTGCCCGAGTTCCTTGAGTTCCTTATCGAGCGGATCGGCCAGTAGACCGTCGTTGAAGTCCCTCATGATATGCACCAAGCACTTCTGCTGCGCGCATTCAAGCGAATCGTACCCAGAGAAGAAATCGCTCACGAGCACACCGTGGAATCCCCGTAGCAGTTTGTGCAGAAAGGCGGCATTTCGATTCGGCCTAAGGACAAACGCTACCTCTTCCATATTCGTGAACACCCACACATAGCCGCTCCCCTTCAGCAAGTTGACCTTTGTTTCATCGACGTGCAGTAGCGGCCCCGAGATAAGCTTTTCCATGGTGCGCCGGTACGTCCTATCGTAATACTGGGCGAACCGAGCCTTGAACCCGTGGATCCTTTGAAAGTCCAGTGGTAGGTTGAAGCACTCTCTTATCGTCGTTTCGAGGTTTTCAAACGTAATTCTATTCGAAATATGCTGGTGAATCGCCCACGCCGCGAGGTTGTGTCCAAACCGTTCTTGGAGGGTGTAGGCACGCGGAACGAAGGACCGATTGCACGCCGAGCATCTGTACACCTTTGACCGGTGGCGAGTGACCCGGCGCGCTATGCCAGCCCGCGAAAACCTTAGGTCGAGCGACACTTTACTTTGGATGCGGTTCCCATCTAGGCAGAATTTCGCGCTCTTGCAATAAGGGCACTTGCGGGCGCGGAATTCCACTGTGCTGGTGACGCGGTAACTGAGCCTCCGTTCGCTTTTCCGCTGGCGTCGCCGGATCTGCCGCAATGCCGGATTCGTGCGGACAAATACCTTCGATCTCTGGTAATCGAAGTATGCACACTTCGTGATTGCCTCGAACTCTGGGATCGCGAACTCCTTTTTGCCCCACTCCGGGTTGCTCCTCAGCGCGTCGTCATCCAAGGCTTCTACAGAGATCACGCCGGATTTCGCGGCGGGGCCGTGTGAACCGGAAGCAGCGCCGTCCATCTCAATGAGAAAGGAGGTCAGGCGTTTTAGGGCGTGGCAGTCGTCGAGATTATATTCGATAAGCCTCCGTTTGAGCGTGTCGTCGTGGGTTGATTCCCAGCGGCTGCGCCAGACCACCGCGTCCAGGCCAGTGGCTCCAGGCGTTCTCCAGCCGTACCCGAGGTACGCGGCGATGTCTTTGAGCGAGTTTGAGTAGGTCGGGAAATAGATCTTGGAGTAGACCTCGGAGAGGGCATTCGTCAATCGGATGTCAGCGATTTGGCTCAACTTGGACTGTGCCGAGCGCGATGCGGCACGCTTCAGGGCACGGGCCTCGTACGGGCCGTAATGAAACACGGGAGAATTGGTCAAGCCAGTTAGGGCGCGGTCCAACTGCTCAAAGATCGCCGCTTCTTCTTCTCTCGTGTCCGCCCAAAACGAGTGGCACGTCTCTTGGCCATTGCGAACGACGAGAAGTCCGATCAGGTAGACGAAGCGGCCGTCCGGGTCACCTTCCATGTCGATGAACGCCTGGGTGTCAGCGGAAGGGAGCACGGGGAGATCAAGCACGTACACCTTCTGGTCGCGAATCGCCATAGCCTGCAAGGAGTAACTGTGCGGGCAGCCGCGAGGCTTCGCCCTTTTCGCCTTGCGCTGCGGGTGATAGGTGTAGGAGAGCTGGTTGACGGTAAATATCCCTTTGTGGTTGTACTGCCGGATCGCTTTGTCGGTCATGCGGTGAAGTAGGCTCAGGTTGTCCTGCTTCTTCGCCTCGTCCATGCAAGATTGCTGAAACTTGCAGGAGGGGCAGTGGCTGTTTAGAATCAGTGGAGGGCGACACTGGCCCGAGGCCAGCGAAACAAGCTCGGCCATGATCCGCTTGGTAGGGGGATAGTATGGCGTCAACCGCACCGTCTTGAGAGAGCAGTCCGCGCCGTGGACGACGATGCCGGTGGCGGGGCATGAACCCTGAACGAGGCCAAGCACCTGCCCGCCAAGCGCGAGGCGGATTCCTTCAAATCGTGGGACTCTATCGGTGCGGCAGAAGACGACGGGGAGATACCGGGATTCACCGTGGGGGCCGTCAGCTTCCGGTTTCAAGGCGTCCAGGATGAACTCAAAGGGATGATGCTCAATCTTGGCGTCGAGTATGATCGGTGGCGGACCTCGGCGCCTAAAGACATTGTCAGCACGATCAGTTGCGGCGGCTACATTGGCGCACCCGCGAGACAGTGCTGCCTGCGCCAGTGGTTTGTAACCGCTATCGAGGTCGGCGATCAGGGTCTCGTAATCGGTTCGTTGGCTGGATCTGCCTTCGAGGAGAAGGCAGGCTTTGTATGGACAGCGCAAATAGCTCAGGAACACGGGGTTGTTAATCTTCATCGGCGGTTCCAAGCGGGAATCGAACTCGATTCGCGTCGCGGTGGGGGGACAGATACATGCTGTTGTTCTCCCGCCTATACGGCCTCGCCAGGGAAGGAATTCTCGACCTCGGCTGGCGCAAGCTTAGCACTTTCGACACACCGTGACCTCGGGAAGTAGACTGCCTTGACTCGGCACAACGAGAAGAAGTTGAAATCCCAAAATCTTTGAGCTCGTAGCGCGGACCTGCGGTTCAAGGTCCGCGGCTCTTGCGGTGTTCAGATCGGGATATTCCCGTCGGCGGGCAGCCGGAGGCGGTCGATGCGCAGTCCGCAGCGCCGCTCCTGCTCCTCCGCGCTAACTCCGGCGTGCTCCGCCATGCTGGACCATTTCCAGTCCTCCGGCTTCTTTACCAACCCGCGTTTCACCGGATTCAAATGAATGTACTCCACTTTCTCGTGGTACTCCCTTACGGTGCGTAGCGCGTGGTCGAAAAAGCGCTCCTGCCAAAGCTCTCCCGTCTCGCGCCGCCTGACATTGATGCCGACCATGGAACTCACCTTCACTGCCTTAAACACGGTTGAGATGGTGAGTGGGTACAGCGGGTAGATGATTGCGTGCCAGTGATCGGGCAGGAACACCCAAGCGGTGAGCAAAAAACCGTGTTTCTGCCGCATGCGGGCGGCCGAAACGGCCAGGCGCGCAAATTCGCTTTCATCGAGTCTGGCCCTCGACCGCAGCAAGTTCGCAGTAACGAAAATGAATCGGTCGTATAAGAGTGGCCGGCGCAATCGTGACATGCCGGTAATCTACTCGCGCGCCCGCGTGCACGCAAGCCCGACGGCACCGGAAACACCGAAGCTTAAAAGCCGCTGACCTTGGAAAGCAGGTCAGCGCTACGTGCTCCTCTTTTGACCATCGGGTTTCCCTTCGATGACGATCCAAGGGTCAATTCCCAAGATGCATAGGCCGCAGCCATCGTAGCGCGGACCTGCTCTTTAGGTCCGCGGCCCTTCCCCAGTCAACCACGAAAAGCCCCGGACCGAACAGGTCCGCGCTGCGCTGGCTTGAATCGCTCCGAAAGAGTGTTGATCATGGTAGGCCCCCCCTTCGTTATTGACACGCAATGGCGGAACCTATGCCGAGCCAGCGTAGCACAGGCACTCTTGCCTGTGTCCAAGGCTGATGGCTGCCCTTAAGTCCGTGGACCTCAAGCAGCGCGTACAGAGGCTCGTTGCTCTGCGTCGGACCGGCCGATAACTTCACGCTCGGCTGCCTTTGAATGCAACCGCCCTCAGGTCGGTTTTTTGATTGTTGAGCGAGTGCTCCAGGACAGCGCTTTTGTGTCCGTGACCTCTCCCCCTCGAAACCACGCTCGAGCCGATCGTGAGAATTCTCGTGACTAAATTACCGTTTTCGTAAACGCTGATTTCGATCCCACGCAGTACTCGCCGCCTCATTACCGCGCACCTCTTTCCCAAAAGCGCACACCCATAGCTCCCGCAAATTCAGGAGCATTGCGTGTTGTCAATGAGATATAGACCAAGTTGCTTGGCAGCCGACTTCCTTTCTACAAAGAGCAAAAGGAGCTGGAATCATGCTTCATGACCTCCGCTACGCCTTACGCACGCTGGGACGGAATCCTAGCTTCGCTCTCGTCGCGATCGTTTCAATGGCTTTGGGGATTGGGGCCAACACGTCTATCTTCACGATGGCGGACTATCTTCTCTTCCCGCGCCTGTCCGTGCCTGACCCTTCCTCGATCGTGGTGGTGCAATCGCAATTCCGCGGCGAAAGCGTCGGGAACATGTTCTCGTACGCCTACTTGTCCTCCCCGGATTTCGAGGATTTCCGCAAGAAGAGCAACTCCTTCGCCGGCTTGACCGCCTCGCAATATTTCCCCTTTGGCTTCGCTCCCGATCAAAAGGCACAACCCGAGATGAAGTTCGGGGCGCTAGTAAGTGGCAATTTCTTTGACGTGCTGGGCGTTCGCCCGGACCTAGGGCGCGGGTTCCGTCCCGACGAGGACAAAGTGCCCGGGCGCGATGCTGTTGTCGTCCTCAGCCACGTTCTCTGGGAAAAGGAGTTTGCTTCGAGCCCCGACGTTGTAGGTCAAAGCATCTTCCTCAACGGCCTTCCCTTCAAGGTGGTGGGGGTAGCGCCGGAACCGTTCACGGGGCCGAATGCCTGGCTGCGCGCCGACCTGTATGTCCCCCTCGCCATGCAGCCCGCGCTGGCCGGAGGGTCCGGGCGGAGTGAGCTTGAAATGCGGGGAGATCGAGGGCTGATGGTTCTGGGACGCTTGAAGCCCGGTGTGTACATGGGGCAAGCCGCCGCCGAGGCCGGGGTGATTGGGCAGCAACTCGCCCAGACATACCCGAAGACGAACCGCACCTGCTCGTTCGTGGTGATGACCTACCGGCAATCTACCATGATTTCCTCGCTCGTCACGTTTACCCTGGTGCTGTCGGGGCTGGCCGGGGTGGTGCTGCTGATCGCTTGCGCGAACGTCATGAACCTGATGCTAATTCTAGCTCGCTTTCAAGATGAGACTAAAAATGATACAATCGCGGCATGTCAAGACCACGACACATCGATTGGAAACTCGTCTCGAAAGCGCGAGCCGTCGTTGCCGAAACCACCG
>JBEKLF010000271.1:0-11179 GCA_050010335.1 Terriglobia bacterium
TCGGTGGTTTCGGCAACGACGGCTCGCGCTTTCGAGACGAGTTTCCAATCGATGTGTCGTGGTCTTGACATGCCGCGATTGTATCATTTTTAGTCTCATCTTGAAAGCGAGCTAGAATTAGTGGCCGACTTTGCGCAACAGACGCTGGTAATTCTGCTTGTACGTCGGGTTTCTCGGGTCGCGCGTGTAAGCCGCGCGATACTCCTCCAGAGCACCCCGGCGGTCGCCTTTCTGCTCCAGTGCGAGGCCGAGGCCGTAATGCGCCATGTCATTATTGGGGTTTAAGCGCAGCGCTGCGCGTTCTTCAGCGATCATGCCATCCCTGTCACCCTTGCCTCCGAGCACTGAGCCGAGGTTGGCGTGCGCCATGTCCCGATCGGGATCCAAGCGCAGCACTTCACGGTATTCCGTTATCGCGCCATCCAAGTCGCGATTTCCCATGAGAGCGTTGCCGAGGTTGTAGTGCGCGTCGGCATCATTGGGGTTCAAGCGCAACGCTTCGCGTTCTTCCGCGATTTCTACATCTCTGTCGCCCTTCTTTCCGAGAGCCATGCCGAGGTTGGAGTGCGCGTCACCATCATTGGGGTTCAATCGGAGTGCCTCGCGGTACTCCGCGATTGTACCGTCCAGGTCGCCTTTGTGGTCGAGCGCAATGCCGAGGGCGGTGTGCGCCTGGGCATTATTGGGGTTCAAGCGTAGTGCTTCGCGTTCCTCAGCGATCATCCCATCTGTGTCACCCTTGCCTCCGAGCGCGAGGCCGAGGTTGGCGTGCGCCATGTCATAGTCGGGGTTCAAGCGTAGCGCCGCGCGTTCTTCAGTAGCCATTCCCTCGAAGTCCCCCTTGCCTCCGAGCACGAAGCCGAGGTTGTTGTGCGCTATGTCATTATTGGGGTTTAAGGACAGCGCCTCGCGGTTTTCTCCCATCGCTCCGTCCTGATCGCCTTTTCCGGCAAGAGCCGCGCCAAGGTCGACATGTAACTCCGCGTTTTGAGGGTCAAGCCGAACCGCCGCACGAAACTCGGCTTCGGCGTCAGCATAACGTTTGGCGTGGAAGAATTCCGCCCCGCGCGCGACGTGTTGCCGGACTTCCGTTTGCCGCGCCTGGAGTGCCGGGTCAACACTCTCCCGCTTCGTCACCTTGGCGCTCTTGAGTGCACTAATCAGTTCGTCCTCGCCGCCAGCCAAGCGGACTTCCTGAAGGTAGTCATCCGTGGGCTCAAAATCGATTCCGCGTTCCTGGACCAGCATAGTGACTCGGTGGCTCGGCACTTGGCCCACCAGCAGGGCGAAAACCTGCACCTGGTTCAGCGGCTTCTTCGCGCTGGCGGGCTCGGGGGGCTTGGCGGCGCGCAACGCCTTAAGAAATGCCTCGCTCGCGCCTGCGGCCTTGAGGGTTTGGTAAAAATCCTCAGATGGGGCGAAATCAATTCCCCATTGGTCGATCAGCTTCGCTCCCGACTCGTCTCCGAATCCGTCGCGCACCATGCTTACGACCTGCTCCTGGGTAAAGGGTTTTGCCGGGCCAGTGCCCGGCGCTGCGGCGCTGACCTTGAGGCTGGCATGCCGTAGCGGCGGCTTTACGCCGCCATGGCGAGGTAAACTCGCCGCTACGTCAGCATGTGCCGGGCTCACTCCCGGGGCGACGGGTTCTTGTTGCCTTCCCGCGGGCAGCGCCGTGGTCGCACATGTTGATGGAAGAGCCGCAAGGCCGAAGAGCGGGCCCTGCGCTACGGAATTCGGTTGCGCCCGCAGGGGCAGCGCCAGAATCACTGCGATGATGAGCATGAGGATGGTCACGACCGGTCGACGCCACATCGGCACCTCCCGAGTGCGGGAACAACTACAACGATGTGCGGGCATTCTACCACGGGAAGGCCGCGTATTCTGATTGCCGGCGGCTCATTTCCCTCTTATTGCCCGGCCCACGCGCCGCATCCAGGCCAATTCTTCCTCGGACATTGGACCAAGCCGTTGGGCCTCGAGCGCTTCGTTCATTCGCTTCTCATCGGCGGGGCCGGTCATGCATACGTCCACTTCCGGGCGGCTCAGGACGTAGCGGTAGCAATCCGTGGCGGTGGGGACACGCTCGTTTTTGGGAATCGGAAACGCGTCCGAATTCAAGGTCGGCATCCTGGCGTTGCCAGTAAGTTGGCCCCAACTAGTGGCGGTGAACGCAACCATGCCGGGACGCTTGTGGGGGGGCAGGAGGGGAAAGATTTCCTTTTCCGCGCCGGGATGCGCGGCGTTGTAACGGAAATGAACGATGTCGAAGTCGTCATAGATGGCGAGCCTGGGTACCAGCGTGCGCCGGTGCGTGGAAACCGCCAGGAAGCGCGCCAGGCCGCGCCGCACGTAAGCCACATACCGGCCGTGAAGCATTCTTCCGCAGGAGGCTGGTGACATCTGTCGTCAAGAAAGTGTAAGCTGCAAGCCGCATGAATGTTGGGATTGAGTGCCATCAGACAACGAGAGGGACGCATGTACACAAAAATGCTTCACTGGAGCGAGAGGTCGCGCGTGGATCTGTTAGCGTTCTGCGCACTACCCCGGTTCCGCCAAATACTCGGAGGGGTGTTCGCCTTGATGCTGGCCCAAGCGGGCTGGTGCGCTGCGGAGCACAATCCCCTATTGCCCCGCCCGCAGGAAATCCATTATGGCGGCGGTGAGCTCTCCTTGCGGGGGCTGAGCATTTGCTTTGCGTCCGCTCCTGGTTCCGAGGACCGGTTTGCCGCGAGCGGACTTTCCGATGCTCTTTCGGTGCGGGTGGAGGCATCGATCCCCGTTCTGGAAGGGGGCCGGTGCGAGCATGGCATTCTCCTTGAGCGCACGGGAGGCATCGACGCGCTGCCGGCCCCGGACGAGCGTCCCGGGCCGGATTCGCGAGAGGCCTATTCACTGAAGGCTACGGCCGACGGCGTCACCGTCAGCGCGCGCTCATCGGCGGGATTATATTACGCCGTCCAGACATTGAAACAGTTGGTGGAGGGGACGGGCGCCCAGGGAGTTTTGCCCTTGGTGGAGATTAAAGACTGGCCGTCGCTGGCTTATCGTGGTGTGATGGTGGATATGAGCCATGGCGCGCTGCCAACGGAAAAGGAAGTCGAGCGCCAGCTTGATTTTCTGGCCCGGTGGAAAACCAATCAATATTACTTTTACAGTGAGGCAAGTATTGAGCTCAAGGGATATCGTCTCATCAATCCGGAAGGCCGTTTCTCGCAGGATGAGGTGCGAAGAATTGTTGCCTATGGGCGCGAGCGGCACATCGATGTCATCCCTTGCCTCGAGCTTTTCGGCCACCTCCATGACCTATTCCGCGTGGAGAAATACTCGGATCTCTCCGATTTGCCCCATGGCGTGGAGTTCGAACCTCGTAATCCCAAGGTGATGACGCTTCTCACAGATTGGGTCAGCCAAATTGTGCAACTTTTCCCCAGCCCTTTCGTCCACATCGGATTTGACGAAACCTTTCAGATCGAAATCGCCGCCCACGAGAAAGGTGCCGCCGCTCAGCCCGCCGAGTTGTTCGTCCGGCAACTGACCAGCGTCGACAATCTCTTCAAGCATTATGGGAAAACCGTGATGGCCTGGGGTGACATCATCGTGAAGTATCCCGCGATTGTTGCCCAGCTTCCCCCCGGGCTCGTCGCTGTTGCCTGGGAGTACGACCCGGGTCCCGAGTCGCATTATCAACACTGGCTGGGGCCTCTTGCCGCTCAGCACATCCCTCATATGATCGCTACGGGCGTGACATGCTGGAACCAGGTCATGCCCGACTATGAGCGGAGCTTCGCCAATATCGATACGTTCCTTGCCGCCGGGCGGAAATCGGGAACGATGGGATTGATGAATACCCTTTGGACCGATGGCGCGCAGAATCTGATGCGAACGGCTTGGCCGGGCTTGGCCTACGGCGCGGGGGCGGCATGGCAGTCGGCTCCCATGGACCATCAAGCCTTTCTCTCGGATTATTCGGAGCTCATGTATCCGCCAACGGTGGCGCCCGAAGTGACTGCCGCACTGAAAGACCTCACGGAATCCGAACTCGACCTCCAGAAGGCGCTCGGTGATGAAACGGTGCTGGCGATGTGGACAGACCCGTATTCTCCCACCATCCTCAAGCGAACCAGCGACCACCTCTCGGATCTGCGCGAGACGCGACTGAGGGCAGAAGACGCTGAAGAGCATCTCGACGAGGCGTTGTCGCGCGGCGGCGATCCTGTCACGCTACAGAGCCTCCGGTTCGGCAGCCAGCTCCTCGACTACGCGGGACAGAAGTTTCAGACTGCGCCGGAACTGGAAGCCATGTGGAAAAGGCTGGGACCCCGACGCCCCACGGACGAATTATGGTGGAACGAATGGGGATCAGTAACCACATACCCTGACCATTCCCGTTTGTTCGACTTAATGGACACGATTACGGGCCTGCGATCCATCTACCGGCGTGAGTGGCTTGCTGAGTACACACCTTATCGCATGGGTACCGCCCTGGGGAGATTTGATAAGGAGTATCAATCCTGGCTCCGCTTCCAGGAGAAACTACAGGAATTCTCGGATGCTACAAAAGAAGGGGATTCCATCCCGCCGCTTTCAAGCTTCGCCCATTAGGTAACATGAAATCAGGGCGAGTTACTCGTGGCCAAAAACCGCACCTGAAATGATGGAAAAGGCGCTATCAAACATTCGAATTTCGGAAGATAGGCAGGTGACTGAATTGAACGCTCAACACTCTGCGGACCGGTACAGCCAATCCGCTCGCATTTTCGAACACAATCGAAAGTACATTCCAGGGGGCGTGATCTCCGTAAACCGGGCGACACGACCGGAGATTGCTTTTGTCAAAGGCTGCGGCGCTTACATGTGGGATGCCGAGGGGAATCGCTACGTCGATTATCATGCGGCTTTTGCGCCGTATTTTCTTGGCCATAACGATCCGTACGTTAATGAAGCTGTGACTCGGGCCATGCAGGATGGTCTGAGCCTTTTTGGTTCCGGTACCACGATTCTGGAAGGGAAACTGGCGGAGTTGATATGTGACCACATTCCGTGGGTGGAATCGGTGCAGTTCCTGAATACCGGGAGCGAGGCCACGTATCAGGCCCTGCGTCTGGCGCGCGCCGCGACCGGCCGCGACCATTTGATCGTCATTCAAGGTGGCTACAACGGGTGGCATAACGATGTGGCGTGTAATCTCATGACCCCTCTTGAGCAAGTTGGCCCCCGCGTCTCCCCCGGAGAGTACGCGTTTCGGCCGATCAGCGCCGGTATTCCGCTCGAGCATCAGAGACTCGTTCACATCGTCAATTTCAATGACCTCGCATCCGTCGAATACGTATGCCAACACTATGCTGTTGCCGGCATGATTATCGAACCCATCCTACAGAACATCGGCATCATCAAGCCCGAACCCGGGTACCTTGAGGGCTTGCGTGCTCTCGCCGACCGTTATGGATTCGTCCTTATTTTCGATGAAGTGAAGACCGGCTTCCGGCACGCGCTGGGGGGGTATGCCGCTCTCGCCGGGGTTGCGCCTGACCTTGTTGTCTACGGCAAAGCAATCGCCAATGGCTATCCGATGGCAGTGGTGGGAGGAAGGAAGGACTTGATGGATTGGTTTGTTCACCCTGAGGCGGCGAAGCGCGTGCTTCTGGCCGGTACCTACAACGCACATCCCATTCCCACCGCGGCGGCTATCGCCACCATCGAGCGCTTATTAATGAATGATGGCGAGGTCTATCGGCACGTTGAGACACTAGGGCAGCGAATGGAGCAGGGTGTGCGTACCATTTTGCAAAAGTGCTCGCGCCCGGCCGTGGTGGCCCGGCAAGGTTCGGCATTCTGCATTTACTTTATGGATCATTGCCCCACGGACTGGCACGATTTGGCTTCTCATGCTGATTTCAACCTCGATCGAAGGATGCGTCAGGAACTGATTCCGAGCGGGGTCTACTTCTTTCCGGTGGAGACCAAGCAGTGCTCCATCTCTGCCGCTCATACGCCGGAAGACATTGACCAGACTCTCCAGCAACTCGATCTTGTGATGGCGTCAGTCACGCGAGGAACCCCGCCTCGCGAAGGATTGGGAGTATGACGGTTGACGGTCCAGACCGGGATCTGGAAGGTGGCCGTGCGCTCCTCGCCGCGAGCCAGCCCATAGCAGGTGACACCTCGCTTTCTGCTCCAACGAGAGAACGGTTCGTTTCCCTGGACGCGTTTCGCGGTTTCATTATGCTATGGCTTGCCGGTGGGGCCGAAGTCGTCCGGTCACTCCACGCCATTGGAAAAAATCCTATCCTGAATCTGCTCTATTATGAATTCGACCATTCTGTCTGGCAGGGCCTGCGATTCTACGACTGCATCTGGCCGTCTTTTATGTTGATGGCCGGAATTTCTATCCCCTTCGCGGTTGCGAAGCGATCCAGGACACAATCTGGACGCCACATTATGTGGCACGCCGTGAAACGCGCCACGGTCCTTTTTTTGCTTGGCTCTATACGTGAGTCTGTCTGGTTGGGTCACCCGTATCTCATTGAATTGAGCAGCGCACTGCAACCGATTGCCATTGCCTATCTGGTCGCTTTCCTGCTTGCCAGGAAGTCCTTGCGTATTCAGGCCGCGGTGGCCTCTCTGATCCTGATTAGCTATGCCCTCCTTTTGACATTGGCGCCCGCTCCCGGGATTGCCGCCGGCACCTACGAGCTCAATCACAACTTGGTGAACTATGTGGACGTGCTTTTGCTTCGACAACATTGGCAGGTATGGCCCTATGCACCAGAGGGTTGGGGCACCATCCTTTCAACGATTCCTACGGTTTCCACGACAATCCTTGGTCTCATGATGGGTGAATTGCTGATGGGTTCGCGGTCAACGGGCGCCAAGGCCAGGATCATTGCGGTGGTAGGCGTTGCTGGAGTGACTCTGGGATGGATTCTGAGCCCTTTTATTCCGGTGATTATGAAGATGTGGACGACATCCTACGGTGTCATGTCGGCTGGTTGGGCCTGCTTGATGTTCGCCTTCTTTCTCTGGCTCATCGACGTTCGAGGCCACAAGCAATGGACACTGCCGTTGGTCGTGGTTGGTATGAATGCCGTTTTCACCTACATGTTCATGAGCATTATTCCGGTTGGCAAGATCGTCGGGGTCTTTACGGATCCGATTGCGGGGAAACTCGGTTCCTGCGGAGAGCTCTTTTCAGCCCTTTCAGTCTTTCTGGTTGCTTGGCTATTGCTCTTCTGGATGTATAGAAGGAAAATCTTCATTAAGGTGTGAATCTGCGTTGGTGCCATCCCAAAGCGTAATCAGCAAGGTACTCCCCAGCACCAGGAGACCGCCCACGATAGCCATCAGGGTCAGTTTCTCTCCCAACCAAATCGCCGCGATGGGAACCCCGAAAAAGGTGATCAAATAGTTCGACAGGGCCGCCTGAATTGCATCCAGAATCTTAAGCGCCTTCAGAAACAGCACCATGGAGAGGTAATTGTGGAAGAAAGTCAGCAAGATGAGCCCGATCCAGGTGCGCGACGTGAATTGCGTGATGTGGCTGAAAACGCCATGCTCCTGCACCAGCACCAGTGGGGTCATCAGGATGAACATGGCGACGTAGGTATAGAAAAGCATCTCCATTGGCGAGTACCGTTCCAGCACTTTCTTCCCGTAGGAGTTGTAAAAAGCGCTGCCCAGCGTGCCGAGAAAAATCAGGGCATTCCCATACAAGAAGCTCGTCCCGAAATTGAGACCTTGCAAGTCAATGCCAGAACACATCAGCACGCCGGCAATTGCCAAAAGGAAACTCACCCACCGCATCCACGTCATGTGCTCGTGGAGAAAAATGATCGCCAAAATGGCGGTGCAGACCGGCAACGTTAACATCAGGAGTGCCGCATTGCTGGCCAGCGACATCCGTGTGCCCCAGGTAATGAACACCTGCCCGGGAAAGACTCCCACCGCTGCCAGAACGAAAAATAGGAGGATGTCTTTTCGCGACCGTCCCTTCCCCTTGTACGCGTCGCGATTCTCGGCGCGAATCAGCGGATAGAGCATGAGGGTGGCCAGGGTCATCGGTCCCCACACCGTCACGAGCGGGCCCACCTGATCTTGCACCAACTTGACGCAGGTGAATTGTAGCGCCCACATCAAATTGCAACTGAAGAGCAGCAGCCAGGAACGCATAGGATGTTCCCTTTTCAACCTTTCGAATCTTCCATCTTTAACGGCTCGCTGCTGGGCCCCTCCGGATATTTCTGGGCCAGGGCGCGAATATCGTAACTGAATTTCAGAAATCGCTTCTCCCAGCGCCGGGCCTCTTCCGGAGTATAGTGGTAAAAGCCCCGGGCATTGGCCACTCCCAGGCCGCCCTCATCCACCACTTTCCGGATCAGCGCCGGCACCTCCTTCGAACAGCACAGTTCCGGCAGCAGATCCTTCATGACGCGCAGGTAGGCGGGCACGCCGGTAAGATCCATAAAGCGGAAGGGCCCCGCGAGGGTGAGCCAGTAACCGAGGTCATTCCGCAAGGAACGGTCCACGTCCTCAATCGTGGCATAGCCGGATTCAACCAGGTAGAACGCCTCACGCATAAGGGCGTACATACAACGGTTGGTCAAGAAACCGCGAATGTCGCGCCGGACGATGGAAGGCTCCTTCCCCCAACCCAGCGCCAGCGCCCGCGCGCGCTCGACGAAGCGCAGGCCTGTTTGCTCGCCGCAGATGATTTCCATGAACCGGGTGACATGCGCAGGTTCCCCCCAGTGGATGCCCATGAACCTTTCGGGATGGACAGTCCCCTTTTGCAGCGTGGTCGCCGGAATCGCGGAGGTGTTGCTGCCGATGATCGTCTCCGGCGACACGACCGCCTCAACCTTCCGGAACACCTGATGTTTCACCGGCAGGTCCTCCAGCACCGTCTCAATCACCACGTGGCAGTCACGCAGGTCCGCGAAACTCTCCGTCAGGCGAAGGTTCTTCAACACTTTTGCCGGATCGGCGCGCAGCAGTTTCTCGCGTTTCATCTCGCGGAGGAGGGATTGCAAATGCCGGCGCGTATTGCGCCTCCGCGCCAGGCTGCGGGTTACGCCGACAACCGGGTGTCCGGCGGCCAACAGGCAGGCCATGATGCTGTTGCCCATCAGCCCCAGGCCCACCACCCCCACGGGGATTTCAGCCGGCTTCTGCAACCGGCTCGCTGCGGAATCCGTCGCTTTTGCCTGCCTCGATGCCACGTTGATTTCCTCCCGCTCTTTCGTAATGGCCTTGATTGTGCGTTCCCACGCGGCGCAACTTTATCACGGCCTCGCCCTCGCGTCACAGCCGGATTGCCGACCGACGCCGTGCGTTGCAGCGACTGCCAGCGGAGGCCCAAGATCGCCGACCGTATTCACTCACGAAGGAAATCTCCTCGCGCGTCTCCCCGGAACCGGTGTGGGATTAACCGAGTGCGGGGCGGGGTAGGGAAGTGGGATGTCGTCCGACAATGTCCGCCAGCAAGGTGTCGCACTCGGACATCATCGCGTCACTGGGTTTGGTGCATTCTCGCGAAGTGTTGGTTGTACCACAAACCGCGCAAACCGCCCGCTTACGAAATCGGACGTCGGCCCAAAGGCGCTCTGCCCTGGGCATGATGCCCTACTGAAAAACCGGGAAACGTGGTGTGTGCCCCCCTCCCCATACTCCGACATCTTACTCCTTTTATTTCAATAATATCACGGGGTATGAGCGATAAGTATCTTATTTTTCATGAACATCACGGGATAGGAGCCAAGTCGATTTATTTTGACGCTTGTTTTCATCAACATCACGGGTTATCCCTACATTTTTCATATGCTTTTTTCATCATCGTAGCCTCTCGACGGCTCTCGCAAGTCCCTTTATTTTCAATGGCTTGATTTTTGTCTGGGCCATTGGGATTTCGTTGTTTCGTCGTTAAACGGGTTCTTTTCATAAACATCACGGGTTCAATGGGGCAATGATCTGCTGACTCTCGTCGCCGACTTGGCGCCTCATCTTCCGCAGCAGGTTAGTATAGAACCGAATTGATCTGGCAAATTGTCATCGCAAAGCGGCGATTTTCTGCAAAATGGGTGTCGGTTAGACTAAAATGTCCGAATCTAAGACATAAATGTCCGACTTTTTTCCGGGCATTGTGTCCGAGATTTGTTTGTTTTCATACACATTCCGGCTTCGAACGTATTTTTTTAACATCTTTTTTTCATCCCCCGCCCGAAATGGGCCACGCGGGGGGTGACTTCGGCCTCCGGCGTTGATCCCTGGGGGGCGTTCATTTCGTTCGCGTGGACATTCGGTAATTCTGGTTTGCTCTCGCGAGACAGAGGGCGCTCTCCTTTCTGATCTCTCATGCTCTGCTTCCTGCCGGTTTGTCCCGACGCCCAACTACCTCTATTTTCACGAACATCGTGGCTATCTCGACTTAAGTCGCTTGTTTTCATGAATATCGTGGGAGTAGCCAAGACTGACATTTTTTCTGCATGTATTTTCAATAACATCGTGGGAGTAGCCTTCATTTTTTATTTCCCCTTTTTCACTCCGCTCGCGCCTCTAAAGCGAACTAAATATTTTTGTATCATATACATACACTTTTTAGAATTCCCTTACTTCGGTGCCTAAGTACCTTCCTTTTCTAATACATCGTGGCATACCTCGCTCGTTTGCGGGAGTTGCGCTTTCGGCGCTGGGCACTGGGGGGATAGGTACTAGGTTACCGAGCCTTCTTGGGTAGCCTGCCGCCTGCCCCAAAAACCCGCTCTGCGATGCGCCATTTTACCCACTCGACAATACTCCGGTAGATATGAAGCACGATGGCGACCAGAGGCTAGAGGGGTAAGGACAAATTTTCCGACGGGAGAGGATTTCTTTTGAGTTTACGTCGAATCTCGTCGGGGCACCCTAGTAGGTGCCCAATGGGGCCGAATCGGACCCGGGTGGGCAGGCACGAGGCCCGCCCCTACGTCGCGTTGAGCGGTTGGCTCCTGGTTCGTGGAAGGGTACCTGCCCCTTTCCCTCTAGTCTTCTTCGCGCTTTGCCCAGTCCATCCAATATCTTTCCGTGGGCTAACGACCAGATAATGAGCAGAAATTCTTGAGGAAAAGGGGTAACACTCCAGAGCCGTGGTTCCCGGGAGGAACCGAAAGGAGTGTTACCTATGGAAGGTACAAACGAAGTTCAA
>JBEKLF010000272.1:0-11155 GCA_050010335.1 Terriglobia bacterium
GATTTCGCAAGCTGTTAGTGAGTTTTGAAAAGACCAAGGAAGGCTACGTCGCGCTGTTGGCCTTGGCCGCGGCCATGATTTGTTGGCGGCAAACAATTGTTATTTACGGATAAGCTCTAAGATTGGCTTTGGACCTGCTGATCGGCAACCTCCCGACGATCCCAAGAAGCAGAAAGCATGATGTCCAGCTAAGGAGCACGGAACCACACAGCTGATTTATGGCACTGGAATGAAAGGGGGATGCGATGGTTTGGGCAGGCTTGCTCAAGGATCAATTGCGTGAACGAGCACATGCCTGGGCGTAACGTCCTGGCGTGCTGGCGTATGAGAGCCGTGGTACGCCCGGGACGGTGTTATTCCAGCAGTCAACGGGCGGCGAATCTCACAAGTGCTCCTTCGAGGAAGCGTGGATGCATTCAAGGCCAATCCAAACATATTTGGCTGGTTAGATGGATTAGCGATTCGCTGAGGGAGCCAGTGCCAGGAGGGCTCGACACGGTGACGAACTGTGTAGCTTGTTTTCAAGACCCCTGGAACGGCAGTTGGAAGCCACGGGGACAATCCAGGCGCGCAGCAGAAAACAGAGGGTTTCGCTGGGAGACAAACGGATATACAGTAGGAACCGCCTGAAGGGCTTACAATTCCAGCTTCGAAGTCACACTCGGTACAATACGCTGTAACTGGAATCCTTGTCCAGGCTAGTGTCCAAGCCGTGGGAGGCGCTATGAGCAATCATTGGAGAGGAGTGGCGAACGTTCCTGGGACCGTGGTCTTGGTGGTCGCTATCGCCGACACCAGCCACATCATAACGTACGTTGTGGTGTCTGTATTCATCTGCTTCATGGGCTTAATCATCTGGAGTATGGTGGACGCAAATTTAAGGCGAATCCGATCCGGTCAGTCCTCTGCGCAGCTCCTCAAGGCCGCTGAGCGGTTGCGCAAAGACGTGGAGGAATGGAGCCTCCCCCCGGAACTTAATCTTCCCACGCCGCGGCAAGTCAGGAGCGCGCCTCTGGGTGCTCGCCTGTTGCGGAGCCTTCCGCGCATTATATTCCTTACAGTTCTTGCCATCTTTATCTATACTGTCGCGTTTCTTTATACGCATGTGATACCGGCCGCGAGGGAGGAGAGTGTCCCCTCCTTTCTTTTTCAGGCGTTCCTGACAATGGCCCGCGATTTCTTGCAAGCTCCCCGGTGGCAACACTGGATGCTTTGGCCCAGCGTTATCTTTGGGGGCATCGCCGGGTTGAGCGCCTTGCCTGGACATTTCAAGCGGCGGAAGGGAAAGAAGTTACTCCGGTGGGGTAAGCCAGCCCGCGCAGTAGTCACCGGCGTTTTCCATCACCCAGGGGGCCCGAAATCTTCCGGCAGCACCGAATCCAAGCTCGAATATCAGGACGACGCCGACAACCTTGTAAAAGGGTATGTGGACCGCAAATTGTTTCAAGGCCAAGTTGTAACGGTTCTCTACGATCCGGACAAGCCGTCGCGATTCACAACGTACCCCGTTGCTGGATACGAGATCGGGGTACCCGAAAACTTATGATTGCTCGAGGGGCGGAAAAACGCCTTGGTCATGTCTGTGATCGGTGAAACCTCCGCGCTTCAGCCCGATTCGGTGCAAGCCCCCCTGGCGTGACTGTTCCGATCCCAGGTCGGGATTCGGCATGAAAAGTCTCAAAGTCTGCTTTCACAGGTGGGCAGGCGTATTGTGTCCAGGCAAAATAAAGGCGAAACCGGACATTCCGGGTAACTGCTTCTCCCCCCTTTTGGGCCAAATTCAATTATGGGTGGCCGATCTACTTTTATGGAGGCTTCGCATGAGGCAAGTCAAAAGTACTGTGTGCCTTGGGCTCCTGTTTCTCTCCTTCGGAATCGCGACGAGTCCCGCCCTCGGGGGTGACGACAAGAATCAAGCCAACTGGGACAAACTAAAACAATTGTCGGCAGGCCAGGAAATTCAGGTGGTGCAGAACGACGCCAAATCCAGTCGGAGTACCTTTCGCAGCGTAACCGACGAAGCGATTGTCGTGAGTACGGCGACCGGCGAACAAACCGTAAGTCGGCAGAATATCCTTCGGGTTTCGTCCAAAGAGAAAGGGTACCGCAAGCGGAACGCACTGATCGGCGCTGGGATCGGGGCGGGCGCCGGCCTGGGGATCGGCGCGATAATGGATGCCCATGACAAGTGCAGCCAGGGGGTATTCTGCCTGAATATCCTCCCTAATGGAGGCAAAGAGATAGTTACTCCGCTTGGCGCGATTGTGGGCGCCATTATCGGTACGGTGCTGCCAACTGGCGGTTGGCACGAAATCTATCGTGCTCGCTAAAGGACTTCTAGTAGGTTGATGGGGAGTCGAACCGCATCTGTGTTTGGGCGGAGCGGCAGGCTGGCCAGGCCGCTGTTCTTTGGGGTCCGCGATTCCCCGAAGGAGCTTGTGGGAGTTCACGGCTCATCCCAGTCGGTCCATTTTGATGGACTAAAGATTCGCTGAGGGAGCCAGTGTCAGGACCACTCTTACGAGGGGGGGGGCCGGCCCGAGTGTAACAAAACGATGCGCTGCATTTCGACTTGTGCCGAAATGACCCGACTTCTTATCCAGAATCAGATGGCTTAGGCGCGAAGCTCATGCGGCGCAGGAGGTCCTGGCAGCGCGAGGCGGTTGAGCGATAGGGCCTCCGGGAATACGAACGCCTGTGTTCCCGATGGACAATTGAGACGTCACGGCACCGGGATGCTGTACAGGTTGCGGTGGACGGAGGCGCGCGTGAAAACGTAGTCAGCCGTGGTGGCCCCCGGCGAGATCACGGCATCAATGACCTTCACGCCGGACAGGCGTCCAACATCCTCTGGAGAGTTGATGCCGGAAGGCGGGAGTGGCGGGAGGGCCCTGCCGCGCGGCAGGGGAAAGACTAAAGTCCGCGCGCGACCACTGTGGCTGGCCATTTGGATAAGCGTCACGTAGAAGAACTTTCCCGCGCGATCCCACCGAGCGTCGCAGTACCCCCCGCATATCCTAACAGGCGTACCTCCATGAACGGGATAGGCCGACAGGGTTGCAGAGGTTTCTTGATTGGGAACTGGCGCAACGGCGATCAACCATTCGCCATCGGGGGCAACGCTGAAGAAGTCTAGAATCGGATTCGACAGTACTCTCTGGCGCCCAGTCCCGTCCTCCTTCACGCGGTAGATGAAGTTGGAACCGCCCTCCGCCGCGCGGAAGAAAATGTCGCCGCCGGGCCCGAAGATCGGGCTGTCGTCGCTCGTGGAGGAGGGAATCTCCCGGGGAGGGAACCGGCGGTCTGGAGAGGCAATCCACAGACGCGATTTGCCTTGCGGGTCCTGTGCGGCAAACACTATCCGCGTGCCATCAAGTGACATGTCGTACCCGGTGACCCCGAACCCTGGAAGAGCCTGCTCGGAGCGCCCATCTTTCAACTCGACAACCCACAGCTCCCCGCTGGTGAGCGAGCCCCTGATGCCCCCCCGAGGACTCAACAGGTAGTAAGCCTTCGTACCGTCGGGAGAAAGGGAAGGCGCTTCAGCGAAGCCCTCCGATGAGATCTGGCGCTCCCCGTTCGAGTCATGGATCCAAGCTGCGCTCTCTTCCATGCCTATCGATGCCACGAACGACCGCCCCTCGGGGCCTATCGCAATGCCTTCCTCTACCGTGGGGCCGAAGGTTACTTGCTCCGGCTTACCATCGGGAGACCGCTGGCGCCAGATGTGGAACCTGCCTCCGGCATCGGAGCTGAAGTACATCCACTTGCCGTCGGGTGACCAGGCAGCGCCGGTGCAACCGGCGCCTGGCGGCCCCACTTGTTTCCCGGACGAACTGCCATCGAAGGGGACCAGCCGGCAGGGCAGCCATCCGCCATTGTCCATTTCACTCAGCAGTACCCATTGGCGGTCAGGCGAAAGATAGGATCGGTGCGCCATGCCTCTTTCCCGCGGGGGCACATAAATGTCTCGCTGTTCGGTGCGGCTCTCGGCCGCTGTGACCACGGCCATGTGGAGGCCGCTTTTGATCTCTGAGAACAGGAGATGCTGGCCGTCAATCCACGTTAGGCCCGAAGCGTTGGGCAGAAAGCGGCGCGGCTCTCCGCCCAACACGGGTACTACCCACGTGTCAAATGGAGGGGCTACTGTGTACGCGATGCGCGAGCCGTCTGGAGAGAAAACCGGGCTCATCTTCGCTAGGTTGTCATGGGTGAGCTGCACGGGTTCGCCCTCCGGAAGCATCTTCACATAGATCTCCCCGGGCCCAATGAAAGTGTCTGGTCCGCGGATGAATGCCAACATGCGCCCGTCCGGCGAAAACGCTGGCGAGGTTGCCGAATCGGTGAAATTTGTGAGCTGCAGCCATTCGGAAGGTGCGGCTACCCGCGTTTGCTGGGAGCGGTAAACAAAAAGGCCGGCAAGTAGCAGTACAATTGCTACTGCCGCCAGGCTTAATAGCAGGTGAGCGCGACGAAAGCGCGCAGGTGAAACGGCTGATTCTTCGCCTGCGGCTTTGCGACGCCCTGTGATTCGTCCGCTTTCGGTGTCGCGTCGCAAACGCTTCAGGTCCGCCTGCACCTCCGACGCATGCTGGTAGCGCAGGTCCCGGTCCTTCTCCAGCGCCTTCGTGATGACCGCTTGCAACCCCGGCGGGATGGCAGGATTCAAGAGCTGCGCCGGAATTACCTCCAGCGCCAGAATCGCTTCCCGAATCTTCCCCGAAGTCGTGCCACTGAAAGCCTGCTGGCCGGTCGCCATTTCATAGAGCACTGCGCCGAAGCTGAAGAGGTCGGTGCGCGCGTCCACTTCTTCACCCCGTGCCTGCTCCGGTGACATGTAGGCCGCCGTCCCCATCGCCGCGCCGGGAATCGTCAACTGTGGATCGAGGCTCGCGAGGGTCGAAGCTTCCCCCGCTTCCGCCCTTTCGCCTTGTCTCTCGTCGTCCGCGCTCGCCGTCCACTTCGCCAGCCCAAAGTCCAGGACCTTGGCTTCTCCGCGCCTCGTCACAAAAATGTTCGCTGGCTTGATGTCGCGGTGGACAATGCCCCCGGCGTGCGCGGCTTCCAGCGCCTCGGCAATCTCCACCCCCAAGTCGAGAAGCCGGTCCATGGGAAGGGGTTTGCCGGCGATCAGGTGCTTCAGGGTCTGGCCCTCCATCAACTCCATCGCCAGGAAGGGCACCCCCTCCACCTCGTCGACCTCATAGACCGTGCAGATGTACGGATGATTGAGCGCCGAAGCGGCACGGGCCTCCCGCTGGAATCGCGCAAGCACCGTGGGGTCTCCCGCCAGGCTCGTGGGCAGGAATTTCAGTGCCACCTTCCGGCCCAGACGGATGTCTTCCGCCTTGTACAGGATCCCCATGCCACCCCCACCGAGCCGCTCCAGAATGCGGTAGTGGGAAACCGTCTTGCCCATCAGGCTGGCGATACCCTCGTTCGGCTGGTGCCCGCGCGCCTCGGCTTCCTCGCGCGCCAATTGCCTGGCCGCCACCTCCATGGCAGGCGACTCCAGGAAACTCGCTTTCTTCCCTTCGTAGGCAAGCAGCGATTCCACTTCCCGGCGCAGGTCCTCATCCCCCCCACAAGCCTCCTCCAGGAAACCCGCGCGCGCGCTGCCTTCGCGCTCCAGAGCCGCGCGATGCAACTGCGCCACTTGCTCCCAACGTTCAGGCTTCATCCCACTTCTCTCCACTCATCGCGTCGTGGGGCCGAACGGCGTTCGGCCCAGGGCCAGCGCCGCTGGCCCCTATACTCCCATCGCGCGCTGCAGCCAAGCCTTGGCCAGCTTCCAATCGTGCATCACGGTTTCGGGTGAGACCTTGAGCACGGCGGCCGTTTCCTCCACGCCCAGTCCGCCAAAAAAGCGTAGCTCCACCACCCGGCTCCTTCGGGCGTCGATGGCGGCCAGAGCCTGGAGAGCGTCGTCGAGCGCCACCAAATCCGTACCTCGCTCCCCATAAACCATCAGACTTTCCTCGAGCGACACCCGTTGCACTTCGCCGCCGCGCTTCTGGGAACCGTGACGCCGTGCGAATTCCACCAGGATGCGCCGCATCAATTGGGCGGAGATCGCGAAAAAGTGGGCGCGGTTCTGAAAGTTCACCTTTCCGGCATCCACCAGTCGCAGGTAAGCCTCATTCACCAGGGCCGTGGCTTGCAGCGTGTGACCGGGATGCTCGTGCGCCATGTAGCCTTGCGCGAGACGGTGCAACTCGCGGTAAACCAGGGGCATGAGCTTGTCGAGCGCCCGCGCGTCCCCCTCGCGCCAGGCCTGGAGCAGTTGCGTGACATCGTGGGCACGGATCTCCGCCATGCATCCTCCTTGGCCGAGGGTGGGTGTAAGCAAAAAAGCCAGTCCTGTCAGTCTGCGCGAAACGAGGCCCCCGGCCATTCCTTGGAACAAGAAGAGGCGTGGACGGTTCGCTGCCCTCAACATGACCGGCTCTCTAACTCTCTTAATCCTACTACGATTGGTAAGAACCTATCACATCTGTTCGCAACCGGCCGGGAAGAATGGGCATGGGTCAATTTGCTGTAGGGGCACGCCATGATGTGCGCCTGCAAAAAGACCAACCGACCCCCTACCGGGAAAATACCGCGCGGCACTACAGTTTTCGCACCCCATTTGCGCATTAAGAGATGAGGCAACAAATGCAGCGTCGTTGCCCAATTCCACTGAGGAGGATGGTTATGAAATCGAATCGAAGCTTGAGACTGATCAAATTTGCGGTGCTTGCCCTGCTGACCGCGTGTATGGGGACCAGCCTGGCCAACGCGCAGACAGCCGCGGGTAAGTTCAATCTGCCCTTTGAAGTCCGCTGGGGACAGGCCGTTCTGCCCCCTGGAAACTACTCGTTCACCGTCAATTCCAGCGTCTCCCCCCCTAACACTGTGTTAGTCCGTGGGGAAAACCTCTCGGCAAGAATCATTATGTCACCGGTGCACGACGACAGCTTCTCCGGCAAGAACGAGCTGATCGTCGAGCGGCAGGGAGAGAGAGGCACGGTTCGCACCCTGCGCCTTGCGGACGTCGGTCTGGTTCTCTACTACCCGGCGCCCAAGGCCGAAAGGCAGATCCTCGCTCAGGCCCCTGTGCTGATCCAGCAACTGCCGATTCTGATAGCCAGGAAGTAAGCCCGTGGTTGGGTGCAGGGTTTGGGGGTGGGGCGGTCTCCGTAGTCGGGTGCGAGAGAAAAGCTCTACCCCCACTTCCCTGATGTAGGATGGCGCCCCGACTCGTCGGGGCGATTTCCCGAAGGGACTTGCGGGAGTTGACGGATCACCTCAGTCGATCCATACGGAGCCACGACACATCCTGCAACAAGTTCGATGCGGGAGCTGCCAGGGGCAGCCCTAAAACGGAATTTCTTGATCCATCGACTCGCTCGCCATCTCGTTAAAGGGATTGTCGCCCTCATTGATGGGCCCAGCGGGCTTCGAGGATTCATCTGCCCTCGGACCGTTCCCGTTCTTGGGTGCCGGGTCTAGAATCTGCATCTGGTTGGCCACAACTTCGATTGTCGTGCGCTTTTCGCCTTCAGGGCCTTTCCACTTCCGGGTTTGCAACCGGCCTTCCAAATAAACGTGCCTGCCCTTATTCAGGTATTCACCGCAAACCTCCGCCAGGCGGGCGAAGCAGACGATTTGAAACCACTCCACCCGTTCCCGGGGAGCGCCTGCCGGGTCTTTCCACCTCTCGTTGACCGCAAGGCTAAACGTACAGACGGGCTTGCCTTGTTGGCTGAATTTAAGTTCTGGCGCGTCCCCCAGAAACCCGATAAGCGTTACTCTGTTCACACATTGGCACACGAGTTGTGTCCTCCTTCCTCATCAAATCGAAACTTGCGGCTGACGTGATCACCAGCCAGCATATCCATCTGAGTGGCGAGACTTGCCATGCCCTCCCGCACGCGGGAGCGAATCAGGGGCATGTGTCGCAAGGCATCCGTGCTCACTCCCTCCAGCAGGGCTCGCGCCTTATCGACCTGTTCCTTCAAATCCTGGTCGTCCACTACGTTGCGCAAGTCGAACGTCCCCAGGAAATCACGCAGCTTTTGCAGGGTTGATTCCCGCAGACGTTGGGGCTTGCCATCCGGCTGATCTGCGAGCCGGTCGCGCAGGTGGCTGACCAGTTCCAGCAGCGAAGCACGCATCACCTGCTGGACTTCAGCGCAAGCTTCCGACATGGCCTGGACGGCTTTGTCCCGCTCCGTCTGGAACATACGGGCTGAAATCTCCCGGAGCTGTTCCGGTACGCCATAGCTGACGTATTGCCAAGTGAAGGTAAATCGGGAACGAACTTCCTCCACAGGTGGATAGTCAGCCGGGTTATGGAGCGTGCGCAGTCGCCCTGCGGCCTCCTGGCAAAGGCGCGGGTAAGCAGCGAGGAACACTTCCACCAAGGCCCGGCGCTTCTCGTTGAACTCGCCCAGCTTTTCATCTACCGTTTCGAGCAAGCCCAACGGCAGAAGGTGGATGCCCACCTCGAATGGCAGGCACGTGTCGTAAAGGTAGCGACGAAGGTCACCATCGAGTGTCCTGATGGCCTGAAGCTCTGGCGAGTCGAGCAACGTTTTCGCCACCCGGATGAGTTCCTTGTCGGCGTCCACTTCGACCTGGGATGAGCTAACCTTGCGACTGTTGCCCAGCAAGCCCAAGTGAAGCTTGATAAAGACTGTTTTCCGGGCCAAATCCGTGCCCGGTTCCTGGATATCCAGGATTGGTAATGCTGTTGCCATTTGTTCCTCCTATTTGTAGTTGAAACTCTTAACGGAGATTCCCAGTTTGAACTCCACCAACGAACCTTCGGGTGCGTAAACCCACGCCAGAAAAGAAGACTGACCTGGCTTCCAGCACATGTTCTATAATTGAAGGTTCATTCTTTGATTCAAGCAGGAGAATCACTGTGAGTTCTTCAAAGAGCGGGCAAGTTGTGCGGGCTGCCAGTTCCTAGCTCGCAGGAAAAAGGATTGTCTTTTGGATGCTGGCTGCGTTTTTCCTCTGCGTAGCGGGTGCCCAGTCCCTAGCCGGGAACCCGGCCGACGTGCCAACCATCAGTGGCGACATGGGATCGTGTACCGCAGACTTCACCGTAGTCGACACATCCAATAAGCCGGTTTTTGACGCCAAGATCCACGTCAAGGTGAAGTACGGTTTCATGAGCAAGCGAGATACCGACCTAGAAGTCGGCACCAACAGTGACGGTAAGGCACGGATGGAAGGCCTACCCGAAAAGCTGAAGAAACCCCCCATGGAGTTCACCATCCGCAGCGGCGAATCGACCAAGTCGGTAACGAACGATCCCGCCGTCGAGTGCCACCCGACTTTCACCGTCTCTCTAGGAAAGTGAGAAGGGATTCCTTCACCTGGCAAGAGGCATTCAGACCTCTGATTTCGAGGGTGGCATGACGGTGAGCGGCCCGCTCAACTCCCGGATGACACGCCGGCCAGCCGCAGCAGTTTCCTCTTCGTAGCGGTAGACAACCGGCATAGAGGCGCTGATAAACCTCCCAGATGCCATCTGGCGTAGCGCCTTGATTTGCTCAGCCGCTGAACGTGCAATCGGTACAATGTACCTCGATGCCTGAGCGAGAGTTATTCCCAAGCGATGTGCTTTCCGGCAGCACTCTTTGATTTCCGCACCGGTCCAGCCTTCGTCGTTCGGAAGCTCGCCCGACACCCCGTACTTCTTGAGATAGATTCGCCAGATTGTCTCCCGCTCATCGGCTGTAGGCAGGTCGAAGAAGAATGTCCCCACCGTGAAACGCCTACGCAGTTCGGGTGGCAAGCTCGCGATGGAATTGCAAGTCGCAATGAACAGCATTCGCCCTTGCGAAACTGCGTCGATGATTTGGAGCGCCGTGCGCAGACGCTCAGTGGAAGCACCCACCAGAGAACTCTCCATGGCCGGTAGGTCGAAAGCGATCGTGGGAATTCCAGCGGTACCACCTGTGGCCTTCGCGGCTGCGCTCTTGGCTGCCCCGGCTGGACCGACAAATACCAAACCGTCCGCCTCACGGTCCTGCATATAAGTGAGTATCGTCCCCGTCATCTCCGTCTTCACCCCTGAGAGATCGGTGCCGGTTCCCGCAAATGCCTTCTCGATCTCATCAATGAAAACAATGACGCGGGGAGGATCAATCCCTCGAAGCACTGCCAGCAAAAAGTCCTTTACGTTTTGGACCCCGCCAATGTCCTCAAAGGTCTCACCGCCTCGCCACACCGACAGGCCCGGTGTTTGCTCAATGATTTGGCGCTTTCGCTCCCACAGGTCTTCGGTATCGAGCTGGCGCTTGACCAATGAGATCGCCAGTGCCTGTTCCGCCGGGAATGCGGCCAGGCCAATCAGGGCGTCTACCGCTTTAACGATCACCGGACGCTCGGGCTCACTCAGGTTGGCGGCGTTGAAAGTCTCCCGAACAATCTGCTCCAGGTGTGAAGTTGACGGCAAAGGCTCATCGAGAATGAGAACGTCCTGACCCAATTCCTGCGGCAACGTCGCGCCGGGCGCTGCCAGTAATACCAGCATCCGGCCAGTCGCCTTGAATGAATCTCGCAGGTCCCAGATCCCTTGCATCACCCCGGGGTCATTCCAGAACCGGTGGGCGTTCGAGTAGAGCAGGACACCGTCCTCGCAAAGTTGCTGGGCCAAATACAGGGCATCGACCGGCCCAATTGTCGCAGCCTGACGTTCGCCCAGCACGCGCGCCAGTTCGTCGCCGCTATTCTTGCCGATCGCATAGAGGCCGCGCACAACATCCCAACCGAGCACGGGTGGAAGCTCGCGGTCTTGCTTGAGAGTTTCGGTGATGAAATGCGTGGTGCTGGCGGGGTCTGCCGTGCGTATGGCCACAAGCGGTGTTGAGACACAGCGAGCGGCCTGGAACGCGGAGGTAAACTCCTCCATAGATCGAATCATGTGCTTGCTCCTTTCGAGAGAGGGCTTTCAAAGAGGGAAGGTACCGAGGCATGACGCGCAAAGACGCTCACGACCACCGGGGCTGTACTTCCTTCAATTCAAGCTTCAAAACGGACTGCGATTCAGACAGTAAGAAACCAGGCTGGGCGGCCGACCAGCGCTCGGTCTGTCAACAGGTCTATCCGATCCGCCCGCACGGCTCTTGACGGCCTTTCCGACGGCCAGTTGTCCACC
>JBEKLF010000273.1:0-11101 GCA_050010335.1 Terriglobia bacterium
GTGGACAACTGGCCGTCGGAAAGGCCGTCAAGAGCCGTGCGGGCGGATCGGATAGACCTGTTGACAGACCGAGCGCTGGTCGGCCGCCCAGCCTGGTTTCTTACTGTCTGAATCGCAGTTTCCGTCACATTGGGATTTCTATTCTTTCCCCGCGACTACATCTCGCCACTTCCACGCCGCCCGGCCTCTGATATACTCCCGTTTGCCAGCCCCAAAAAAGCTCAATCTGGAGGACCCGATGAAATACAAGCCGCTTTTGAAAACGCCCCGGCTCCTAACGCTATCTCTCTTTCTCGCAGGGTTGTGCCGCATGGTGATCGCAGCACCGCCGGCCCCACAGGCCGGAATGAACGACCAAGTCACATTGATTCACTGCGGCACGCTAATTGACGAGGTATCGGATGAACCGCGCCGGAACGTATTGGTGGAGATTGCAGGCGGCAAGTTCCGCGCAGTCACGAATTACACGACTGACTTTGCCCGGCCCGCCGGCGCTGACTTCATCGACCTCGGCGCGGAAACTTGTCTGCCGGGGCTGGTGGATTCGCACACGCACATTCTTCTGCAAGGCGATCAGAAGCCGGGACAATACGACGAGCAGATTCTGAAGTGGTCGCTGCCTTATCGCACCATCTGGGGAACGCAGGCGGCGCGCCGCGCCCTCGAGTACGGATTCACCTCCATCCGTGACTTGGAAACCGAGGGTGCTTACTACGCGGACGTCTCCATTCGCGACGCCATCAAGCAAGGCGTCATTCCCGGGCCGCGCATGCTGGTGGTGACGCGTGCGCTCGACGTGACGGGCGCCTATGCACTCCTTGGCTATGACCCCGCCTTGAAACTGCCGCACGGGGTCCAGGTGGTGGACGGGCCCGATGCGTGCCGCAGAGCGGTGCGCGAGCAGATTGGCAATGGGGCAGACTGGATTAAAGTTTACGCCGACCAGCGTGTTTCCACTGCCGACGGCGTGGTGCACAGCATCCCCACCTTTACGCCAGAGGAGTTCCACGCCATTGTAGATGAAACGCACCGTGAACATCACAAGGTGGCAGCGCATGCCATGGGTTTGGAGGGCGTCCATAGCGCGCTGGAGGCGGGCGCGGATTCCATCGAGCACGGAGCTTACATCGCGGACGACGACTTGAAGACCATGGTGGCGCACGGAACGTGGTACGTGCCGACGCTGTACATCTTCGTTTACGCCGAGGAAATTCATCAGGCGAGCGGGTTTCCGGGATGGGAAGGCGGCGTGGCGATTCATGCGGAAACGTTTCGCCGCGCTCTCAATTCGGGCGTGAAAATCGCCTTCGGCACCGACGTGGGGGGCTTCGAGTGGAGCATCAATCCGGCAAAGGAGTTTCCGCTGATGGTGAAATACGGCATGACACCCGCCCAAGCCTTGCGTGCGGCCACGGTTTCTGGTGCGGATTTGGTCGACATGAAGAACCAATTCGGCTCGGTCGAACCAGGTAAGTTCGCGGACCTTGTCGCAGTTTCTGGAAATCCCCTGAAGGATATAAGCATACTTGAAAACGTCAACTTCGTGATGAAGGAGGGCGTGGTCTTTAAGCAGCCCGGCAGACATTGACGGCAAATCGGCGGGCCCCCCATTGCGCTTCCGTGCTTGGGGTGCGGCACTGGGGCGTCATATAATCATCAGTTTGTTGGAAGGAGGAAGTCATGGACCGCCCAACGGCGTGGGAACTCCTTTGTGAGTACACGAAGAACGAGAACTTGCGGAAGCACGCGCTGGCCGTGGAAGCCTGCGCGCGCGCCTATGCCCGCAAGTTCGGTGAAGATGAGGAAAAGTGGGGTGTCGTGGGGTTGATCCACGATTTTGATTATGAGATCTATCCGAACGCTCCCGACCACCCCGTCAAGGGGAGCGAGATTCTCAAGGAAAGAGGAGTGCCGGAAGAGGTGCGCCGCGCCATTCTCGGCCACGCCGATTACACCGGAGTTCCCCGCGACACACTTTTGGCCAAAGTGCTTTTTGCCTGTGATGAGGTGGCGGGGTTCATTACGGCATGTTCCTTAGTCCGGCCCGACCGAATCGCCAGCCTGGAAGCGAAGTCCGTGCGAAAAAGGATGAAGGACAAAGCTTTTGCGCGCTCGGTGAGCCGCGAGGACATTAACAAAGGCGCGGAGGAGTTGGGCGTCCCCCTCGATGATCATATTACTTTCTGCATTACTGCCATGCGTAATATTGCAGATCAACTCGGCCTCGCCCCTGCCTGCGGACCCCCCACTCCAGGGGCAAGCGAATAGGCGATGGCCATCATCTTCCCCGCTTCCGCCGCTTCATAACGTCACGCGCTCCAGATAGGTCGGCACCGTGACGTCCCAGTGGAGTTCCTGGCCAATGCGCTGGCGCAGCGCTTCGCTGGCTTTGGGCTCACCATGCACCATGAAAGTTCTGCCCGGAGCCTTGCTGAATCGCTTGAGCCAGGCAAGGATTTCCCCATAGTCCGCATGGGCGCTCAGGTTTTCGATGGTCTCAATGCGCGCCCTCACGTGCGCATCGTGACCGTACATTTTCACGGCCTTGGCGCCGGATTGTATCGCCCGCCCGCGCGTCCCCGCCGCCTGGAATCCCACAAACAGAATCGTATTGCGATGGTCCGGCAGGCAGCGTTCCAGATGATGAACCACGCGGCCGCCCGTCGCCATGCCGCTTGCCGAAATGATGATCATCGGGTAATGCGCGTCGTTGAGGTGCTTGGATTCGTCCACCGTCTTGTCAAAGTGCAGGTTGGGCGGAGAGAAGGGCTTGATTCCCTGCGCTTCCATCGCATCCAATTCGAGGCTGTGGTCCTCTTGGTGCTTTTCGTAAAGATGAGTCACGTCGATCGCCATGGGGCTGTCCACGTGGATGGGCAGCGAGTGCAGCTTTTTCTCTTCGATCAATTCGCGAAACAAAAAGAGCAGTTCCTGCGTGCGTCCCACAGCGAAGGAAGGAATCACTACGGTGCCGCCATGGCCGGCCGTCGACTCCACGATCGACGTCAGGCGCGCGCCAATGTCTTCTTTCGGGTGCAAGCGGTCGCCGTAGGTGGATTCCAGCAGCATGTAATCGAACCCGTCTTCAGGCACAACCGGCTCAGGAATGATCAACTGAGGGAAGCGGCCCAGGTCTCCGGAGAAGAGAAGTCTTTTCACGGCGCCGTTTTCCCGGACCGTCACTTCAATCATTCGCGCACCCAGGATGTGTCCCGCAAAAAAGCTCCGAATGGTGAAATGCGGCGAAATCTCCAACGGTTCCTCAGCGTTCACGGCGCGGAGGTATTCGAGCGACTGCATCGCTTCCTCGTACGTGTAGAGCGGCAAAGCGGGAGCGTGTTTGCTGAATCCTTTCCTGTTAGCGAATTCTGCGTCTTCTTCCTGAAGATGACCGGAATCCGGCAAGACGATTTTGGCGAGATCTACGGTGGCCGAAGAGGTCAGGATCTGACCGCGGAAGCCGTCTTTCACCAAGCGTGGAATATATCCAACGTGGTCAAGATGCGCGTGCGTCAGCAGCAGCCATTGGATGCTCGAGGGCGGCACGGGCAGCGGATTCCAGTTGCGCAGCCGCAGCTCTTTGTCGCCCTGGAAAAGTCCGCAATCGACCAGCAGTCTTTCGCCGGCGGCTTCCAGCAGATATTTCGAGCCGGTTACCGTGCCGGTCGCGCCGAGAAAAGTCAGAGCAGGCATTTAGTGTCCTTTGCGTATTGTCGTAGAATCGCGCGTGCTATCAAATCACCACCGCCTCCTGATATTCGCCGAAAACGCGGCGCAGGGCGTCAGAGATTTCCCCTACGGTGGCGTAGGCCTTGACGGCGTCGAGGATGGCGGGCAGTATGTTGCGGCCGGTTCGCGCGGTCTCCTCCACGGCGCGGAGAGTGGTTTCCACGCTCGCGGCGTCGCGGCGGGCGCGCAGCCTGATCAGGCGTTCCACCTGGGTGCGCTCGATTTCGGGATCGATCCGGAAAGGAAGCATCGCAGGGCCCGCAGTCCGGCCCAGCGGCTCTTCACTGCGGGAAGTGTTCGCCTCCTCCACATACTGGTTCACGCCCACCACCACCCGGCCGCCTCGCTCGATCGCTTTCTGGTAATCGTAGGCCGCCTGCTGAATCTCGCGCTGCACGTACCCCGACTCGATGGCGCGCACCATGCCACCCATCGCATCGATTTTGCGCAGGTATTCACGGGCCTGCCCCTCGATTTCATCGGTGAGCTTTTCGATGACGTAGGAGCCCCCCAGCGGATCGACGGTATTGGCCACGCCACTTTCCGTGGCCAGAATCTGCTGCGTGCGCAGGGCCAGCAACGCGGAAGCTTCCGTGGGCAGGGCCAGGGCTTCATCGCGAGCGTTGGTGTGAAGCGATTGCGTCCCGCCCAGCACGGCCGCCAGCGCCTGGAGCGTGACGCGCACAATGTTCACGTCGGGCTGCTGCGCGGTGAGCGTGGAGCCGGCGGTTTGAGTATGGAAGCGGAACATCCAGGAGCGCGGGTCCTTGGCTTGGAATTGTTCACGCATGATCCGCGCCCACAGCCGCCGTGCAGCGCGGAATTTGGCAATTTCCTCCAGCAGATCGTTATGCGCATTCAGGAAGAACGACAGGCGCGGGGCGAATTCATCCACCGCCAGGCCCCGCGCCAGCGCCGCTTCCACGTAAGCGATGGCGTTGGCCAGGGTGAAAGCCACTTCCTGCACGGCGGTGGATCCGGCTTCGCGAATGTGATAGCCGCTGATAGAGATGGTGTTCCACTCGGGGGCGCGGTCGCGGCAGAAGGCAAAGATATCGGTCACGACGCGCAGCGCGGGAGCGAGTGGATAAATGTAAGTGCCGCGCGCGATGTATTCTTTCAAAATATCGTTCTGAACTGTGCCCGACAACCGGGTGAGATCCGCGCCTTGCTTCTCTGCCACGGCGAAATAGAGCGCCAGCAAAATCGCGGCGGTGGCGTTGATGGTCATCGACGCCGAGACGCGCTCGAGCGGAATTCCCACAAAGAGCATTTCCATATCCTCGAGGGAGTCGATGGCCACACCCACGCGGCCCACTTCACCCCGCGCCAGGGGATGGTCAGAATCAAAGCCAATTTGGGTGGGAAGGTCAAACGCCACGGAGAGGCCGGTTTGCCCTTGCGAAAGCAGATAACGGTAGCGCGCATTCGATTCGCGCGCCGAGCCGAAACCCGCATACTGGCGCATGGTCCATAGGTGGCTCCGGTAAAGCGATGGGTAGACACCGCGCGTATAGGGGTATTCACCCGGGTACCCCGCCTGATGCTCATAGTCCCAGCCGTCAAGGTCCGGGGGCGTATGGAACCTTTTCAGTTCCAACCCCGAGCCCGTTACGAATTTCGCTTTGAGTTCTTTGGCGTGATTTGCAGCCATAATGGGCAACTGAAAAAAGGCGCCGCGCCGTCCCGCGGGCCGACCTGAACCGCGAAGTCAGCGCACGTTTCGCGCCCTCACAAAAGAGTAAAGGCAAAGTATCGCCAGGAATACGGTGAATCCCCCGAACATGGTGAAGTGGACCAGTCCTTCTTCCGGAGTATTCCGGTAACCCTCCCACTCTGAATATGTGAGTGACGCGCTCATGAGCGTCAATGCCATAAATAGAAGCGCGATGAGCATGTGAAACAACCGCTTCGCGTTGAGAAACCAATAATGCAACAAACTTCCGAGTCGACTCAAAACCTCCCCTTCCCGTCCTGCGAGGGCTCCTCTAACTCCCGGTACGTTATCGTAAGGACAAACCGGGGTGCAGTCAAATACCGTCTCGCTCCAGGCAGCGTGTGAGCGTGTCCATGCCCGCAGGGATGGGATGGGCGCCTGCAAACCTGCTTTGATTGCAAGGTGTTATGTTCTGCCGCAGCGTTTCGCCTTGACGTCCATCGGCGGCAATCCTAGAATTGATTTTGCAAGCCACCCTCGACATGCCAGGTGAGTTTTGGAGCTGGACGACAATTTCAAACGCCTGATTAAAGAATTAGGCGACGCCATCAACGAGTCCCTTTCCGATTCCGACCGGATTGCCGAGGTCATGTCGCGTATCCGTAGCGCCGGCTACGATCTCTTTCTGGTTTTGGAAGTCACCATTGGCTTCAACAAGCGCGGTGAGGTAAACCTTGTGCATCGCCAGAAACTCAACGCCGACGCCCGCCCCGATCCCGAATTTCACCTGACCACGCAAGACACCCAATTTCTTCGCGCCCTGAGAATTGTCGTGGATGAAGATCTCGAATCATAGTCAAAGAATCAGGACCAAAGTTCGATCTTGACACTTTCCACGATGAGATCCTCAGTGGCGGAGCCCTGCCCCTCGCCTTGCCCGAAGCCCGTACTGGTAGATGGATCGGCGAACAGAAATCAAGATGGGGGTGCAAGCAAGCGCAGCGTTGACGTGTTTTGAAGGCCGCAGGTCAAACAAACTTATACTGACAGGGAACAGGAACCGGAGGCACATCCATCGCCATTTTGTAGTCGAAGGCCTTGGGTTGGAGATCCTGTTGCGAAGCCATCGCCTGGTCCCAGGTAATCTCCACGCCGGAATAGGCCGCCTCGCGGGCCATAATGCAGGTCAGCGTGCTCTCCGCGACTTGCACGCCATCGTTCACGTAGGGAGCGTCGCCGCGAATACTGGCCACCATCCTGGCGTGCTCCTGGACGTAAGGGTCCATACCCGGCGAACCCATGTCAATGCCGTCGCTGTGCCCCTTAGAGCCCGCCACGGTGTTCCACACTTTGCGATATCCGCCTTTGGGGTACTGCCGGCAAGCGCTATAGAGATGCACGCCATTCGGGTACACGTAATCGGCGGTCAGGTGGTCGTAAATATTGCCGTACAGTTCCTCGCGGGGGCGCCAGGCGGTTCCGCCGGAGGCGACCACACTAGCGGGATGGGCGTTCATCACCCAATTGCAGAAGTCGATGGTGTGAATGTGCTGCTCCACCATCTGGTCTCCGCAGATCCACACAAATGAGTACCAGTTGCGATGCTGCCATTCCATGTCGCCCCAGGCCGGATCGCGGTGGTCAACGTGCATTACCGGTCCGCTGAGGTAGCTGGCGCTCAAGGCGGCCACTTCGCCGATGGCGCCGTCGTGAATTTTCGCCACGGTTTCAATGTAATCTTTTTGCGAGCGGCGCTGGGTGCCGGCGGCGACGATCAACTTCATTTCCCGAGCCTTCTGGGCCGAAGCAAGGAAGCGGCGCGTTCCCACCGCGTCGGTCGCGATGGGCTTTTCCGTGAAAATGTGCTTTCCGCCATTCACCGCCGCTTCGAATTGCGCGGGCCGATGGCCGGGGGGAGTGCACAGCAGCACCACGTCAAGCTCCGAGGCGATGACCTTGCGGTAGGCATCAAATCCCACAAAGCAATGTTCCGGATCCACCGTGACGCGCTTCCGGATGGATTCCACTAATTCCGCCAGGGGCTGGCCCGTGAAGGCCGCGGCGTTCTTCGGGCTCGCCTCTGACAGGAACTTGGGATCGCGCAGCTTGGCGAGCGAGGCCTGGAGCTTGTCGTCGAAGATGTCTCCCATGGCCACGAGTTCGACATGCGGATCAGCGCTCAGAAGGTCCGCGACTGCTTCCGTGCCGCGTCCACCGCAGCCCACCAAGCCCGCTCGCAGTTTCTCCTTCCCCGCGCCTCGCACCAGTTCGGGGCGCAAGATCGTGAATGCCGAAGCCGCTGCTCCGGCCGCCAACGACTTGCTGAGAAAGGATCGACGATTAAAGCTGGGAATTTCGTTTTGCGCCATGTTCACCTCGCATCGGAGATCGCGTTTTGTCGGTGGTTATCATATCCCCCCGAGGAGGAATGTCAAGCGGACCTCCGCGCTCTCCCACACGCTGCTCCTTCATTTCTTCTTTAGATCTTCCGGTTCGTCAACCAGACGGCCGAGCATTTCATATACGCGCACCAGCGCCAGATTCACCATGCGTTCCCCCGCACCCACTTCCACGAGCGTGGCGGTGCTGGCGGCGCCGTAGCCACCCCGCGAAGCTGCCAGCACGGTGGGGAGGTAGCCAAAGTCCGCATTGGAATAACCCATGAAAAAGGCGTCGGGCACCGGGCAGCGATTGCGCCAATCGGTTTGGAAATCCACAAAGGGCTCGCCCGGCAGGGCCATGAGGGCGATGCGCTTGTTGATGAGTAGCGTGGCCACGGGCAGGCGCAAGGGGTCGTTGCGGTGGCGGTCAAAGTCTGCTGCCGCTTCCGGGCCCCACGAGGTCAGCGTCGCGGCGCGGTATTTGTCCTGGTTCCAGCGCCAGTGCATATCCAACAAATCTTCGGTGAATTGCAAGCTGCCCTCGGGTTCCGGCTTGGTCACGATGCCCTTCGCCACGCGCGCGGCTTCCTGGCCCAGACGGTTGCCGGTCCAATCGCGGCGCCCCACGGCGTCTTGCGCGAGCGGCGTGACGGCATAGTAGGGGTTGATGTCACCGTCCCCGCCTTGCAGGAAGAAGCAGAGCGGCGCCGGGCGGGAATTCTCCCCGGCGAACGCGCGCTCCACCGTCGCATCCATCACCCCCGGCCAGTCGGCGGAGTATTGCAGGTTGTCGGGGCCGAAAATCACCGGGTGGCAGGCGTAGTTCACGAGGATGGCAATGGGGTCACCTGCCATGTTATCGATGCGGAGAATCGACACCGTGGGATCGACCGGGGAGGTGGGCACCATGGTGGGGTTGACCTCGAACCAGCCGAAACGGCCGTCCGGTTGCTCCCGCAGCCGGTTATGGCCGATATAGGCCACCCCATAGCCGGCGCCGATGCGCGCCTCCACAGCGCCCTGATAAGCCTCCCCGATGGCGTGCTCGATTTTCTCGAGGATCGGGGTTTCCCAGTCCGGGCCTTCGCGCGGTGGATAGTCATCGGTGATTTCGGGACCCGAGTGGGTGTGAATGGCCGCCTGCAAAACGTAAGTTATGCTGTATTTTTCTTTCGCGTCCCGCCGCAAGCGCTCGATCCACGCCGGAGCAAAGACCCGGCCGAGGTCCGAGACCACGATCGCCAGGCGCTGATCTCCCGCCTCCAGCACCAATACCCGCGCATACAGCGGGTCCCGGACGCCGGTGGCTCCCTCCTTGCGGCCGCCGTAACCGTACATCCTGAGTCCGAGCGGCGGAGTAATGTCCACCCGCGCGGCGCCGGCTTTTATCGCCGAGCATAGGCCCAGTATTGGAAACATCCAGAGAGCTATACACAAGATAAATACTTTCCGAAAGATGCGATGCATGGGGCCTCCTGCGCCCTCAAAGGGCGAATCTCAGGGTGACATTCTAACAGCCCGGCGGACCTGATACGCACAAACCTTACGACGGAGACATAATGTCGAACCGAGAAGGAGTCCGGTTGGCTCGCGGCTTTTCCTTGTCGATCGGGGACTCGGCGCGGGAAGCTAATCAGCATGAGCGCCGAATCTATCTTCAGCAGGCCGCTGAATAAGCGGCAACAGGCGGTCCTGGCCCGGATCGCGAAGCGGCAGGCCGCCGGAGAGGATTCCGATATCGACTACTCGGACATCCCTCCGCTGACCGATGAACAACTGGCGCAATTCCGCCGTGCGCCCAAGGTGCTGATCGCCGCCCGCCTGGACCGCGACATTTACGACTGGCTCAGGCGCTATGGAGATGGCTACTCCACCCGCATCAACAACATCCTGCGCGCGGTCATGTCCAGAGCACGATAGCGGCCGGATGGCAGCATATATGCTATCATAGACTTTGCGCCGAACTGTGATAGACACGAACGTTCTTGCCGGGGCGTTGCTCAAGCGAGCCGGGCACAACCGCGAGGTGATTCGTGCCTGCCTGGAAGGCAAGTGGAGGCCGCTGATCGGGCAGGCGCTATTTATGGAGTACGAGGACGTGCTCGGCCGAAGGCATCTGTTCCGTTCGTGCCCACTCTCGGAGCGCGAGCGACAAGAGTTCTTTGCGGCCTTCTTGAGCGTCTGCGAGTGGGTGGAAATCTACTTTTCCTGGCGGCCCAACCTGCCGGACGAGGGAGACAATCACATCGTTGAACTGGCCGTCGCCGGAGGCGCCGAAATGATCGTAACCAACAATGTGCGCGATTTTCGCCGCGCCCAACTTCGATTTCCCGGCTTGCGCACAGTGTCACCGCACGAATTTCTAAAGGAGCCTGCATGAGCACCCTCACCATCCGGTTACCAGAAGTGAAACACGCACGCCTACGCCGGCTGGCCCATAGCCGGAGGATCAGCATGAATAAGCTGATCGACGAGTTGGCGACTGTCGCCCTCGCCCAACACGATGCCGAGCTAAGGTTTCACGCTCTCGCCGCCAGAGGGTCTGCCGCCAGAGGACTCGCCCTGTTGAATAAGCTCGACCAAAAGCTCCGCCGACGATGAGGAAAAACCCATCTAGAAAATGATGGTCTACGAGTTTATTCCTTTTCTATAAAGCTACCGGCTGGCTATTCCACCCGCATCATCAACATCCTGCCCGCGGTGATGTCCAGAGCACGATAGCGCGGGCGGCGGCGCTTCTCTGGCGGCCGTCGATCCGATCTGCTGACCCCATTCGCCGCGACGATTCGCCGCGCGAGCTCGACAGACCTCAAACTACAGAACTCTGCGCCAGCCCCCGATTGGGCTTGGTAACGATCGCGCCCTCCCGGCCACTGATGGGTGCACGCGGATTTGAAAATGAAAGGCTCGATTCCGGATGAAGAGCCGCAACCTCAAGAACAGGTCCGTGCTACTGGATCACAATAGAATCAAGTAGTTGCAGTCAACATAAGTTCACAACAAAATCGTTGACAACGGAATTGTTGTGACCTACGATTTGCATTGTCTAGTACCAACATTTTTGTTGGCAGGGGGAATCAATGAAAAGAGCACTCGGCAATTGGGTCGTTGGAGATAGATTCTGGGACCGAGAGCAGGAGTTGAAACTCTTTATGGAGTACCTGGAGGCTGGGGCAAATGTCTTACTGATTGCTCCGCGCCGCATCGGCAAGACTAGTGCTTAGTTGCGTAAGTTAACGATAGTATTTCGAAGCTGCGAACCCTCGACCTCGCGCTTCCGCCACTTGAACGGCCTGGCATTTTGGGCATAGGCCGCGATGAACGCCTCGATGGC
>JBEKLF010000274.1:0-11012 GCA_050010335.1 Terriglobia bacterium
CCTGTTTGGTTGATTCGATAAAGTCGTCGGCTCCCCCGAACCGGTAAACTTGGTTTAGGTCTTGACCAAGGAATGCCGGGAAAGGAGCCGACGATGTTGATTATAGGATGTGATTTGCACACACGCTTCCAACAAATTGCGTATTTGGACCTGACGACGGGAGAGATCGTGACGCGCCGGTTAGAGCACGAGAACTGCGAGGCGCGGAAGTTTTACGCTGGTCTTCCGGAAAAAGCGCGGGTGGGGATTGAGGCCACGGGGTGCACGCAGTGGTTCGAGCGGCTGCTGGGGGAATGGGGGCACGAGTTGTGGGTGGGGGACGCGGCGAAGATTCGCGCCTGTGTGGTGTGGCGGCAGAAGACGGACACGCGCGACGCCGAGCACCTGCTGGATCTACTGCTCACCAACCGTTTTCCGCGCATCTGGATCCCCATGCCGGAGGAGCGCGACGTCCGGCAACTGCTGCAGCATCGGAACAAGCTGGTGTCGATGCGAACCTCGGTGAAGAATCAACTGCACTACCTGGCGATGAACCAAGGGGTGTGCCGGAAGCGCAAGCTGTGGACGAAGCAGGGGCGAGCGGAATTGCTGGCGCTGGACTTAGGGCCCTGGGCGAGCCGGCGGCGGCAGGAATTGCTGGAACTGCTGGACCGGCTGGACCCGCGGATCGAAGAGCTGGATGCGGTGGTGAAGGCGGAGGCGGAGCGCCGTCCGGAAGTAGTGATTTTGATGCAGCAGAAAGGCGTGGGGCCGGTGGAGCGGTTTGCGAACAGCCGCAAGGTGGTGAGTTACCTGGGACTGAATCCGTGCGAATACTCCAGCGCGGGACATCAGCGGCTGGGGCACATCAGCAAGTAAGGCAATGACCTGCTGGGCTGGCTGCTGGTGGAAGCCGGACAAAGCGCGGCACAGTACGATCCGGAGCTCCGGCGCAAGCATCAACGGTTGAAGTTTCGGCGAGGTGCCAACGTGGCGAAAGTGGCCATGGCGCGGCAACTGGCGGTGCGGCTGTATTGGCTGGTCCGTTCTCACGGCCGCGGCACCGCCGGTTCGCATGCCAAGTAGCCCGGCGCGGATCTTGGTGGACCTCGGTCCACCGATCGATTGATTGGGCGCTTGGGCTCCCCGCAGCGGGCGGGGAGATTGCAGCAAGAATCAGGGTTGGGTGAAGAGCCACACCGGATAGATGGCTGGTGGGATCGGCCTACCGCAGGATTCGACGAGGCGAGCCTTGGTCAGGACGAGCCCAAAGAATCTGCTAGGACGAAGCCCTGGAAAGAAGTCAGGGCTTCGTCGCCTGTCGAGGATGGGCGAGCTGGGAGCGGCGTCAAGGGTCTACGATGAACGCCCCGCTGCGCGGGGCGCCCTTGACCCCGCTCCCCGCTCGCGGGGGAGAAGTTGTTATTTTCCCTCATTCCATTCGCGTTGGTCTCCCCGCTCCCCGCTCGCGGGGGAGAAGTGTTCCCAAAAGGGTCTTGGCAAGGCCGACGACTCTATAGAAGGTCCGGGGCTTTTGGTTGTTGATTGGGGACGAGCCGCCCCGATGCATCGGGGCGCTACATCCGCCGAATTCTGTTCACCATCGAGAATTCACAATTCACCTTTCACGCTCTACCCTTTGCAATTCTCTCCGCCCATGCGAGTATTCCCCTCCAACCGCCATTACCGGGGCGGGTCAGCCCACGACCAATAAGGAGTTGCGTTATGAAGCGTCCGGAGAAAAAAGAAGCCTTGAGCCGCCGGACTTTTCTCAGCGGGTCGGTGGGTACGACGGTTGCCTCCATTGCCTTGCCAGGAAATCTGCCGGCTTCTACGGATGAGAAAACTGGGCAGGGATCTGCCCCGCCAGCCTCCGAAATTGCTTTTCGCTCAGCTCAGCCCATCTGGCCGCAGGGGCGGGAAAAGGAGATGAATCTCTGGGTGGGATTCCGTGCCGTGTTTGAAGTTCCTCCCGGAAAACATGTCTATCTGCGCATGGCAGGTTGCACGTTTTACCGAGTCTATCTCAATGGCGAGTTCCACGCTTGGGGACCTGCTCGCGGCCCTAAAGACCACTTCCGGGTTGACCTTTGGGATATCACTCCACTGCTGGTGAATGGCAGGAATTTCGTCTGCGTCGAAGTGGCCGGCTACAACGTTAACAGTTTCTATGTATTGGATCAACCCTCGTTCCTCCAGGCAGAAGTGGCGACGGATTCAGAGGTGCTGGCTTCCACCGCGGGAGCCGGGCAGCCCTTTGAGGCCAAGATTTTTCCCGAGCGCGTGCAGCGAGTGCAGCGTTACACGTTCCAACGCACTTTTTCCGAGGTGTACCACCTGGAGCCGCAATCGACGTTATGGCGCGAGCACGCTGACGCTCCCATGGAGCCTGTGAGGTGCGCGGTTTCTGCGCCCCGCAAGTATATTTCGCGACGGGTTCCGTTTCCCGACTACGCAAAACGCCAGCCGGAACTGGTCGCCGCAGAAGGGGAGTTTAAGTGGGGCGCCACACCGCCGAAGAGTCTGGCGGCGGACCCCTCCATTCCCTCGGCCGCCCGGATCGGGCCCGGCCTTCTGGGTTACACCGAGGCAGAACTCGCCGAGATTCCCTACCTGGAACTGCAAAAGACTGAGACCACCCGCAACAATCGGATCGATGAGCCCTATGTCCCGGATCAGCCCATTCGCCTCGGCGCGGGCCAATTCAAGACGCTCGATTTCGGCACGGTCCTGCCAGGATTTTTCGGCGCGCATGTGACGGTTCGCACTCCCACGAAGCTCTACTTCACTTTTGATGAGACCCTGGTGGAGGGCGATGTGGACTTCAAGCGCCTCATGTGCGTCAACGTTGTCGCCTACTCGCTGGCCCCCGGTGTTTACAATCTCGAGACCTTCGAGCCCTACGGACTTCAGTTCCTCAGGTTGATGATTCTCACCGGGGAGTGCGAAGTCGACCACGTCTATCTGCGCGAATACGCGGCTTCGGATATCTGGACGGCGGACTTTCACGCGAGTGATGGAAGACTCAATGAGTTGTTTCGAGCGGGCAGAGAATGCTACCGCGCGAATGCCCTCGATACCTTTATAGATGACCCCAGCCGCGAGCGCGCCGGATGGCTTTGCGATCCCGTATTCTCGGCGAGTGCGGCTCCCCTGCTCAGCGGGCACACCAAGGTGGAAAAGAACCTGTTTGAAAATTACCTGCTGCCCGATCACTTCCCGGATATTCCCGACGGGGTGTTGCCCATGTGCTATCCGTCGGACCATATTGGCGGACTGTTCGTGACCCAGTGGCCTCTCTGGTTCGTCATTCAACTGGAGCAATACCTGGAGCGCAGCGGGGATCATGAGATGGTTGCGGGTCTTCGGTCGCGCGTGCTGAAAGTGTTCGACTACTTCCGGCCCTTCCAAAATGCCGACGGGCTGCTGCAAGATCTGAAGGGCTGGGTTTTTGTCGAGTGGTCAAAATCCAACGCTACATCCAGTCCTTGAACTATCCCACGAACATGCTCTATGCGGCGCCGCTCGCTGCGGCGGGGCGGCTTTACGATCTGCCGCACTTCATCGACCAGGCAGAAGCACTGCGGGCCGTCATCCGGCAGCAGTCGTACGACGGCCAGTTCTTCGTCGATAATGCTGGGCGTCAGGATGGAAAACTTGTTCCCACGCACAACCGCACGGAGACGTGCCAGTACTACGCGTTCTTTTTCGATATTGCCTCGCCGGAAACATATCCGCAGCTTTGGGAGACGCTGCGCACCGAATTCGGCCCGCAGCGGCACACCACGGGAGCTTATCCGGACATCCCTCCGTCCAATGCCTTCATGGGCAATGTCATGCGGCAGGATCTCCTCTCGCGCGCCGGATTGGCGGACCAACTGGCCCGCGAGGCCATCTCCAACCTGCTCTACATGGCGGAACTCAGCGGCACCCTGTGGGAGAACACCAGCAATGAGGCCAGCCTGAACCATGCTTTTGAAGCCCACATCGTCACGGCGCTTTACCGGGATATTCTCGGCCTCTATCGCGTGGACACGGTTCAGAAGGCGGTCCACCTGCGCTTCACGGAACTGTCGCTTGATTTGTGCGAGGGACGCACTCCCACGCCGCATGGGTTTGTGTTCATGTGGTGGACCAAGACTGCGGGCACCCTTACATATCAGATCGATGTTCCGGCAGGATATACTGTCCACGTCATGAATCCGGGAAAACTCAATGTTGTCCAGAAGCGGTATCCACGTGGAAAAGTCAATTTTGGTTTCAAGGTCGAGGGAGGGTATAAGTAACGAGGGTGTGCGAAATTTGAATCTACCATCAACCGATCTTTGGGGGAGGGCAGTTTTCTCCTATCGAAAAACCAGGCGAAATTCCCCCCGCTACTGTCCAAGGGGGGAATCGTAAGCCGCCGCGGCGATTTTGCCGAGGGCCTCGCCAGGTACTTCATTGAGGGCGTCGGGGTTGTCGCTCGACACTTCGACCATATTGACGTAAGCGGCAAACACCAGATGTTGTCCGGCAGCGGTGTCGATGTAACCTGCCAGGCCTTTTCCCGTGACCATCAACTTTTTGTTCAAAGCATCGTAACCGACCAAGGTTCCCGTCTTGGCGAAGACGTGGCCAGCGGCAGGGCTGGCGGTTTGAATCTTCACCAGCGTGCCGTCGCGACCGAGAACCGGAAGGGCGAGGCGGAAGACCGGGAAGCTGGGCCGCGTCGACATATAGGTCAGGTAATGCACCATGAAATCCGGAGTGAAGAAAGCGTCGCCGCCTGCGCCATCGCCCTGAGCGGCGCCGCTTAAATCGAGGCCCGCCTTTTCCAGGAAGGCGTGCTCGCGATCAAAACCCGCCTGGTCGATGTCTTTCGATGCATGCGCGAGGATTGCGCCCAGCGTAAAAGGTGTCATACTTGCGTGCAGGTTCTGGCTGACCTTTAGTGTGACTTTCACTTCCTCCCCGAGCGGCGGCGAGATGTGCTCCGCCAGAAGATGAGCATCATTGTAATTTGCCGCGAGTCGCTTGATGTCAACCGGCGGCGGCGGATCGATGTGGGCGATTTGAATATTCCGTTTGCGCAGCGCTTCCGTGAGCGCCACCGAGGCGAATCGGGCCGGTTCCGGCACCGCATAGGAATGCATGGCAGGGGGTTTACCCAGCGGCAGCGTTCCTGTAACCGTGACGGTGCGCGTGCCGTCGGGCCGCAGCGTGCCGTCATCGTAGTTGATTTCCGGCTTTACGCCCGCCTTCCCCGTGGTGGCGTGATTCTCGAATTGCAGGTAGGCCGTCTCCGGGCGAATCTGGAGCTTGACGGGTGCGCCTTCCGTCGCGCCGGGGCTGGCAAGCACGTCGATGACGTTGTCGTTGACCACGATGGGAGAGACGACCACGCCGGTTCCTAGTTCGCGAGTCCCTTCGGGAAACAACGTGGCGTCGATTAGCACGCGGCCTTTGACTTTGCGAATGCCTTTGGCCGCGATCTGGTCCGCAAACTGGCCGACTACCAATAGGGGATCGCCGCTAAGGCCCTTACTGTCGGGGCCGCCGTAAGAATGGTCCCCATCTTCAAATGCCAGCGTGCCATCAGGTTGAATTCGCCCGGATAGATTCGGATCTCCGCTGGCCACCAGGACGATGTCGCCGTCGAGGAGGCCTTTGGAATTGAGCTTGCCCGTCCAGTAGACGCGGGTGTGAAAGCGGTAGTCCTGGCCGAGAAGTTCGAGGGCCGTTCCCTCGGTGAGCAGCTTCGTGGTGGAGCCAGGAACAAAAAACTTGTTCTCATTTAAGGCGTAGATGCGCTTGCCCGTATCCAGGGAAGAGATTTCGACGCCAAAATGGGCATGGGCAAACTCCGGCCCGCTCATCACGGCCTGGATGCGTTCGGTTAGGTCGCCCTGCGCTTGCAGAACCGGGGACGGGAGAGACAGAGAAACAAGATAACCCACCACGGACAGAAGATGTCGCTTGGACATGGATACAAGCCTGAGTTTTCCTTTTGAATTCCCCGCAAGGAGGTAACATACGTGAGACCGCCCCGCAACGCAAGGCCCGACCTGATTGACGCGGGATCGGACGCTATCAACCGGGTTCAGCAAGCGGCCACGTTGGTTTAGGCCGCAATGCGCCGGAGCCTTCCGGTCACGTGTCAGAACAGCGCCAAATGCCCTTCCCTCTTCGGACACTCCCTGGCGCCGCGCCCTTCACTCCGCCTCGACAACACAACGGAGCCCCAGCGTGCCGGAGCGATCCTTGCCCGGAGCCATCAGCAAATACTTGCCGTGCTCGGTGAGCTTATAGGCCTGCGGGAAGTACCATAATGAACCCTGTGGCTGATAGAAATTGCCGCCTTTCAATATCCCATTGCGCGTGTGCTCGTCGACGACTTCATCTGTCCACTGCCACACGTTTCCCACCAGGTCCATGACGCCAAATGGGCTGGCGCCCTGGGGGTAGGCATCCACACTCGACGGAGCACCCATTTCCCGACGCTGGTCTGGCGTCGGGACGGCGGCGGCGTTCCACGCATTGCCCCAAGGGTAGGTGCGGCCGTCGGTCCCCTGCGCGGCATATTGCCATTCCCATTCGTGGGGCAGGCGCTTCCCTGCCCACGCGGCGTAGGCGCGCGCGTCTTCGAGAGAAACCCACGTCACCGGCTTGTTTCCCCATCCCTGCGGGCAGGCACCGTTCTTCCAATCGCGCAAAAAGTTATGATCGTCGCGAGGATGATAGCGGGCCGAGTCCAGGAACTTCTTGAACTCTGCGTTGGTTACCGGATATCTGTCGATATAGAAGGACTTGATGTGCACTTTGTGCTCATGAAAGCGGCGGGGAGTGTCCTCCCAGGGGTATTGCACGTCGACCCCGGCATCGTTTCCACCCTCAATCATGATCCCTGCGGACCGAAACTCGAAGTCGGCTGCCGGAATCTTTACCATACCTTGGGGCACGGAATTCGCGGGTTTGGTGGCTGTGATCTCGACCAGTTGCTGGGGAAGAACCTTCCACTCGTGGGACAGCGACTGGAGGCGTGTGCCGGCAAGCTCATGCATCTCGGAGAGGAGTTTCTTCGTGCCGCCCGCCGCCGGGGCCCCGTCCGTCGCCAGCACCGCGCCGAACCCATGGGCTTCGATGACAAAGCTCAGCGTGGCGGAGGAACCACTCACCTCGGGCTTCAATTCCTCGCCGTGCCAAACGTCATAAAAAGGCATTTTGCTCACGTTCGGAATGGTAATCTGAGGGCCGTCCACTTCATAGTCGTTGCGGTTGACAAAGGTCCACAGGGTTTGACCTTGCCCCGGGAACTTGCTGGCAAACACGCCGTAGCGAAGGGTAGGGGTATGCGGTTCCCACCCGGAGCTCACGAGCAGCCCGGCGAAGGCGCGCTCAATCTTCGCCACACGCCGCAGCGCCTCGGCGTCACGTGGCGTAATCTGGTTCCAGATGCCCCAGATGTTCTCCCAGCTTTCGTAACCGACACCGTTGAGGAAGGCGTACTGAAGATTGTCGGTCTTGTCGCGGTTCCACCGGTCACAGACGTTCACCATGTGTCGCGGTTCCAGCCATTTGTAGCGGCTGATCATGGGCACAAAGGGATACTTCCAATACCCCCAGGTCAGGTTGTTCCACTGGAGGGCTTCATCGGCGGGACCACCCTCCGGTTCGAGCGCGATGGGGTGACCCGTCTGGTCTGACGCAGTGCGGAAGGCGCGCGGGATGCCGTCAAGCGTGTCACCGTTGATTCCATCCGCCCCGATTTCAGCCACGGCCTTCGCCGTGGCTTCCCAATTCGGAATCCCCACGTCGCGCGTCCCCTGGTCCCACAGCATGACCGGAAACAGGACACGAACCCCACGCCGGTGAAAGTCCTTGATCATCTGCTTCAACCCCTCAACACCACCCGGCATGTCGCGGAGCAAATCGTACTGGTTGCGATTGTCGATGCCGATGTTGGGATAGGTGTGCCAGATCAAGACGGAATCGATGCCTCCGTAACGCTTCTCCAGGTCATCGAGATAACGGTCCACGGTATATTTGCCGGCGACAGGATCGTAGAAGTACCGATCCTCGATCATCATCTGCGGCTGGATGAAAGACGACTGTGTCCACGCGAGCTCCGGCCGTTCGTACTCGGAGCCGTTGTACCCAATGCGAATCAAGCGCTCACGTCGCCAATGCTTGACGTCCTCGATCCACGTCGTAAACGCTTCGGCAGGATCTTTTATCTCATCACTGCGGTAACAGCATTGCCCGGCATCGGATTTAGTATTATCGGGGCCGGGAATCTGCTCACCCTCGGGCGAAAACTTTGTATCCTGCGCGAAGAGAACGCTGGCAAAGGTGAGAACAAGAAACGCAGCACAAATAATGCGAATACGGGTCATAAGAATCCCTCCGATTAGGTGTCGAGAAGGATCATATACGGAGGGGGGCCAATTTCCAAAGGTCCATCGGCAAATACTTGGCGGGCCACGGCGCCGGCCCAGCCGCGGCTCGGGATTCGGGGTTAGGGATTGGGGGTTAGGGCTCGGGTGAGAGGAATCGGCTGATCCGGTGATCGGGTGAATTGACCGCTCGCTCGTCACTTTTCACTCGCCATTCGTGACTGCTCTCAGATGTGATGGCCTTCACAACATCAGGCGGAGGCCCTTGCCGGACGCTGAACTTCCTTTGAATTCGTAGCGCGTCAACAATCTTGCCCAAATGAGCGGACGGAACTTCTCGGCTTGCATGAAGATAAATACGGCGGGCGGTACCTTCGTGCTATTTCCCATCGTGGCCGCTTCCCTTAAGCTGGTCAGGAAGTTAAGGTCTGCAAGGACACATGTCGAGGGCGAAATAGCTTCGGTGTTTCCATTGTCCTGACCGAATTGGCAGCTTAACTGAGGAAAACAATGGTCGTGCCCGTCCTCATCCTGGTCTTCTCAACGGCGCTATTCTTCTTTTACTGGCAGGTCACCTTCCAGAGAATCCTGCGCCAGGCCATCGATGAGAAGTACTTCCAAAGCGTTGTCGCAGCCAACCGTCTGGAGTTCCCCGTCCTGCGCAAGGCCTTCGAAGAACTCAATGTGCCGGTCGACTACCCCCGCATGCGGAAGATTATCAAGTGCGATTTCCTGGCACTAACCTATTTGCTCAAAAACGCCGTTAACGTAAACCAGCATTATTCGGGTGAGGAGCGGTTGTTGATATTTTACTTCCGCTTGGTTCTCGGTTCCCTAATCGCCCGGCATTGGCTGCGACTGCGCGAAAAGCCTGCTGTCCTGGAGCTGGCGGCAATTCTCCAATACTTCGCAAACATCGTGGGCAAGCGTATGAGTTCCGTCCGCCTCGGCAACCTGACTGCCTCTGATTACCTACTGAGCCTCTAGCCCGTCCATCTGGCAGAGGATTCCTCTCGCTTTACCACCCACATTCAGGATCTCTTTTGCGCTATGGAAGGATGCAGACCCCGACGTTCCCATCATGCAGGAAGCCATAGCGGAGTACGCGAAGCTGAAATAAGTCTCTTTGGAATGGCCTTGCTGTTACAATCGCTTGTCTTCTTGCTCCTGTAGCCGGATGTTCACCAGCCTATACTGCATGGTCGAGCAGGACAGCTTCTCGATTGTGCAGGGTGGCTCGAATGGCTTCCAATCCGCCCTCCAGTTCGGGCAGCTCCGCGACGATCGCGGCGCCATCTTGCCTATCCACCATGGATCGCAGGAGGTCGCACTGACCTACGAGCTGCTCATCGTAATGGATCAGGGTCTTGAGCGTGGGCGCCTCATGGCGATAGCGTTGGGTCACGCGATCATTCTCAGGAACAGGCTGTTGCTGAATCAAGGCTTCTAGAGCGCCAATCCCTTGGGCGAGCCGCTCCAGGCGCTGGGCTGCTGCTACCGCGGCAGCGTCTGGAAATGGCTTTTGCCGGGAGGGCGCGGGGAGAAACTCGCGCCGGTATTCGGTCTCCGCCTCGTCTACGCTGGCCATCGCGATACCGAGCAGCCCTGCGGCCTTGCTACGCACGAGCTGGTCGTCTGCGCGCAACTGGTTCTCGGCGCGGTAGAAGTTGTAACCCCAGCCGTAGAACAGGTTGGTGGCGACCTGTCGTAGGGGGCCAGCGTCATAAAATCCATGGCTCGACACTATTTTTCTCCGGATATTTCTTCGGATTTTTCTCCAGGCAATCCTGTCTCGGGGCCGACCGGATAGAACCCGGTCGGTTGACCGCCGATGTAGAAGGGCAGGCCGGCCGCGGCGTTCGGTGCAGAAACCAGGCCCTTCTCAGCCATCCGCAATGCCAGATAGTAGCGCACCGCTTCAATCGGAGTAAGGCCGATGGCCTGCAGCGAGATGAGCTCGCGCATGCGCTCGTCCTTCGGCATAATGAGGATCTTCAGATCATTGAGCGTAATACCATACGTCTTTAGGAAGTCGGAAAGATGGCTTTTCACCAACTCACGAACTTCATTGATGTGCTCATTGATGTCTTCCATCTTCGTCACTTGGACGATCTGGTTGATCGCTTGCTCAATGGCCGGTCCCGCGTAATCGGCCACTTCTTTCGTGTCAATCAGATGACCATTGAAGGGTAAATGCGTAATCAACTGAAGTGCGGCCTCCTTGGTGTCGACGTGGATATAATAGTCCACCTGATAAGCCATCTCGGCCATCTCTTCGCTGGTGGCCACCCCCTCGCTGCGGATCAGCAGCTTGGATCGGTTGATGTAAATGACCTCGAATACCCAGGGTGAGGAGCCGCCAAAGAACCCTTGGGCAATCGAGCCGAGCAGGGGTTTGTCGGGAGTCGTGAGGGGGTACTGGCCCGTCTCGTAAATATTCAATACCGCGCCGCGCGATTTCAATATGCAGAAATGATTACTCTCCACCGTGAGCAGAGAACCGGAAACGATGCTCTCGTCTGCAATCTCGACGGCGAGGAGCCCGTCGGAGATAAGGCCCCACAATCTTACTTTTTGCCGACTCTCGTTCTCCTCGAACCGGATGTTGAGCGTTTGACACTGGCCAGACCGTCGAAGAGAGGAACGGGGTCGGTTGGG
>JBEKLF010000275.1:0-10944 GCA_050010335.1 Terriglobia bacterium
CATTATAGAATAAGCCCACTATATTGCAATATCTAATAAACGATTACCGTACTTGTGCTGGCAGCGAGACCCCTACTGCAGGATCTGCGTCGGGCTGACTTTTACCACGGGCTGCTAGGGCTGAGCTACACGGTCACCGGCTTTTGGGATGGAGGCAAGAACTGGAAAGCCCGGTTCGCTCCCCCTGCGCCGGGCACGTGGTCCTACTTGAGTTCCTCCGCCGATGCGGGCTTGCAGGGTGTCAAGGGCACCTTTCTGTGCACTGAGTGGAGCGATGCCGAGAAAGCTGCAAATCCGGCCCGCCGCGGATTCGTGCGCGGGGCGAAGAGCGGCCCCCGCGCCGGCAGATACTTCCAGTATGCGGACGGAACGCCGTTCCTGTGGATCGGGGACACCTGGTGGGCCTGGATGAGGAAGGGTATTCCCTTCGGACGGGCCAAGCAGGTTATCGACGACCGCTCATCGAAGGGCTTCACCGTCGGCCAAGTGATGTTCGGTGCGAACAACGCGTCGCGCCTGGCAGGCAAGGATTATCAAACTCTTGATCTGGATACGATTCACGATGCCGAGCGGTTCATCGCGTATGCCAACAGCCGGGGGATAACGCTCTGGATCCACGCGTGGTGGGCGCAGAAGGATCTCGACAAGCAAGTCGGGCCCGAGAAGATTCGCCGCTGGTGGCGCTACACGATCCAGCGCCTAGCCGCTTACAACGTCATGTGGAACGTCGCCGGTGAGTACAAGATGGACAACTACGGCGGCCTGGGCCTGCAGTTCTGGAAGAACATAGGCGCCCTCATCCGCCGGGAAGACCCGTATGGACACGCCATCGGTGTGCACAATACCCCTCCGGGGTGGCTGGGCGGCGACATGGGCGACTCCGCGCAGTGGTCCACCGGGTCCGTGCTGCACCACGAACCTTGGCTTGACTTCAACGACAGCCAAGTAGGCCATGGAAAATGGAGAAACGAGCTCGTTCCCCAGATCATTGCCGCGGACTACGCTCGCACTCCCGCCAAGCCGACGCTGATCACCGAGGCGTGGTACGAGTACGTGGAAGGCTCCGCACCTGCGATGGATGTGAGGTTCGCCGCGTGGTCTGCCATCCTCTCCGGTGCGGCCGGCCACACCTACGGAGGAGGGCACCAGTGGTGGGCCGATATCCCCGACCATTCGCTGGACGACGACACATCGCCGAGGGCGCCGCAAACCGTGACCACGCTGGATTTCCCGGGCGCGGTATCAATGGGTTACTTGGCGAAGTTTCTCAAGGGCATCGACTGGTGGAAGTTCGAACCGCATCCCGCGCTCGTGTTGGAGTACCCGCAGCCGCTCGCTTCAGCGATTCCCGGGCAGGAGTACCTGGTATACGCGCGGTACGGCGGCCGGTTGAAGCTCGACCTGCGCTCCTCTTCCGCCGCCGACCAGTTCCGATTCACGTGGTTCGACCTCGTCAACTCCAAAGAAGCATCGAGTGGTACGGTGAACGGCGGCGACATCCGCACGTTCCGAACACTCGAGGATTATCCGGAGAATCGCGAATACAAGGATTGGCTGTTGCATGTAACAAGGATCCGTTGAAAGGGGCAGGCCGCCTCGCCTGGCTAGTCCGTTGGGAGCCACCGGCTCTGCCGGGGAGGCAGTAGAAGTCTAACAGATCCGGGAGTCCATCGCGGAAACTCCTCGTAGTGAGCCGCCAAAGCACACGAAAAGGAGATCCACGATGGACGAAGCAGAAAGCCTATCCCATACGAAGTGCGAGTGCAAATACCATGTAGTTTTCATTCCGAACTGCCGCCGCAAGACGTTGTACCAAGAATTGCGGTGGCACTTGGGGGAAGTATTCCGGCGGTTGGCAGAGCAGAGATAGAGTGAGATTGAGGAAGGGCATCTGCGGCCGGATCATGTGCATATGATGATTGCGATTCCGCCCCAATACGCGGTATCGCAAGTGACCGGATATATCAAAGGCAAGAGCGCGATTCATCGGGCGCGGGTGTACGGAAAGAGGAAGTGGAATTTCGTAGGTCAGCACTTTTGGGCACGAAGGTTCTGGGTGTCCACGGTGGGCCGTGATGAGGCGGCAATTCGCGAGTACATTCGGAAGCAAGAGGAAGAGGACGAGCGATGGGATCAATTAAACCTGTGGCGATGAGCAGCCACCGCCAAGTGGCTCAAAACCTGCGGGGGCCGCGTTAGCGACCCCGCCTAGCCGCTTTGAGCGGCTCACAATCGACGTAGGTAGGCGGTCGCCCGCTTTCCCTCTGTCAGACCACCGTACGTATGGGTCGCGTATACGGCGGTTCCGTGACTCAAGCCCGTGAGGGCCGGAGGTTCGTGACACCTTTCGCTGATGGTGGCTTCGCCGCTCCCAGGTTCCTTTCGGGCTTCACCCGATCCGCCCCCGGCAAGCTCAACCGAAGTTGACTGGCTGGTGCATGGCACACATGAGAGCCGCGCACTACTGCTCACTATCACGGTTCAGGCCTTCATCCCCAGTCAGGAACTAATATGCACTCTGCTGACTTCTGCCGGACGGTCAGAACACCTTACGGGGTGCTCGGTCACGACTCCGTGACACACGACAGATCTCCCCAGGTAAGTTCGACCGCCTTCCGTACGCAACCGGCGGATTTACAACTAGTGCCCTTGATGGATAGGGGCTTCGCGGTGTGTTGCCCGCTCGCCCGGCACCGTATGCCTCGAATCCGCTTCTTGTACATCGGCTCGCACGTTTGCTCCGCGCTTCCTTCAGACCCCGTCTCGCGGCGACGCCCTTGCGCTTCGCTATCACTTCACCTCCATCAGGTTGTGAAGGGGACTTTCGCCCCCGAGCTGTCGAACATGCTCGGCACACAGCTAAAGCCCCCGGCCTTGCGCTGACTTTCGGACACACTTGACACTGAGGGGCAGTGATGTTAAATATACTTCATGCAGGTTTGCGGTCGCGAATTCAGTGCGGCGACAATTGCCCGGATTGACGAGATGCTGAGCGGCGATCCCTCGTTGTCCCGGCGCGCTCTGTCGCTGCGTGTGTGCGAAGGGCTGGAGTGGCGAGCCGCCAACGGCAAACTCAAGGAGGTTAGCTGCCGAAAGGCGCTTCTTGAGCTTCATCGGCAGGGGCTCATCGCCCTGCCCGCGGCGGAAGAGTCCTGTTTCACCCGGTCTTGCCCCGAGCCGCCGGTCGATCAACGGAGCGATGCCCCGGAACTTTGGTGTGCTCTGGAGGAACTGGGCGAGATCCGCATCGTTCCCGTTTCCAGCCGCTACAGCAAGGCTTCGCGGATATGGAACGGTCTGATGCAACGGTGGCATTATCTGGGCAAGGGGCCGTTGTGCGGGGCACAAATTCGCTACGTGGTGGAAAGCTCGCGGCACGGGTTGGTAGGCGCCCTGGCTTTCAGCGCGGCGCAATGGCGGATGAGGGAACGCGATAAATATATCGGCTGGAGCGAGGCGGCTCGCCGTGCCCATCTGCATCGCGTCGTGGGTAATAGCCGTTTTCTGATCCTGCCGAGCGTGCACGTGCCGAATTTGGCTTCGCACGTGCTGGGCCTGTGCATGCGCCGGCTCGTGAACGACTGGACCGAGCGTTATCGATATGCGCCGGTGCTGGCCGAGACGTTTGTGGACCCGCGGCGTTTTGCCGGCACCTGCTATCGGGCGGCCAATTGGCGGCTTGTCGGTCAGACGGCGGCCCGGCCCACGGCGTACCCGAACGGCAAGGTGGCGGAGGGTCCCAAGGACATCTATTTGTATCCCCTCAGCGACAATTGGAAAGGAGTGCTGTGCGTGGAGCCGGAGGTGGCGCTGTGCAGCACGCCGCGAGCGGAGGCCCCCGCCGACTGGACCGAAGAGGAGTTCTCCCGGGCGCAGTTCTTCGATGCGCGACTCAAGCATCGGTTGTTCACGCTGGCGGAAGACTTCTTTGCGCAGCCGGGCGAACTGATCCCACAGGCTTCCCACGGCTCGGCGGCGAAGACGAAGGCCGCCTACCGGTTTTTCAAGAATCCCCAGGTGGATATGCCGAAACTGCTCAGACCCCACATCGAGTCGACCCTTGAACGGGTACGCTCGCACCCCGTGGTTTTGGCCGTACAGGACACCACCACGCTGAACTATACGGCCCATCCTCCGCAGGGGGTAGGTCCCATCAACAACTCTCAAAACAGCGCGGTGGGGTTGGTGCTTCACGACACGATGGCCTTCACGCCCGAGGGTACGCCGCTGGGGTTGCTCAACGTCCAATGCTGGGCTCGCGATGCCGCGCAGGCGGGTAAAAAGTACCGCCGCCACCAACTGCCGATTGAGGAGAAGGAAAGCCGCAAGTGGTTGGTGAGTTACCGGGCGGTAAGCGAGGCCCAGAAGCTTTGTCCCGGTACGATGCTGATCAGCGTGGGGGACCGTGAAGCTGACCTTTATGAATTGTTCCAGGAAGCGGCGCAAGATCCGCAGGGGCCCCGGCTTCTGGTGCGGGCGGAGCGCACCCGCAACCGGAAGGTCGAGCAAGGTGACGAGAAGGAAGAATTGTGGCAGAGGATGAAGGCCGAAACGGTAGCGGGGACGCTCCAGGTGGCCGTTCCCCGGCGAGGTTCGCGCCCCTCCCGTACCGCCCAGATCGAGGTGCGTTTTGCTCAGGTGGTGCTCACGCCCCCCGCAAAAATTAAACTTCCACCCCTGAGCGTATGGGCAGTCTACGCTCGTGAAGTGGGCCATAGTGCCGAGGTGAAAGAACCGATTGATTGGATGCTTCTGACCACGGTTAAGACGGGGAGCTTCCCCGATGCCTGCCAGCGGCTGAGCTAGTATAGCCGACGCTGGGGTATTGAAGTGTATCACCGCACGATCAAGAGCGGATGCCGCATCGAGGATCGCCGTTTGGAGGGTACGGAGAGTCTGGAGGCGTGCCTGGCCATTGATCTGGTGGTGGCTTGGCGGGTTTACTGGCTGACCCGGGTGGGCCGAGAGAAGCCGGACACTCCGTGCGACCAGATCCTGAAAGAAGAAGAGTGGCGTGTCTTGAGCGCTTGGGCCACCGGCACGATGGCAGAGACGGTTCCCCGTGTCCAAGAGGCGACGCGCTGGATCGGCAAAATGGGCGGCTGGCTGGCCAGAGGGAAACACGATCATCCTGGCACCACATGCATCTGGCGCGGATTGGTGCGCCTGCCAACTCTGGTACAAGGCTATCTGTTGGCCCTGCATGTTCATGGCATCAGGGCCAGTCCATGACCCACAGTCTTAAATGCGGGGTACAGCCAGGGCCTTGCGGGGGGATATTTACTCTTGAGCCGACGCACATCACGCACACAAATCCTCCCTGATCTCCTCGCAAACCAAAGAAAACACGTAGCCAGCAGCGGGGCAACCGCTGATAAACGCGAATCAGTGGCCCGGGCCGCCGGTTGCTTACACAATCGGTCCGAAGTCAGCCGGATTAGGCTGACTGCGCTCACGTCGTGCTGGGAACTTATGCGAGCATCGCTGTCCCGGTGCGCCTTTGGCCAAAGGCCGGTACGTTAGCTGTGTTACAGATAGAAATCACTGGTGCCCAGTGCATCACCGACAGGCCCAGGGCCCGAGGCAAGTCCTTGCCCATTTCCTTGCCCAAAATGCTGCCGACTACGCCCAAATGAGGCCGTTTTACCCTACTAACACCGCCCTAAACCGCTGAAAACACACGCATCCGCATCGTGACCAACACATTATGAGTCCGGCGCTCTAACCAACTGAGCTATGGGCCCGTACTGTGTTTTCAATAAGTTATAAGCGCAATTTGGACCACCCTTGTCATTTTGTTGCCCAAAACTCGCGATCGCGCCTGCATGTCTTTTACGAGTCACTTCCAGTATCCTATTGATTTCACTTATTGGCAAGAGGTAGAAATCCGGGATTTGGTTATTGACATGCGGACATAAAACCGCTGCTCATTGGCCATCTTCGACCCTCCTTCCCTCTATTGGGCATGAGACCGGCACTCCCACGACCCGTCAACGGCCCCATCGCTTGGCGCTGGCTGGATCCTGGCGTAGAAGGGCGTTTATCGTTCCCAATGCATCGTCCCAGCTTCCACGGCCTTCCGAACCGGGACCCCAAGCGTGGGACAAGGTCATCTTGCCCACCCATGATCGTGGTGATCCAGTCCCCGCAGCCTTTGGGAGTCTCCTGAATCAGGTTGTCGGAGGTCATTGTGAGGAAACTTCTGAGGGCGATGTTCCTCGTGCTTGCCCTCATCTTGTCGTCGTTGCCCGGCTTCCCTTGGGGTTGAGAAGGCTCTCGTCCACCTGTTGGGGGCTGTGAGACAATGCAAACCACGGTCGGCGGGGTAGCGATCACGGTACGGATTTTGTCCCGTGGGCTTTCCCAGGCCGCGACGTTATGAGCCCACGGCATGAAGAGCATGCCGTGGCTACCAGTTCTGGGGATTCCGGGACGGCCAGTCGGATTTGGCTAGTGCTGGACAGGCCGAAGCTGCTAAAGCCATGCATATCCTTTTTTATGTGCCGGACAACCAAGTTACAAGAAACTTCATTCCACAGCTCTGGCCATTCCTGCTTCAGGCGCTGACCCCCAAAGAGCACCGTGTCACGATCATCGATGGAAACGCGCAACACCTTCCCCATGCATCGGGGTCCGCGAATCGCGAATGCATAGACCGCCCTCAGCCCCTGAAGAACAGGTGCGAGGTAACAGGTTACAGGGAACAGTAACGGCAAGCCGCAGGCCGGCGAAGAGTCTCCGCTCTGCGCGCCGATGGGCGCAAGAGGAGAACCGCAGACCCCATCATGGGTGTCGGCCACTCGGAGGTGGACAATGCCAACCCTCAAGACAGAGCTCCCACGCTACTACGGAACGCAGCGTCGTCCGGGCCTGGTCAGGATCAAAGCTGAGGAGGAAGCCATCATTTGGCTGTGGGCCAAGCCATCCATTTTTCCTTGGCAGAGGCCGCGGGCTTGGCTCTTTCCTCCTGTTACAGGGAAAACCCGATGGCCCGGCGACTTTTCTGAAGGTCGGGCTGCCATGAAGCAGCTATTTTTTTTTGCACTCTGCGCATAGCCATCCGCCGTGGCGTTTGCACAACCTAGCTCCTGGCTCGCTGGCAGCATCCTGCTTTCCACATCCATCTCCTATGCAGTGCCGACCTACTATGTGTGATGTTGTCGTCATACTTCGCTTACGGTGAAACCGCATAACTGAATCATACCACCGGGCAATCGACCGAGCGTTCTTTTAAGAATTTTATTGAGAAATAGGAAGGAGGAAGCGGATAATCGGTGAACTCGCAACTACCCACTTCCCCAGGTAGTCAAAAGTTATGAGATTAGACGCCGGCAAGGCTTCAAAGGTTGCACAAAACCAGCGCCGGGCTCGATGTTAAACGCTAACAAATCTTCAGAACTTCAGCGCCTCCATCACATTTCGGACATTTGCGCTCATGAATATGTGCGCCATTGGCTCCATATACGTGACCACACTTACTGCAACCCAATCTGTTGGCCGTGGTCGGTTCCTGGTAACCCCGTGTTCCGTATGACTACCTGATGGTTATCATTCACAAACCCGACTTTGGTCGTATAACCTGTCGCCTTAGCTTTTCCGGCTTGAAGACCGCGCAGTTTCCTTGCTTCGTCGAATCCACGGCTGGTGAATTCGTAAAGATCCTTACTGATTCGCTTGGCAAGCCCGCGTTTAGAAATTTCATCAAGGGCATCCATATACCTTGCACCGTCGGCAGCATCGTAGTTATTCAAGTCGGCGGGAAATGTCTTCCCCCCCAGCTTGCAGATGTCTCCCGAGTTGAAAGTCGCTGGGATTGATGCAACCGTCCTCGGCAGCGGCAATCAATATCTCGTTTATCTCTTCAGTGAAATCCTGAACCATGGCGTCACCCCCGCCCGCACGCGCAAACAAGCCTGCGGGCCTCGAAGGCAAGATTAATGGCAGGCTGTTATGCCGGATTCCCAAAATAGTTTTCGATACCACCATGCCCCAGTGGCACGGATGCTTTCGGTAAATTCGGCAATTATCCCGAGGCTAAAGGCGCCGTTGCCGGCAATCTCCTGATGGCAGCTCACCGCCTGTGCATGCTCGCGGAAGTCTCCTTCGACCAGTTCGAACAGTGGCAGGTACTCAGGGCAGCCCCCAGAGGAAGTCGGCACGGAGCGCGGACCGTAGGCGCTCGTGGACCGTCGGACTTCGCTCGAAGAGGTACAGGCCTGGGGGTAAACCCCGGACCCGATGCACGAAGATGCCGCAATGCCGGTGTGGCGGCCAGGGCCAGACGTCCCAAGGGGGCGCTCCGGGCCGTGGCGGGAGCCGGTCAAGCATGCCATGAAGGGGGAAAACTGAAAACGGAAATTCTGACTAATCTGGATTCAATGGCCCGATGGCCCGTTGAGCCGATCGGTCAATCATCCGATCACCCGACTCCCCTAATGGTTCTGGCCTACTTCGGCTTTGGCGCGGCGGGGACAGGAAGCGGTTGCAGCAGTTGTTCCTTGCGGTAGACAAGCGTATTGGTATCGTAGGCGGCGATTTCAAAATCGTGGCCGTGGATGATGGCGTCACATGGGCAAGCTTCCACGCAGTAGCCGCAGAAGATGCACCGGCTGTAATCGATGTTATAAACCAGGGCGTAGCGGTCCGCGGCGCTGATGCGGTGGTCGCCGGTATTCTCCGCGGCCTCTATGTAAATGCAATTTGCCGGGCAGGCCGCCGCGCAGAGGAAGCAGGCGACGCACTTCTCCAAACCGTTTTCGTCCCGGCACAAGACATGGACGCCGTGATAACGATCTTCAAAGTGCACGGGCTCGGCGGGATAATTCTCCGTCACGGTGGGTCCGACCATCATCTTAAAGGTCGTGGCGAAACCCTTCGCCAGGGCCACTGCCGAATCGGCCATTTCCCGGACAATGTTTGGCATAGCCCCTCAATGATAGGACCGAACCGCGTTCGGCGTGGGGCGAGCACCCCCACCCGACTCACAGTATAGCGGATGGCATGATGCCGGTCAAATTCACCGATAAACCACCAATCCGATATTTCCATTTTAGCTCCCAACCGCCCCACAGCATATACCCTTCGCGGGGTTCCAGTGCCCTGTTGGTTCGTTGCCTGGGTCCAGCGGCTCGGGACAGGGCCGGAGCTGCCGCAACGTGAGTCCCTAGACCGCTGACCGCGGCCTTGCCGTCCAGTTTCGTCAGACACCTCTCCGTCCCCGGCGGCTCTGGATCGATTTCTCGGCTGCCACAGCCTCAGCTATCCCGCCGGAACGGACAGCCCGGCTATCCGCTGGAGCATCCTGCCAAACAACCGTCTCGTCAGATGACGCTCCGCCAAGAGCAACCAATAATAGCGGGCATGTTTCACCAGCCCCCCGCCGGTCTTCACCAGTCGCTGATGCAAGCTGGTGAGCGACCAGTTGTCGATCCTCTTCGGCAGTACCAACCGTCGCCACAGGTTGCCCAGGTTGTAGGCGATCACACTCAGCCAGAGCCGTACCTCGTTCGACCGAAAGCGGTGGCAGCTCAGCCGCGTCATTTTCACGGCCTGCTTCCCCTCCTTGATCCACTGCTCCGCCGTACCGCGATTGTTGTAAAACCGCACCACGGCCCGGCTCGGCAGGGTCAAATTGGTCACGATGAACCCCACTTGCGGGAACAGCTCCCCCGCATGATGCTCGACCTTCGAACCACCCGGCGCGCCGTCTTCCAACTCGCCGCCTGATAGAGAAAGCTCTTGTAGCAGACCACCGGCTTGTTACAGGGCCTGCCGACCGGCCTCGTCAGCAACTCCGCGATGTCCCTCTCCAGGCCGTCGTTGGCCGGTATGCGGATGGCATACTTGACGCCCCGCTCTTCCAATGCGTCGTAGACCGCTGGCTTGGCGAAGGCGGCATCGGCGCGGAACACTACCTCTTTGCCCAACGTCTGCTGCCTCTCGATCTCGGGCAGCAAGAGTTCTTCCCAACCCTCGGCGCTGTACACATTGCCCGGTCGCAGCTTGGCCTCCAGGCAATCGCCTTCGCGATTAAACAACAGCAGCGGGTGATAGCAGGTGGACTCGAAGTGTCCGTTGCAGGCGCTCTGCTCTTGCTCTCCGTACACTGGGATCTCCGTCGAATCCATGTCCAGGACAGTCCGGTAACCTGAATCCATCGCTTCCGCTTTGCCGATCAATGCCCGGTTGAGTCGTCCCAGTCCCGCAAAGTTTTCCTCCTCGCCCAGCATCTTGGTCTCGAAGGTCTGCAACCGGAAGGTCAGAGCGGTGCCCCGATCCCAGATCTTTTCGGATACAATCAGCCTGAAGGTCGGGTCCTGGGAGAGCCTCTCCGCGTCGTTGAGGTCTTCGTAACCAGCCAGGCGACTGTAGACGGATTGCCGCAGCAGGTCGGTGAAGGGAAACTGCGTATTCTTCCCACGGCGCGAGTCGGTCAGATGTTGTCTGATCAATTCTCCGAACCCGAGTCGCTCGTCGAGTTCGCGCACCAAAATCAGGCCGCCGTCGGAAGTAACGCGGGACCCTTGGAAATCGACCTTGAGAGAGGAGTTGAAAGAGAGCTGAAAGGGCTGTGATTGTATCTCACCCATTGGGTATTGACCTCCGGAGCGCCTTCGTTGCGTTCACACCCGTATAAATATTGATGACGGCGACGATCCGAAGATTCAGAAATAGAGTTCAAATTGGAAATGTGGGGTTATTGTTAAACTTGTCGACCGAACCGTGGGTTCCAGCCCAAACGGTTCGCCACAACGGTCATCGCCGCCTCGTTCAAAACCAATTGGTCGGCAAGGCGGTTCCAGCCAAAGCGTTCCGCCTCAAGTGCTAATTCTAGCTCGCTTTCAAGATGAGACTAAAAATGATACAATCGCGGCATGTCAAGACCACGACACATCGATTGGAAACTCGTCTCGAAAGCGCGAGCCGTCGTTGCCGAAACCACCG
>JBEKLF010000276.1:0-12431 GCA_050010335.1 Terriglobia bacterium
CCGGGTTGTGGTTGCGCGGAGGATGCCAAGGCCCGGCACGGCCCTTATTACAGTCTGACGCGGGCGGTGGGAGGGCGGACCCGCTCCCGCTTCTTGAACCCCCAAGAAGCTCAGCGGGCGCGAGAGCAGATCGAGACCGGCCAGCAGTTTCGGCGTCAGGTGGAGGCTTACTGGGCCGCCTGTGAGCAATGGGCGGATGCCCAGCTGGAAGCCCGGGAGGAAGAAGGGCAAGCCGAGGTAAAAAAACCGCACTCGGCGAGGCTCTGGCGCACGACCTCGCCGCGGAGATTGAGCGCCTGGTGGGCCGGGAAGCCGCGGCGGCTCTGGACTTCGAGGCGGTGGAAACGGCCGTACGCCGTCAGGCTTTGCGCTTCGCCGCGCGGGTGGTTGAGCAGCGGCTGAATGCCGACCACTCCGACTTTACCGGGGCCCGCCGGCTGTGCTCCTGCGGTCAGCCCGCTCGCTATGTGGACCGGCGCGCCAAGCCTGTTCAGACCGTGCTGGGCGAACTCCGGCTGGAGCGCGCCTACTATTATTGTGCAGCCTGCCAGCGGGGCTTCTGTCCTCGCGACCAGCAGTTGGGGATGGAGGGCACCTCCTTGTCCCCGGCGGTGACGCGCATGGTGGGCACGGTGGGAGCCTTGGTCAGCTTTCAAGAAGGGGGTGAACTGCTGGGGGAATTGGCGGGCTTGGAAGTAAGTGCCAAGCAGGTGGAGCGTACGGCGGAGGCGCTGGGAGCGGAAGTCGCCGAGGATGAACGCCAACCGGTGGAGGCGGTGAGGGAAGGACCCTTACCGCCCACCCTCTATCTCGGCCTGGATGGTACCGGCATTCCCATGCGCAAGGAGGAACTCACGGGGCGAGCGGGCAAGCAGCCGGATGGCTCCGCCCAAACCCGCGAGGTCAAGGTCTGCGCCATTTGGAGCGCGGAAGCACGTGATGCCGAAGACCGGCCCCGGCGTGACGTCGGCTCGGTCAGCTACTCGGCGGCCATTGAGACGGCGGCCTGCCGCGACACCGACTCCCAGATCGCAGCCTTTACCCAGCGCGTCGAGCGCGAGGCGAAGCGCCGAGACTTCGGACAAGCCTCTCGCCAAGTGGTGATCGGCGACGGGGCTCCTTGGATCTGGAACATCGCCGCGGAGCTGTTCCCGCAAGCCCAGCAAATCGTGGATCGTTACCACGTAAAGGAGCATTTGAGCCAAGTGGCCAAGGCCCTCTATGGGCAAGCGGAGGCATCCCATCGCTGGGCGCAACGTCGGCACCAAGAATTGGATGGCGGGCGTTGGCGGAGTCTGACGACGGCGCTGGCCCGCCATGCGGCCCGCTCACCGGAAGCCCGCAACTGCCTTCAGTACTTGCAGCGCAACCGGCACCGCATGCGCTATGCGGAATTTCATGCCCAGCACTTGTGTACTTCCTCGGGGGTTCTGGAGGCGGGTTGCAAGGTCGTCGTGGGGTCGCGCCTAAAACGTTCGGGTATGCATTGGACCGTGCGCGGCTCCAATGCCATCATCGCTCTGCGGTGTTACAAACTCAGCGGTCGCTTCGAAGACTTCTGGGAACGCCGGGCGCATAGGGTGGGGGCGTGAGCCCGCTCACTCCTTCGTCGTGCACCCCGGCGAGAGGCTGACTTCCAGTCCACTCCCGAGTTATCATGCGCGTTATGCTGCGGCGGGGAGAAGGCCTTCCCCATCCCGACTCCTCCGCGCTTCCCGCCGGACGGTTGGAGGTTACTGCGATGCGTATTCTCCTGACAGGTTCCAGCGGTTTGATCGGTCATGCCCTGCTCGCTTCCCTTATGGCCGATGGCCATACGGTCGTCCGCCTCATGAGGTCGCAGACACCCGCCCCTGGCAGCCATGTGTTGTGGAACCCCGGTGCAGGCATCATCGATGCGGACGACCTCGAAGATTTCGACGCGGTTGTGCATCTGGCCGGAGAAACCATTGTTGGACGATGGACGGCCAAGAAAAAGGCTCGCATCCTCGAAAGTCGCGTCAAGGGAACGCGGCTGCTCACGGAAGCCCTGGTCCATTTGCGCAGGCGACCCAGGGTACTGGTGTCCGCTTCCGCGGTCGGTTACTACGGGGACCGCGGGGACGAGGAGATGGACGAGGAAAGTTCCGCAGGCTTGCTGTTTCTTTCGGAGGTAACGATAGCTTGGGAAGAGGCGACGGTGCCCGCAGCGCGCAATGGCATTCGGGTGGTGAATCCCCGTATTGGTTTCGTCCTCAGCAATGTAGGCGGCGGCTTGGTCGCAATGCTTTTGCCCTTCAAATTCGGTTTCGGCGGGCGTGTGGGGAGTGGACGCCAGTACCTCAGTTGGATCGCGATCGACGATGTCGTGGGAGCCATTAAGCACGCGATCCTTTCTGATGCTTTGCGTGGTCCCGTCAACGTTGTGGCGCCCCATCCCGTGACCAATAGGGAATTCACTAAAACCCTGGGCCGCGTCTTGCGGCGTCCTACGATCTTTCCTCTGCCTGCCTTCGCCGCTCGCATAGTTCTGGGCGGAATGGCGGACGAACTCCTTTTGGCTAGCGCGCGCGTAAAACCCGCCCGGCTCTTGGCCACCAGCTATGAGTTTCAATTCCCGCAACTCGAAGGCGCTCTGCGTCATATGCTGGGGAAAACGTAGCGGCGGCTTTACGCCGCCATATGGCGAGGTAAACTCGCCGCTACAACCAGCGCCTTGTCGCTGCAGAAAGCTGCCGCACTCAAAGCTCCGCTCAGAATGCACGGGGTTTCGCCATGTCTTCCGGCCACCCGGCGTGTATACTGAATGTTTGCAGGAATTTCTGCATGGGAGCGGAGTTTCAAGCCCAGCATGAAAGTCAACGTACTGTTTTTCGGTATCACACATGACCTGACGGGTTGCGCGCAGGAGCAGGTGGAGCTCCCCGAGGGAGAAAACGTGGAGGGGCTCCGGCGCCTTTATGAAGCTCGCTTCCCCCGCCTGCTGTCGGTCGGAAGTTCGCTCCTCCTCGCGGTCAATCAGGAAATTGCCAAGGACTCCGCCCTCTTGCGTGATGGTGACGAGGTGGCGTTTATGCCCCCGGTCAGCGGCGGGGCGAGCGAGGATTTCTTCCGCATCACCCACCATCCGATTTCTGCTGCCGACCTCGCCGAGCAGCTTCGCGCCCCGGAAGACGGCGCCGTGGTGGTGTTCGAGGGGATTGTGCGAAATCATTCGCGCGGGCGCTCGACGCTCTACCTGGAATATGAGGCCTACGAGCCCATGGCGATTCGCAAGATGGAAGAACTTGGGTGCGAGGTGAAGCAGAAATTCCCCATTGATGGCGTGGGCATGATCCATCGCCTGGGCCGCCTGGAGATCGGCGAGACCAGCGTGGCCATCATCGTTACCGCTGAGCATCGCCGCGCCGCCTTTGAGGCCTGCCAGTACGCCATCGACCGCCTTAAACAGATGGTGCCCGTCTGGAAGAAAGAATACTTTGCCGATGGCGCCGTCTGGGCGGAAGGGGAAGGCCAAACGCGCGTTGTGATTGAGCGAGGCCGTTAAATTATGCCGGATTACCTCAATGCCGCAGTTGAGATTGCGAGGGAAGCAGGGGCGCTTCTCGCCGAACTGTCGACTCAGCCTTTGGATATCGGCTACAAGCGCCGGGCGGACCTGGTGACGGTGGCGGACCGCCGATCCGAAGCCCTGATTGTCGGGCATTTACGTGAGCGCTTTCCCGATCACGCCATCGTGGCCGAAGAAGGGGGCAACCATCGTTCCTCCTCCGACTATTGTTGGTATGTCGATCCGTTGGACGGAACGACGAACTACGCTCATGGTTTCCCAATGTACTGTGTTACGCTCGGCCTCGCTTATCGTAGTGAGGTGATTGCCGGTGTGGTTTACGATCCCACTCACGACGATACCTACACGGCCGAACGCGGCGCCGGGGCTTATCTCAACGCCCATCGCCTGCACGTTTCCCGCACCGAAAAACTTGGCGAAAGTCTGGTGGCCACGGGTTTTCCCCCTTTCGCGTCCAATCACGATTTGAATGTCCAGTTCTATTTCCGCTTTACGGAGCTATCCCATGGCATCCGGCGCGCGGGCTCGGCGGCGCTCGACCTGTGTTGTGTTGCCGCCGGCCGCTTTGAAGGCTTCTGGGAGTTGAAGCTCAATCCCTGGGACAAAGCCGCGGGCACGCTGCTGGTGACGGAGGCCGGTGGACGAGTGTCCGATGTGCGGGGAGGAGCCTTCAACCTGCTCGGCGATGATGTGTTTGTTTCCAACGGGCTGGTTCACGATCAGATGCTGGGGGTTTTCGCCGCAATCCTGGCCGAGCGGGCCATGTAGCGGGCCGGGGGAGCGTCAACGCGCTCAGTGTTTACCTGGAAGCTTCGGCTTGGTGGCTTCTTCTTTTTGCTTGATAGCCTTGATGGCCAAGCTCCGGATGACCTCCGGAACATTACGGTTGAGGGCAAGGCCCTTAAGGTCTCGATCGTTCATCCGGCGTATCAGAGGCACGGTGACGTCGATCGGCGTGCGGGGATTATTCGCGAGGGCTCTCATCACCACATAGCTCCTCATGAACTTGCGGTTCAAGGCGAGCAGGCGCAGCACTTCCTCAGAGACATTCTTGGCGGCGGCGTAGCCCTCGGCTTCCGTGTCGGAAATCTTGGGCGACTGCAACACCGCCCGCGAGACGATTTTATTTGAGTCGCGAATCAGGAGAGAACGCGTTTCCAGGTTGCCGGTCAGCGCCGCCTTGATCTTTTCTACGACAGTCATTCGGGCGACCTTCTGGATCAATGTTTGCCGGTCTTCCGGAGTGAGTTCATCGTCGTGCTTGGTGACTTCCGGCGGAGTGTCCACGTTGTCAACGTGCACACCTGCCGCCAACTTGGCCAGCAGTCGAATCCCCGCTTCATCGGGCGTGGGTATAGGCTCAAGCTCAGGGTTGGGCTCAGGCTCAGTTGGGCTGTGGGATTCTTCCGCTGCCTCCGGGATCGGAGACCGCGGAAGAGGTCCCGGCTGAGGGGGGCTGGGCGGCTCACCCGCGGGGCCGGCCACCGCAGGCATGGGGGCAGGCTCTGGCTGCAACAGGTCGTGGAATGCGGCCGGTAGGCTGGGGTTCCAAAGCAGTGTTTCCCTCAGGTCTTCGCGCCCGGCCAGGACTTGCTGCGCTGCGAAGCGCAGCACCGTGGGCGATGTCTGCGGGCTGGCCATAATCCGCCGGAGCTCTCCGCCGTCCCATCCCTGGAATGTTTCCAGCGCCTTTTCGCGCAGGCCCGCTTCCGGGCCGCTCGCAAGCAACGCCAGGATTTCGATTTTATCTTCCACCGGCAAAGGCAGATTTCCCTCTGCGCCCTTGCGGCGGATCACCTCAGGCGCTTTGCCGGAGCGAATTAAATCCACCAAGCGAGCGGAAATATTTAGGACCTCAAGGTGTGGAGTTTTTCAGATCGTCACGGGTCAAATGGACGGACTTCACCTCACCGTGCCGGCCTAGAGGTTTCAGCGTTTCGCCATTCAACGTCAGGATGACGGCTTGGGCGTTTCCGGTCGTCACGTCGAAGGACTTGTGCGCCTTCAACGTTTCCACTTCATTGGGATTCAGGACGCGCTGGAGTACCGTCTTCCCGTCCGCATCCACGGCCACCCAGGCCCGGTCCGTCGCCGCAAGTTGCAGAACCAAGTCACCATCGGCAGCGGGCTTCGTCGCGGCGGGAACAGCGGTTTGCGGGGTGGTGGGCGCCGCGGGATTTACCCCTGCCGCCGGTCCGTGCTGGGGACTGGAAGGGGCGGCTGGGGCAGTGGGTGCGCTGGGCGTAACCTCGCTCGTTGCAGGATTCACTCCGGGGAGCGCCGCGGCATTACCCGACGCCAACGGAGCGGGTTGGGGCGGAGGGGGTGCCGGCTTGGGCGCCACAACCACTGGGGGTGGGGACGGTGCCGGAGCTTCCAGGGCTCGTTGCGAGTAGCGGAAAAGCATATAGCTTCCCACCAGCAGCACCACCGCGACTCCGGTTGCGATCAGGGGAGTTCGTGACCCCGGCCGCCCCGAAGTTGTGTTTCCAGCCGCCATCCGGTGCAAGTCAAAATCCGTCTGGGGCCGCGCGGCAAGTTGGAATTCAGCCACGACGCGTTCATCGTCCAAACCCAGATAACGCGCGTAGCTGCGGACGAAACTGCGCGAGAAAATTCCGCCGGGAAGTTTGGCGAAATCTTCCCGTTCAATGGCGTCAAGAAAACGCAAGCTGATCTTCGTGGCGGAAGAAATTTCTTCCAGGCTCACACCTCGCATTTCTCGTTCGCGCCGAAGATTCTCACCGAAGGCGGACATAGGGCGGCCTCTATCGTTACCTTACCAAACAAGCCACCTTCATCATATTTTCCCGCACATAACAGTGTCAAATGCTTTAACAAGGACGTCTCGGGGTCGCCCCAGGACGTGGCTCCCTGACAAAATGGTTGAAAAGACTTGCTCAATGGTTTAAAAGGTCTATACACACTTTTTCCGGTGTCAGTTTGGAAACGCAATGGGCCCAGAAGACGAGATTATTGAACTGAGACGGCAGGTCGCACGCCTCTCCCTCTTCCACGAAGTGGGGAAGGCGCTGTTCTCTACGCTCGACTTGCAGAAGATTCTTCAGACCATCATGGAAAAGATCAGCGATATCCTTCAGCCGGATACCTGGTCGCTCTTGATGCTGGATGAGAACACCCAGGAGCTTTATTTCGAGATTGCCATTGGCAGCGGCGCGGAAAAACTCCGCGATGTTCGCTTGAAACTGGGAGAGGGAGTAGCGGGGTGGGTGGCTGAGCACGGCGAGCCCGTGCTGGTTGAAGATACCCGCAATGATCCGCGCTTCACGGCCAAGGTGGATGAACTGACGCACACCCAGACGCGCTCCATTGTGTGCGTGCCCATCAAAGCGCATAACCACGTGCTGGGAGTCATCGAGCTCGTCAACGCCCTGGGCAAACCCAGCTTCGGCATGGAAGATATTCCCATCCTCAAGAGCCTGGCGGATTACGCCGCCATCGCCTTGGAAAACGCACGTTACGTGCAGCGCATCCACGAACTCACGATCACCGATGATTGCACCGCGCTCTACAACGCCCGGCATCTCAACTTCGTCCTCGACACGGAAATCTATCGTTCCAATCGTTACGGCTACGAATTCTCCGTCATCTTCATTGACATCGATCATTTCAAACGGGTCAACGATCTGCATGGGCACCTGGTGGGCTCCAAACTTCTCTGGATGATTGGCGACAACATCAAGGGCCACCTGCGCATGATTGACTACGCTTTCCGTTACGGCGGCGATGAGTTTGTGGTCCTGCTGCCCCAGACCTCCAAGGACAATTCCTTGATGGTGGTGCGCCGCCTCCGCGAACTGCTGATCAATCGCGTCTTTTTTGCGGAAGAGAAGATGAACATCAAAGTCACCGCCAGCTTTGGAGTAGCCTCCTTTCCGCAGGATGGGCGTACCCGCAAGGAACTTCTGCGCAAAGCCGATGAAGCCATGTACCTCGTCAAGAACACCACCCGAAATAACATCGCGCTGGCGGGCCAGGGCATCGCGAGCTGAGCGGGCACAGCGGGATTTTCCGCTCCGCTCAGAGTGACAGCGAGTGCTTCATGATGACCGCACGGAAAAGTTTCCCCGCATCTCGTTATAGGCGGAATCACCTTTTTTGATTGGACATTCTGTCACCTTTGACCGACAATTGAATTGTTCCAGCGCACTCCACGTTTGAGTGTGCTGTTCCCGCACCAGGTTACTCCGCGGGGGACCGTAAAGTTCGCTCCCTACCGTCTGTCGTAAGGGAAACCGAGCAGTTTCCGACAAAAAGACCCTGATTGGTGTTGGGCGCCGCGTTGCGCTTGCCGCAGGGGAGGGCAAGGACTGTTCGTCCGACGAACAGGAATCCAGACAAGGCGATTCACGCACCGGCACTAACCGGAGCGTCCGCCAATCTCAATCAGGAGTTGATTAAACCATGAAAGCAAAATCCATCCGCTCATTTCTCCAAGTGCTGTTCTTTGTTGCTCTGGCTTTGGCCTTGGCGCCGCGAGCCGCTTCGGCGCTCGATAATCAAGTGGGAAAGTTCACCCTCCCGTTCGAAGTTCATTGGGGAGGGGCGGTGCTGCCGGCGGGATCATACCGCATCTCGGCGGATTCCCTCAATTCCGCGACCCTGGTAAATGTTTACAAGGAGAACAGCCCCTCAGCCGGTTTCCTTATTCCGGCAATCGGCTGGGACTCCACACCCGCCTCGTACGGAAAAGTTCAGTTGGTGATCGACCATAAGAACGGCGAGGCTTACGTGAAGGAGCTAAAAGTGGGAAGTGAGGGCGTGGCGCTTTACTATGCGGCGCCCAAACTCAAGAAGTAACGATCGTCCCTGAGTAAAGCTGGCCGCTGGAATTAGGATCCAAGGCAATTCCCTCAGGGAAGCAATGCCCAATCTGCGTCGGGCACGGACGGGAGGCGCGCCAGTTGCGGCCGCCTCCCGCGCCGTTCTTCCGTAACTCTCCTGGCGCCTCGAACATCAAAGATACTTGGGGAAGTATCTTCTCTGATCCGACGTCCATTCCTCAAGGGAGAGTCCGCCTATGCTTCTGGAAGCCTTCGAGGTCGATTTTCTGCACAACATCGGAACGCGCATGGCTTCCGGTGAGCTGCACGAGGTTGTCGACCGCGTGGTGGAGTTCGTGACGGGCGTGGTGAAATGTGATTCCTGCCTGGTCTATCTTCTCGAAGGCAACGATCTGGTCTTGCGCGCTTCCAAGAATCCGCATCCGGATGTCGTGGACCGGCTGAAGCTCCCGATGGGAAAGGGTATTACCGGTTGGGTGGCCGAGCACCGCGAGCCCGTCGCCATCCGGCGCAATGCATCCCAGGACCCGCGTTTTCAATTCTTCCACGAGTTGCCCGAGGACGAGTTCGAAGCCTTCCTCTCCGTGCCGATCCTCTGCCGCGATCGCGTGGTCGGCGTCATCAATGTGCAGCATCGCCTGCCCCACATTTACCGGCCCCGCCAAATTCGCTTAATATCGACGATTGGCTTCCTGGTAGGAGCCATTATCGAACTGGCGCGCCTGGAGAGCGAAAACCTGCAACTCGCGGAGGAACTGGAAACCCGCAAGCTGGTCGAGCGCGCCGAGGGCATCCTCCAGCGCGACTTGAAACTTACGGAAGAAGAAGCTTACCTCACCTTGCAGCGCGAAAGCCGCCAGCGCCGCAGACCCATGAAAGACGTCGCCGACGCCATCCTGCTGTCCGACGACCTCCGCCGCCCCGCGCGCGCCGAGTCAAGCGCGAGCGAGTAGCCACGCCGTCTTGCGATCGAGCGCGCCCCTTCACCGTGTTTCCATGTTGCGTTATGATTTAAGGCCAGCCCTTGCCATTGCGAATTTCTTGCGGCTCCGCGAGGTCATATTTCATGTGCCGGAATATCAAAACGCTATACAACCTCGATCCGCCCGTCACTCCCGCAGAAATTCGCGCTGCTTCGCTCCAGTTCGTGCGAAAGATAAGCGGGTTTAACTCTCCGTCGAAGGCAAATGAAGCCTCCTTCCTAGCGGCGGTCGATGAGATCGCCGGTATTTCCGCTCGCCTGCTCAATTCGCTTCAAACCAACTCACCTCCGAAGAATCGAGAAGAAGAGGCGGCAAAAGCCAAGGCTCGCGCCGCGGAAAGATTCAGCGTCTAACGTAGGCATCATTGTGCTGCTTTTGCTGGACCCCTGGCGCCTGGTGCGCTCGCCACAGGGCGCAATGGCGTCACGCTCCGAGTTTTGCTGATAGCTCGTGAACTCAGGAAGGCGTTCACCACAGAGGCACGGAGATCACGGAGAAAAGACGCAGATGGGAACAGCGGGTCAACAAACGATTGATCGTCATCTCTATCCCCACAGGCAGAAGTCCTTCTCTCTGTGACCTCCGCGTCTCTGTGGTAAATCTTCTCCGCACGGCACGAGAACCATCTCAAATCTCAGATCGCAATTCGAAGATCACCAATCACAAATCACCAATCAACAATTAGACCGCCTGCTTGACAGGCGCGCAGTTTTCCGCGACGATTCCCGTTCTACACAAGGGCAAGCTCTACAGGAGGTTAATCATGAGGCTGCGCAAAGGAATCGCCAATCAGGCGCTTCTGGCTTTGGGAGCAGCGCTTCTGCTTCCGACTTTTTCCACCGATGCGGCGACGCTGAAGCCACTGGTGGCGGGGCGCCGCGGAGTAGTGGCGGCCGGCCATCCGCTGGTGGCAGAAGCAGGGCTGCGCATTCTGGAAAAAGGCGGCAATGCGGTTGACGCCGGAGTGGCTTCGGTATTTGCCGCGTCAGTAGTGGAGATGATGAGCTTCGGCGCAGGCGGCGAGTGCCCAATGCTGATCAAAGTGAAGAATGGCCCCGTGGTGGCCATCAACGGCGACGGCATCGCTCCGGAACTGGCCACGGCGGAGTTCTACGATCACCTGAGCCGTGACGATCCTCGCGCCGTGACGGAAGCCACATCGGCAGGAGCCGCGGGCGGCATTATCCCCTCCTTCGGTCCGCTGAGCGCGATTGTGCCAGGCGCCATGGACGCGCTCCTGCTGGCCCTGGAAAAGTACGGAACGAAAAGCCTGGCCGAGGTCCTCCAACCGGCCATCGAGCTTGCCCAGGGTTTTCCCATCAATGGGGGCCTGGAGCGTGCACTCGCGCGCGGCATCCCGCTCGCCGAAAAGTGGCCTGCAACCGCGAAGGTTTATATGCCAGGTCGGCGGCCGCCGAAAGAGGGCGAAATCTTCGTGCAAGCTGACTTGGCGCGCACGTTTCAAACCCTGGTCCTGGTGGAAACGGAAAATGCCGCAAAGGGGCGAATCCGCGCCATCGAAGCCGTGCGCAATTATTTCTACCGCGGACCCATTGCCAAGCGCATCAGCGATTTTTGCAAAGAAGCGGGTTGCCTGCTGCGCGAGGGTGATTTCGCCGCCCTCCACGCGCGCGTCGAACAACCTGTGACGGTGAATTACCGTGGCGTGCAAGTTTATAAGTGCGGCTTCTGGACGCAGGGGCCGGTGATGCTCGAAAACCTCAATCTGCTGGAGGGATTTGACCTGAAAGGCATGAAGCAAAACTCCGCCGACTACGTCCACACCGTGGTGGAAGCGGAAAAGCTGGGGTATGGCGACCGCGACGCTTATTACGGCGACCCCGATTTCACCCCCATGCCCGCCGCGCTCCTTTCCAAGGAGTACGCCAACCTCCGGAGGCCGCTGATCGACCCGCAACGGGCTTCCGCGGATCACCTTCCCGGCGACTCCGCCCACATGGCGGCGAAGGCTCCGGAGGACTTTGCGCGGGCGCGATTCCAGCACCGCAATGGCGAGCACCAGGACACCACGTGCGTTAATGTGATCGATCAGGAGGGGAATCTTTTCTCCGCAACGCCCAGCGCCGCATGGATCCCCGCCGTCATCGCGGGCGACACGGGAATTCCTCTTTCCGAGCGGGCGCAGCAATTTGTGCTGACGCCGGGGCATCCCAATCAAATCGCCCCGCACAAGCGGCCGCGCCTTACCCTGACGCCTTCGCTCGCGCTGCGCGACAGCCAACCCTGGCTGGTTTTCTCCACCCCCGGCGGCGATAGCCAGGACCAGACCTTGTTGCAGATCTTCCTGGACGTGGTTGATTTTGGAATGAATCCCCAGGAAGCGGTGGAATCTCCCCGCTTCAATTCCGAAGCCATGTACAGCACCTTTGACGCACACGACGATCAGCCGCTGACGCTGGACATCGAAAAGCGCTTCGAACAAGCGGTGCTCGACGCGCTGACCGCTCGCGGCCACAAGCTGAAGGTGGGAGGAGATTGGAGCAATCCCACCGCGCCGACCATGGTGGAATACAATTCCACCACGCATGTTATTTCCGCCGGCGCCGATGTGCGCGGACATCGGTATGCGTTAGCTTGGTAAGGAAAGCAGGATTTAGGATTCAGGATTTAGGATATAGCCGTCGGTCGTCAGTTATCAGTATTCAGTTTTAGGTTGTCAGTTAGACAAGCTGCGGAAAGACGCTTCCCACCTGGCATACGGTGCGAAGCTTTAGAGTGCGGCAGCTTGCTGCCGCTTTCCTCCCCGCGAGCTTGCTCGCGGGGGTTTCGTCCGCGAGCACAATTCCCCGCCAGCAAGCTGGCTAGTGAAAAAGCGGCAGCGAGCTGCCGCACTCTAAAGCTTCGCGCGCGTAAGCAGGCAGTCTGGAGCACGGGACACGATGGTTATATGAAAGGCCATGTAACGGCGTTGCTGATAGCTGAAAGCTGAGAGCTGATAGCTCTACCTCTTTCCCAAATCCGCACGTAAGAGAGGGAGCGGCGGCGGGGGTGCGGTTTTCTGGCCGCAACTGGGCCGGGGGGTTGGTTTGAGCAAGGAGGATAGGGACGCCGGTAGGCTCGGGAGTCGAAGTG
>JBEKLF010000277.1:0-10847 GCA_050010335.1 Terriglobia bacterium
GCTCAACCTTCGCCCAAAACTCGTCGGAAACTTCCCAAGATTTTATCTGTGGCATCTTGGGCAACTATCTTGCCTTAATCCCTCCGACGTTTCAATAGTTATTTACGGATAAGCTCTAAGAGAATGGTTAGATGGCAACCAGATGGGACCGGCAAAGGGCCGAGAATCACAACGCGACCAGATCCATCACGTCCTGGCGAACAACTGGGAGAACGAGTACAGTCCGCAAAACTTTTGTGCAGCATCTATTATATCGCCGAGTCCAAGCGCAAAGATTGCCCCCGCCGACGAACGGCCTCTTCGACAGGAATTTTTCGCTTGTTCGGCACACGTAGACCGAAGTTGGCTCTCCAACGCTGAGCGCACGGGCGGTGCGCACTATCAGAACAAATTCCCCGGCTTTCCTTTGTTGGCGAAATACGTTAACTCAATCCTTTACATCGAGGGCGAACCGCACGGCCTTTGCTGGATCCATGAACTGGGTGACGGAGGGGCATACGATCCGGCTGTTACCTTCAAAACCTTGGAACAGGCCCTCGATGGAAAGCTGAGCGACTATTCTGCGCGCGAGAAGCAGGCGCATCTGAAGGTACACGGTCTCGGGGAACTTTTTCTGCTGGTACACGGCGGTTTCGACGCCTATGCGTACAACACACCCTCGGCTCCTCTGTCCTTGGAGGAAATCGCTCAACGCGGGGCTGCTTTCTATGCTGCGCATCCGCAACGACAGATTTTTACTCGCGTCTGGTTTTTCGATTCGCTCGATTCAGCCGATGAAATAAACCAACTGCTCGGCTATCCTCCAGGGTACGGCCGCGTCCGTTGGTTAGCACAATTGTGGCCGACCTTCAATGTATATACGGGTTCTTCCGCGACTTCGACCGGGAGACACGGTCGGGGCTCTCCTGTCAGTAGGTTTTTCCGTCGATGACGAACCCACGGTCAATTCCCAAGGCGAATTGAGCGTGGCTACCTCGGGGTCACACAACCTCAGTCGCCGCTCGAACGGGCGAATGCAATCCGGAGATGTAGGGGTAGGGCTTGCCCCACCCGGCGTTCCGCATGGTGAATGCGAAACCAGGGGGCGGCAAGCCGTCCCCCTACACCTTGCGCAACTCGATCACCAGGAAAGTGCCGACCTCAAGGTCGGCGCTACACGTGCTCTATCACGACGCGCGGGCTGGCGCAGACCTGTTTTTCAAGGTCTGCGGCCCTTCTCACCGGTCGCACCCAAGTGCCGCGGACCTACAAAACAGGTCCGCGCTACGCCTGCTCCGAAGACAGGTTGTTATTTCCTCGGTGAAAGGAATATACTTCTCCCATGCAGCGCCTGACGTTTCCTGTGATTCTTGAAAGCGACCAAGACGGCTATTTCGTCTCCTGCCCGGCACTCCAGGGCTGTTACAGCCAAGGGGAGACCTACGAAGAGGCCATGGCGAATATCAAGGATGCTATGCGGCTGCATCTCGAAGATCGCCTGGCGAACGGGGAGGAATTTCCCGAAGCCGTTTCCGTGAGCCTTTCCACCGTCGAAGTTTCCGTCTAATGCCGAAGTTGCCCCGCGTCACAGCCCGCCAGATGGCCACGATATTGGAAAAACTTGGATTTTCCCTGACCCGCCAGAGCGGTAGCCACCAGATTTACAAGAATGCCGCCGGCAAGAGGGCCACGATTCCATTTCACGCCGCGAAGATCCTCCACCCCAAGGTCCTGAAAAGCATCTTGCGCGACGCTGAGCTCAGCGCTGAGGACCTGGAAAAACTGCTGTGAATCGCCGTCGGCCGATAACGTGAGATCGACGCACAGACTGCCCGGCTTCCGAGAACAGGGGTTGGCTCGGACAGACCTGTTTTTCAAGGTCTGAGGCTTTTCTCACCGACCGTGCTCCAGCGCTTAGCCACGGTCACTGCTTTTGTGACCGTAAGCTTTTCCTATGATGACAAACCCACGGTCAATTCCAGCCGCTTGAGCTTGATGCGGTCGGCGTGAACTTGTGCAAGGTCGTAGTGCGCCTGCTGCGTGAGCCAGCCTTCGGCGCTGCCTCCGAAAACCTTCGACAGCCTCACCGCCATTTCGGGAGAAATCCCGCGCTACGCGGGCATATTTACGCGGGAACTTCCACGTAAGTGGAATACGAGTGGGGTTGAGGCACGCGGAGCCCTTCGAGTCGCAGGCCCTCTAAGTGAAACTCGATCGCCTCTTGCATGTTCTTTTCGACTTCTTCGCGCGTTTGCCCGGTCGAAACGCAACCTCCCAGGTCGGGAGAATACGCGGAATATCCCGTAGGGGTCTCTTCGATGACCACCAGGTATTTTTTCATGGCTTCAACCCTGCCTGTTTCAGGATGCTGTTCAAGGTCCCCGGCGCGAGTTCATCGTTGCGATTGCCTGGTATAGTGACCAAGCCGGGCTTCGTGGGATGCTTGTACTGGTGGTGACTTCCCCGGGTCCTAACCAGAAGCCAGCCATCGTCTTTAAGCATCTGAACGATCTCGCGAACCTTCACCTTGTAAGGATAGGCGCGCCCCCCTCGGAAGTCAATCCGCGTCAGCCGCGTGGCTACCTCCGGGTCACGCAACCTCAGGCGCCGTTCGAACGGGTGAATGCAATTACGAGATTTAGGGCTTGCCCTACCCGGCGTTCCGCGTGGTGAATGCGGAACCAGGGGGCGGCAAGCCGTCCCCCTGCGGCGGAAGGCTTTGCGGGCATCGGCATCCTGGGGGACTGGACTTGTGCCCGCCGGGTAACGCTGGGTGGCAAGGGCCAAAAAGCAAGTCAAAAGGCAAAGACCAAAAGGCAAAATCATAAAGCCGCGGTGGCGCTGACTCGGCCCTGTTAGAAAGGCCTTTTCATAAAAGGCCTTTTCATTGCGGGGAATCTCACAGTTCGCGTATACTCTACTCATGAGTACCGTTCGCTTGACACCTCACAGCGAGGAATTGCTACAAAAGCACCTCACAAACGGGCCTTATCGCTCGCCCGAAGAGGTCATCGAGCGGGCTCTGGAAACCCTCTCGCAAAAACAGTCCATTCCCTTACATCTTGGTCCCTCCACTAAATCTCCTGCCGAGGCCGTTGCCGACATTCTGGAATTGCGCAAAGGAGTGAGGCTCGGCGGGCTCAACATCAAGGACCTGATCCACGAAGGACATAAGTACTAATGGCTCGACTTGTACTCGATGCATCTGCCACGTTGACTTGGTGCTTCGAGGACGAAGCGATGCCTTGGACGGATGCTCTACTCGCCAACCTAAGAGCGGGCGATGAAGCTATCGTGCCGCTGCACTGGCCTGGCGAGGTCGCTAACGCCCTTCTGATTGCCGTTCGGCGGGGCCGCATCAGCCATGAGAAAGCAAACAGATTTTTGGTGGACTTGCGCGCATTACCCATCCGCCTCGATCCAGAAAGCAGCGATGCTGTTTTCGATCAGGTTTTTAAGTTGGCAGAGCAATATCGCCTCACCATCTACGATGCCGGTTACCTTGAACTAGCGATTCGAGAGGGCTTGCCCTTGGCGACGCTCGACAATGACTTGCGAAAGGCCGCCCGCGCCGCGGCTGTTCCCTTAGTGGAACCGCAGCCCTGAGCGCCGCGACAAACCGGGCAGTCACGTGAAGGTTCTGACCCGTGAGCTATTATCGCCGACGGCGCCCAAGTGTTGCGTCCCTACAAAACAGGTCCGCGCGGCTCGCTGACCCACTCGCGGACAAACCGGATTCCATATAAGTTGCCATTCCTGCACAGAGGACTATAATGGCGGGCAGCAATACAAGTCTCCCGCCCGAGAGACCCTCGCCGTCCACATCGTGAGCTTCAGGGGAGGTGTCGCTTGAAACAGGCCATCGGATTTAAGCTCAATGGGAAGGCTGTGAGTCTTCAAGTCGACCCCAGCCGCACTCTCCTGTGGGTTCTCCGCGATGACCTGGGCCTGACCGGGACCAAGTACGGTTGCGGAGAAGGGTTCTGCGGAGCGTGTACTGTGCTTCTCGGTCGCAAAGCCGTGCGCTCGTGTTCGCTCGAAGTGAAAGATGTGGCGGGCAAGGAGGTGACGACCATCGAAGGCCTGGCGAAAAACGGCAAACTTCATCCCTTGCAGAAAGCCTTTGTCGATCACGATGCCCTTCAGTGCGGGTATTGCACTCCGGGGATGATCATGAATGCCTACAGTTTGCTGCTCAACACTCCCCGGCCTTCCCGCCGCCAGATCATCGACCAGATGGATGGCAACCTGTGCCGCTGCGGCGCCCATAAGCGGATCGTCGAGGCCATTCAGGCTGCCGCCAAAGAAATGGAAGGAGTTCAACGATGAAAACCACGCCACGGACCCCCTATGAAGAATCTCTGGCACTGGACTTCACTGACTCCGAGCGGACCAGTCCCGCTCTGCCAGTGGATCGTCGGCAATTCCTGAAGCTGGTGGGCGGAGGCATTGTTGTCCTGTTGACTGTCCCCGATTTGCGGGCCGTTCAGCGTGAAGGCCGCCCCGGCGCCCACCCGGAACTTCCTAAGGATTTCAATGCTTTCCTCCGCATCGGGGAAGACGGTCGCGTCACCGGTTTTAGCGGAAAAATCGAGATGGGGCAGGGAGTCATCACCTCGCTTGCCCAAATGCTGGCCGAAGAACTTGCTGTGCCCTTGGAATCAGTAGACATGGTGATGGGCGATACCGACCTCTGTCCTTGGGACATGGGAACTTTTGGCTCCATGACGACCCGCTTTTTCGGCCCGGCGCTCCGAGCCGCGGCGGCCGAGGCCAAGGCCGTGCTCATGGAGTTGGCGGCGGAAAACCTGCAAGTCCCGAAAGAGCGCCTCAAGATCAAAGAGGGCGTCATATATGAGGATGCAGGTCAAAAGAAAGTCACCTACGCCGAACTCGCCAAGGGAAAAAAGATACTACGGCACCTCAACGGCGCGGCCCTGGAGACGCCGTCCGACTTTACGATCATCGGAAAACCCACCTTGAGAAAGGACAGCATCGAGAAGGTAACTGGCCGTGCCAAGTACGCTGGAGACATGCGTGAGCCCGGCATGCTTCATGCCAGGATTCTGCGGCCTCCGGTCCACGGGGCCAAACTCACGAGCGTGGATACCGCCGGGGCACGAGCGGTTGAAGGTGTCCAGGTGGTTCATGATGGAGACCTGATCGCCGTCCTGCACCAGTATCCCGACGTAGCCCAGGAAGCCCTCACGAAAATCAAGGCTCAATACGATCGGCCAGCGCCCTACGCGGATGACAAGACGATTTTCGATCACCTGCTGCAAGTCGCGCCTCCCGGAGAGACGGTTGCCGAGGGAGGGAACCTTGCCGAAGGCCAGAAGGCCGCGCACATCGTCGTGGAAGAGAAATATTTGAACAGTTATGTGTCGCACGCTCCCATCGAACCGCACACGGCCCTGGCAAAGGTCGAAGGTGACAAGGCCACCGTGTGGGCCTCCACCCAAACCCCCTTCGCTTTGAAAGAGGCTGCGGCGTCCTTGCTGGGCTTTCCGCCTCAGAATGTCCGGGTCATTACACCTTTTGTGGGCGGAGGGTTCGGAGGGAAGAGCAGCAGCCAGCAGGGGCTCGAGGCCGTAAGGCTGGCCAAACTGGCCGGAAAGCCCGTTCAGGTGGGCTGGACTCGCGCTGAGGAGTTCTTCTTCGACACGTTTCGCCCCGCAGCCATCGTCAAGATCAAAGCGGGAGCGGACCCATCCGGGATGATTACTTTCTGGGATTACGCCGAGTATTACGCCGGGGACCGGGGGGCGCAGCAGTTCTACAATATCCCTCACCATCGGACCGTGGCTTACGGTTCCGGCTGGGCGGCCCCTCACGGCGCGCATCCGTTTGCCACGGGGCCTTGGCGGGCTCCCGGCAACAATACCAATACCTTTGCGCGAGAGTCCCACATCGACATCCTGGCCTCCCAGTCCGGCATTGACCCCGTTGAATTCCGCCTGAAGAATTTGCAGGACCCGAAGATGCGGCGCGTCTTGCAGGCGGTGGCGGAGAAATTCGGCTGGTCACCGGCCAAGGCCCCGAGCCGGCGCGGCTATGGGGTTGCTTGTGGAATTGATGCGGGCGCCTACGTGGCTCACATGGCCGAGGTTGGGGTGGACAAGAACACCGGAAGCGTCCGGGTGAAGCGGGTCGTTTGCGCTCAGGACATGGGATTGTGCATCAATCCCGAGGGCGCCCGGCTGCAAATGGAAGGCAGCATTACCATGGGCCTGGGCTACGCCTTGAGTGAGGAGGTCCGATTTACCGGCGGCGAGATTCACGACTCCAATTTCGACACTTATACCCTCCCGCATTTCTCCTGGCTGCCGGAAATCGAGACGGTCATCGTGGATGCGAAAGACTCACCCGCGCAGGGGGGCGGAGAGCCCGCCATCATCTGCATGGGCGCGGTGATTGCCAACGCCGTGTTTGACTCGACCGGCGCCCGGCTGCGGCAATTGCCCATGACCCCGGAACGGATCAAGGCCGCGCGTGTTTAATCGGGTGGAAGAGTCGGGAACGCTCTGGGCGACCTTTCTAGCCCACGTGCGTGATGGAGGGAGGGACAGGGTAAGGTCGCCGTCTTCCTTTTCCATAATCCCGGCAGCCTCGTTTGGTTGGTCCTCCACTCTGGGATCTCGGGATGGCGGACAAACGGACGGACCGTCGGCAAGCGTCTGCTTCGAGTTCGTGTCGTATCGCTCGTGCACACGAGAATAACCCTGTGGCAGGCGGTGGAACGTGCATTAGGCTACGGAGCGTCGATGCTCGATGGCGGGTTCGGCTTCTTTCAATACTTCCTTCATCTCAACCGCTGCTGCGTCCATGATCGCATTGCCGAAACGATTGTCATTCAAGAGCAAAGACAAAGTGACGAGGGTTAATCAGCCGCTGGACCTTTCATTGGTACGGACCTCGTGGCGCAGAGCCAGCGGCTTCATTTCGTCAACTCTCGGTGGTAACTCCAGGCTGGACTCCTCACCACGTTTGGACATCGCCCTACCTACTCCCTGGTGCGAAATCCGGGCCACGCTGTCACGAGGGGCGGCAGTCGTATGCCGCCGACCATTTTCTATATTGTCCCTTAACAAGTTCTAAGCCTCAATCTCATGGACGCGACATCTGTGTTGGCAGGCACCCTCGCGGCGCCTCCCCCCCGACCGCTTCTTTTGATTCAAGCTAGTCTCCAGCTCCGCCGAAGATAAAGGTGAGGGATCTGATTCGGGCTGGGTGCCCGCCCCGCGTCCCGCCTATGTCCGCGCACGCTTGTTTGCGTGGGTCGCGAAGGTTTCCAGTATCCTGAGGAGGAGCGAAATTCCACTTCCGCCTCGCACACTGTGCCACGGACCCACAGATGGGATTGGGTTCGAGAGCAGGGAATAGGAGAGCATCGAAGTGCGGGCCTTTCGTGAATCGGCCATTCGCCATAAATTGACATTGATCCTGATGGGCACGAGCGCTGCGGTCTTGGCGATGGCGTGTGCGGCATTTGCGGTTTACGACACGCTTACCTTTCGCGGCGCAATGGCAAACAACCTCGCGACCACGGCTGAAATCGTCGGTCAAACGGGTGCCTCGGCCATGGCCTCGGGTGACCGCGAAGCCGCCTCCCAAGTCCTTTCCACGCTTCGGGCCAAACCTGACATTCTGGCTGCCGGAGCGTACTCGAAGGATGGCAGTATCCTGGCGGAATATTACCGCCAAAATGTCTCTACGCCACTGCTCCCCAAAACCTTGCGGGGAGGGGAAGCGATCCAAAGGGGGCCTTGGCGGACGGTGTCCCACCTTATCACGCCGAACGGGGCCGTGGTGGGAACCATTTATTTGGAATCCGATGGGATGGAATGGCGTGACCGTCTCTGGCGCAATGCGCTGGTGACCTTGATCGTGATGCTTGCCGGAGCCGGCGTGGCGCTGCTCCTTTCCCTCCGTTTGCAACACCTTGTTTCCGATCCGATTATGGGTTTGCTCCGGACTTCCCAAACGGCGATGAGGGAAAGGAATCTCTCCCCCCTTGCACCCACGGGGGGCGAGGATGAATTGGCTCTTCTAGGGGACAACATCAAGGAACTCCCTTGCGAGACTGACGAGCGCGACGAACAACAGCGGAAGCATCGGGAGACTCTGGATTTGCAAATCACCGCGCGCACGGCGGAATTGCAGGCACAGATCACACGCCTCACCCAGGGGAAGATGGAGGCGGAACAAGCCTGCCGGGCACAGAGCGAGTTCTTGGCCAACATGAGCCACGAAATCCGCACGCCGATGAATGCCATCATGGGAATGACGGAACTCGCTCTCGACAGCGATTCCGATCCCACCCGCCGGGAATACCTGGAGCTAGTGAAGTCTTCGGCAGAGTCGCTCCTAACAGTTATCAACGACATCCTGGATGTTTCTAAAATCGAGGCAGGCAAGCTGGATGTCGATGATGCCGAGTTCAGCTTGCGCGATTGCCTGGGGGAAGCCCTGAAGACTCTCGCCCTGCGTGCGCACGAAAAGAATCTGGAACTCGCCCTCCGCGTGTCGCCGGAGGTCCCGGACAACCTGATGGGTGATCCCACCCGCCTGCGCCAGATTGTTATCAATTTAGTGGGGAATTCGATAAAGTTCACCGACAAGGGAGAGGTTTCGGTTGAGGTCAGCGTCCAATCGAGTGACGCAGACGCGGTCGCTCTACACTTTGCCGTTGCTGATACCGGAATCGGCATTCCGCTGGAGAAGAGAAGAATCATCTTTGAGGCCTTCGCGCAGGCTGACAATTCCACAAACCGCCGCTACGGGGGGACTGGACTCGGCCTAACAATCTCGTCAAGGTTGGTGGCGATCATGGGTGGGCGGATGTGGGTGGAAAGTGAGGTCGGGAAGGGAAGTACCTTCCATTTCGGCTTAAGACTCCGGCGAGGGAAGCTGGGTGCCACTGCCGACCCTACCCTAAAGCCTGTTGTGCTCCAAGGCGTTGCCGTCCTTGTGGTTGATGATAACTCCACAAACCGCCAAATCCTGAACGAACTGCTCAACCACTGGGGAATGAAACCGACGCTGGCCGAGGGTGGAAAGCATGGATTTGAAATCCTTGAACAGACGTACGCCGCCGGTGCGGCCTTTCCCCTGATCCTCCTCGATAGTCGCATGCCGGACATGGATGGCTTTACCTTCGCGAGGCGGGTCAAAAGCGATGCGCGTTTTAAGACTGCCATCATCATGATGCTGACGTCTGCGGGCCAGCGGGGCGACGCATCGCGTTGCCGCAACCTTCGGATTTCTGCCTACTTGGTCAAACCCCTTCAGCAAGTGGAACTCCTGGACGCTATCCTCACGGTTTTGGGCCACAAGACGGCATCTCCCGATCATCCGCCCCCCCTGGTCACTCGCCACTCACTGCGCGAAGATCGGCGGAACCAGCTTATTCTGCTGGCGGAAGATAACCCCGTGAACCAGATGGTGGCCGTCCGCCTTCTCGAGAAGATGGGACACACCGTAAAGGTCGTATCGAATGGGCGCGAAGCCACCCTTATGCTCGAAAAGGAGGACTTCGGTTTGGTGTTGATGGACGTGCAAATGCCGGAGATGGACGGTTTTGAAGCCACCCGCGTCATTCGCGAAAAGGAGACCATCACCCATCAGCATATTCCCATACTTGCCATGACCGCTCACGCCATGAAGGGCGACCGGGAACGATGTTTGGCGGCCGGAATGGATGGGTACATCGCCAAGCCCATCTCCCCGGCGGAATTGTTCGCAGAGATCGACCGTTTCTCTCGCCGCCCAGAGCCAGCCCCACAGAAGCCACCGCCGCTCCCCCCAGGGGAAGACTGCATCGACTGGCAGACGGCCTGGGTCAACCTGGAAGGAGATCGTAACCTGCTGAGCGAGCTGGCACTTTTGTTTTTGGATGACCTTCCCCAACAGATGGAGGCCATTCACCGCGCAGCCGGTAATGGGCAGACCCACGAACTGGAGCGACTCGCCCACGGATTGAAGGGATCGGTGGGAAACTTCGCCGCAAAACCTGCCTTCGCGGCGGCATTTCACCTCGAGCAGATCGCCCGCCAGGGGGATTCTGACCAGATCCCGTGGGCGGTGGACACTCTCGAATATGAGGTCCGGCGACTCCAGAGTGCTTTGGAAAGTTGGGCACACAAGCCGCCCGGATCTGATGAGGCGGGTTCGCTGCTCGCCCCGCCACCTCTCCCCGGCCCTTCGGACACAGGCCTCTCCTCGGGCTGCGGCTAATGGGGTGCCCCGCAGACAATGTACTTATAGCGCCTCCCTTTAGGGCGGCACATGCTGGGCTAAAGCGCTGCGGCCCAGGGCTGTAACAGAAACCACATGAACGAAATGCACCGTGCAATGTGACGTACTACATTAGGTGCACCCTGGTGAAATACAAACTCGCAGACCCCGGCTTCGCAAGGCATTCAAGGAGGAGCCCAGGCCGCTCCTTCTGCCTTTTCACCAATGGGGCTGAGGTTGACCTCTTTCTGGGCACTGGATGCAAGTAGGTCTCAAGAGCGGGAATCAGGTCGGATGGGTGCCAAAGGGCCGCCTCACTTGGAGTCGGGTGCCCAGCTTGCCTATGACAATTTGTCTGTAGTCGTGTTTTCATCAACATAGCCGGAGCCGCGGTAGGGATGCCGGTTAACCCGGCACCCCCCGCACGGATCCGTACGTGCGCTCATTAGCGCATACGGCTCTTCACTCGGACGGGTAGCGGCCGAAATGGCCGCACACCCACCATCCCTCGGGACACGCGTACCCCGCACTGCGTCGGGTGCGTGCTAGGCGGGCGAGTGTTCTCCTTGTGCCGCAGCCTTCCCTCCCCCTTCTCCGCCGACGATCTTCGGTCGTTGTTCGAAGGGTTCATG
>JBEKLF010000278.1:0-10838 GCA_050010335.1 Terriglobia bacterium
ATATTTAGCTGATTCGACGGTGCAGGGGTCAGGGGGAAAAAAAAGGGGTAAGAAATAAGGAAAAACTTCATTAAGTTATTGAAAACACATCTAGAAAAAATGTCTGCTTTTTGCCTCTCCATAATGTTGATGAAAACAAATGAGTTAAGCCATTCTCTCCATGATGTTGATGAAAAGAAAGGGAGTTATTGAAAAACAGTGATTAGTGGCGAGTGGCAAGGAAGAGAGTCCGAGGTCCGAAGTCTCAAAGACGGTGACGATTGACGAGTCGGACGTGGCCGAACTGGTGGATGGAAGCGGCGTCAAGTTTGTCCCCAGGCAGAGGACTTGAAGGAGATCCGCAGCGCATGTGGCGACGATGGACTGATCAACGCTACCAACCAAGCTCCGGCCCGCGCAGGGAACTAACTGGAATGTTTAAGGAGGGCTTCCGGAAGGGCGGGGGGGTCTTCCGGGTTGACGGGATTCTGAGCCGGAGCGATCTCGCTGAGCTTCCCGAGGTCGAGCACCATTTCGCCCTCGGCGTCGGGTTCGAAGGCGGGAACGAAGCGAGCTCCCCAGACCACTTCGTCGTGGCGGTAGGAGTAGCGAACATGGACCGTCTGGAAGAAGGTATCGTCGAAAGCCTTAATCGTAATCAGAAACTCCGCTTGATGGTGCGCCAGATCTTCAGGTTTTTTGCCCCAGAGCGGGCTGTCCCGGTCAATGGGATGGACAATCGTCCAGGAGAGCGGCAGGAATTGGACGATGTGGCGTTCGAGCGTCAGATACTTGTACTTCCGCACCTGCCCCTGGTCCGAAGGTTCCACGGTCGTCAGCATCACACGAACTTCCACCTCCATCAAATTGTTGCTGCGACGGTTGGCCACGCGGAATTGCAGGCTTGTGCCGGATTGATAAGGCGCCACCACCATCTGTTGGCTAAAAGCCAGGCGCGCCGCGGGCCGCGAAAATCGCCCGAAGAGCAGACCGGTTCCAATGGCCAGCGCCATCAATCCCAGCAGGGCTTGCAGCGACGCCACCAGGCTGGTCAGTACACCATCCGGAGAAATCCGCCCGTACCCAACCGTGGTGAAGGTCTGCGCGCTGAAAAAGAAGGCGCTCAGAAAGCGGTTCAGGGCAGTGCTGGTGTCCGCGCCCTCGAGGTGCTGGACGCCGATCTTCACGTAGATCAACGCAAACAACACGTTGGCAATGACGAACCCGCCAAAAATCAACCCCGCGAAGACCGGCCACGAGGCGTTGATCATGAAAAGATAGGGATGGATGTCGCGCCAGGTGGTTCCGCGCCGGCGAACATTGAATTGCCCGTTGGGATTGATGATTCGGCGCAAATCCCCGCGGTATTTTTCCGTGAAGCCAGGATCAAATGAAGGCTTGTGCATATTTAACCGCTAATCAAGGATAAACATGGTTACGCTCGATCCAGAGGACGACGGCACCGCCAGCCAGGTAGGGTGGTCGCCCTTACTGTCTCCTGTAACCTGTTCCCTATCACCTGTCCTTAAGAAACGTACCCTCTTCGAGCTCCCGGAACGCCTTTCGGAGTTGTTCCTGCGTGTTCATTACGATGGGGCCGTACCAGGCCACGGGCTCCTCCAAGGGTTTTCCGGAAACCAGCAGGAAGCGGATGCCGTCTTCCCCAGCCCGGACCATCAGCTCATCCCCACGATCAAACAGGATCAGAGAGCGGTTGTCCGCCTCCGCCGGAGGATGCGTGTCAGACCACCCCACCGATTCTGTAGGCACGGCGAGAGGCCCCGACGCGTTGCAGAACTTCCCACTCCCGGCAAACACGTATGCGAATGCGGAGCGCGTGGTCTCAACCGGGAGAGTCTTCATCCGGCCAGGAGGCACGGACACATCGAGATAAATCGGCTCGGCTGCGATGCCATCGACCGGACCGGTCTTCCCCCAGAAGTTTCCGCACACGATGCGGACGCGTGTGCCGTCGTCGTCCTGGACCTCCGGAATCTCGAGTGCCTTCACTTCCTGATAACGCGGCGAGGTCATCTTGAGCGCCGACGGCAGGTTCGCCCACAACTGGAAACCGTGCATCCGGCCAGCCGCGTCGCCCTTGGGCATCTCTTGGTGGATGATGCCGCTGCCCGCCGTCATCCACTGCACGTCGCCGGCAGCAATGGCGCCCTTGTTTCCCATGCTGTCGCCATGCTCCACCGTTCCGGCAAGGACGTAGGTAATAGTCTCAATGCCGCGATGGGGATGCCACGGGAAACCGGCAAGATAGTCCTGGGGAATGTCGTTGCGGAAGTCGTCCAGAAGCAGGAATGGGTCGAAGTCCGAAGTATTGCCAAAACCGAACGCGCGGCGCAAATGTACGCCTGCGCCTTCCAGAGTGGGCTTAGAGCGGACAAGCCGCTTAATGGGTCGAAGGGACATTTTGGCCTCCTGAAAAGAAGTGTACCTTGTTTGCGGCCACTCTGCCACTTCTCGAGGTTTCTCAAGGTGTATCCTGGATTCCTCTCGGGTTAATGATACCTCGCCCCTGGGTACAAGATGTTCAAGGCCATTACGAATAGGGGATCGTAAAGGTACCTGAATACTTTCCAACCGATCAGCAGCCCTATCATGGCCAGTGAGGGATTGTGGGTGGCCTTGGTGAAGCGGCGGGCAAAATCCTCGGTGAACAACAAACAAATGGCTCCGTGGCCGTCGAGGGGAGGGATGGGAAGCAGGTTGAAAAAGGCGAGCAGGAGGTTAAGCGAGAACATGATGCTGAAGAGGGTCGCCACACCCTCGAAGGGTCCAGGGTGTGCTGCCGCGACTACTCGCGTAAATCTGGCCGATCCCGGCTTCATTAAAGCACCGGCGAGAATCCCGATGCGAATCGCCACCACTGCCGCGAGCATCAATACAAGGTTCGCCGCCGGGCCAGCCAAGGCCATCCATGCCGCGCGACGGGGGTGTCGGTAACGCCACTGCGGGTCGAAGGGAGCGCTGCCCCAGCCGATCATCCAGCCGCCCAGGGCATAGGAGAGAATAGGTACAATCACTGTGCCAAAAATTTCGCGGCGGATGTGCGGCAGAGGATTCAGCGTCACCTGCCCGCCTTCTGCTGCCGTCAAATCACCACCCCACTGGGCGGCCAAGGCATGCGAGGCTTCATGACAGGTCAGGGAAAAGAGGAAGGCAATATACCAGAGAAAACCCAGAGCGATGAATTCAGGATTCATTGAGTTCAGCATCTGGGGCCACCCCTGGTGACTGCGGAAGACGACGGGAGAAATTCTGAACGCTCGGCCGAGTGAGTGAATATAGCATATACAGGAGGGATTCGACCCATGAACGTTCTTCTCTTCGGCGCGTCAGGGATGGTGGGGCAAGGCGTTTTGCGCGAGTGCCTTCTTGATCCTGAGGTAATTAGCGTCCTCTCGATCGCGCGGAGCAGCACCGGGCAACAACACCCGAAACTGCGCGAGATCGTCCACAAGGATCTCGTCGACTTTTCTTCCATTGAGTCGGAGTTGTCAGGACTCGACGCATGCTTCTTCTGCCTCGGCGTGTCTTCCGCGGGCATGTCCGAAGAAAACTATCGGCGCGTTACCTATGACATTACCCTTGCTGCGGCCGAGACCTTGGTGAAGCTCAACCCCGAGATGACGTTTGTATTTGTTTCAGGTGCGGGCACGGACAGTTCCGAGCGCGGTCGCATCATGTGGGCGCGGGTGAAAGGGCAGACTGAGAACGCCCTGCTGCGCTTGCCGTTCAAGGCCGCATACATGTTCCGCCCCGGAGTGATTGTGCCGCTCCACGGGATCAAATCAAGGACTGCCCTCTACCGGATCCCCTACGCAGTGCTGGGGCCGCTCCTGCCCCTCTTGAGGGCCCTCATGCCGAAGTACGTCACGACCACTGAGAAGCTGGGGCGCGCAATGCTCATCGCGGCCAAGCGGGGCGCGCCCAAGGCTGTCCTCGAGACCTCTGACATCAACAAACTTTGACGTGGGGTTTCGGAGCTCACAAACGTCGATGTATCTACTGTCCGGAAGTGAGGGCTTTCAAATAGCGGTAATAGAAGTCGACACCCTGATAGAACGATTCCACGCGGACCCTCTCGTCGCGGCCGTGGGCGCGGACGTCGTTCATGTCAATCGCCACACCGGAAATCCCATACGTGGGCATACCCGCGGCGTTGGTATAGACCCCGTCCGATGCTCCAGTCGACATGGTGGGGACAACGGGCGTTCCCGGCCACATTTCGCCGGCAATCTTTTCCAGCGTCTGCATCACATCGGGCCTTAGCTTGACGGGCGGCAGGGCCTGGCCGGCAGGCGCGCTATCGAGCACCCGGCCACTGTTATCAACGTAGGTGACCTCTACCTTGGCGTCAGCGAACACGCCGACGAGAGTCTGGCGGACTTCTTCGCGCGCGTGACCGGGCAGAATGCGGCAGTTCACGTTTGCCCGGGCGCTTTGGGGAAGGGCGTTATTGGCGTGCCCCGCATCCAGGCGCGTGGCGACGCAGGTGGTGCGCATCGTCGCGTTATTAAGCGGGTCCTGGGAAAGGCGCTCAGCCGCAGCAGAGTCCGGCGGGTTATTCAGAATGGCCCGCATGTCCTGGGCCCCCTGCCCGGCTTCGATGGAGGCCATGCGCTCAAAGTAGGCATGCGTGACGTCGTTCAGTTCCAGGGGGAACTGATAGCGTTCCAGGCGGCCCAAGGCGTCGGTAAGGTGATAGATGGCATTGTCCGGCACCGGCAGGGAACTGTGACCGCCCGGGTTGGTAACAGTAAGCTGGAAGTCGGCGTAGAGTTTCTCACTGGCGTCCATGGAGACGATCACCGGTTTGCCATTATCGGTGTCCACGCCGCCGCCGTCGGCGTTGAGGACGAACTCGGCATCGATCAGGTCGCGATGATTCTTGATCAGCCAATCCACGCCGTTCGACTTACCCCCCTCTTCGTCAGCGGTCAAGGCCAGAATAAGGTCGCGGTCGGGCTTGAACCCTTCGCGCTTGAGGCGGATAAACTCTGTGACCCAAATGGCGTCGTCACTCTTCATGTCCTGCGTACCGCGGCCGTAGTAATAGCCGTCCTTCTCGAGGAACTGAAAGGGATCGACCGTCCAATCGGTGCGGCGTGCCTCCACCACGTCGAGGTGGCCGATCAGCAGTACCGGCCGGTGGACGCCCGTGCCATGCAAACGCGCGACCATATTGCCTTTGCGGGGATTGGGACCCAGCACCACAACGTCGCCCTCGGGAAAGCCGGCGTCACGCAGGCGTTGAGCCATGGCCTCGGCAGCCACGGTGATGCTCCCCACGGAGTCCGTGGTGTTGATCTCAATCAATTGCTTGAAAATGTCGTGCGACAACTGCCGCGTCCCGGGGTCAATTTGGGCCAGCAGGGTGGGGGCAAGAAACGCCAAGGCCACGGCAGCAGAAATAAGGGTTCTCCACAGATGTTTATGCATCGGGACATTATATCAAACACACTGAACGACCACTGGGTGAGTGGCACAGACACCCCTGCCTGTGGCTGTGCGCCGCATAGGCTGTACCGGGTTCGGACACAGACAGGAGTGTCTGTGCCACCAACCAGGAATTGTCGCCCAGAAAAGGTTTGACCCGATATACTGGTTAGCGCATTTTCGATTTGCCGTCATGCATCCTGGCGATGGTGGTCGATGAATCACCTGGTGGATAACTCCAATGAAGAAACTCGGAATCCTTCTTTCCGGTCGTGGTTCGAACTTTGAAGCTATTGCGCGTAACGTGCAGGCGGGCAAGATTCCGGCGAAAATCGCCGTGGTGATCAGCAACAAACAGGAAGCGTTGGGCCTGGCGCGCGCGAAGGAAATGGGCCTCGAGACCCGCTTCATTCCCTCGAAGGGCAAAGGGCGCGAGGCCTTCGATCGCGAAGTGGTGGCGGTATTAAAAGAATTCCAGGTCGATGTGGTTTGCCTGGCGGGTTTCATGCGGATTCTCAGCCCTTACTTCGTGCGCGAATTTCACCGCCGGATCTTGAATATTCACCCGGCGTTGCTCCCTTCGTTTGCGGGCGAGGACGCGCAGTGGCAGGCGCTCGAGCATGGCGTGAAATTCACCGGCTGCACCGTGCACCTCGTCGACGAAGGCATGGACACCGGGCCCATCGTGTGTCAGGCGGTAGTGCCGGTGCTCGATGACGACACCGCGGAGTCGCTCGCGGCGCGCATCCTCCATGAGGAGCACCGCATCTATTCCGAAGCAATTTGTCTGCTGCTCGAAGACAAGCTGCGCTTTGAGGGCCGCCGGGTGCTGCGGAAGTGAAGTTCGTGCTTGGAGGTTGCGACCACCATTCTTACTAGTGATTTACAACCGTGTGAATCCCTATGGCCAGAAAAACAAGAATCACCGTCACGCTTGACCCTGAAACCTTGCGCCTTGCCGATCGGGAAGCCCGACGGTGGAAGACTTCTCGCAGCAATTTCATTCGCACCGCAGTTCGTGCCGCCTCCGAGCACAAAAAAGAGCGTGCCGAAACCGCCCTGCTCGAGCGGCAAAGAAAAGCCGTCGCAACCATGGATCGGCTGGCCCATAAGTTTGGAGACTGGCCCGCCGAGAGAATCTTGCGAGCGGCAAGGTACGGTTGGGCAATGTCCAAGAAGGGTTAATAGGAAGCCGCTTGGCGACGATTGTTCTTCCTCACCAGCCATGATACACTATCGTGTGTAAACGCCATGTCTGCCAAGACCAGAATCAACATTACGGTTGACCGGGAAACTCTACGATTAGCGGACCGCGAGGCGCGCCGGCGCAGAACCTCGCGAAGCGAATTCATCCGCGCTGCCGTCCACGCCGAGGCTGCCAGGAACGACGCTGCTGGCAAGGAGCAAGAGCTACTCCAACAGCGGCGCGAAGCCATCGAAGGTATTCGAAGAATTGCCAAGGAAGCGGGGAGTTGGCCGGCCGCGAAAATTGTTCATGACTGGCGCTACCGGCTCATGAAGGAAGACCATTGAGTAGCCAACCCTCATACGTCCTGGACACATCAGTCGCAGTCAAGTGGTTTGCCGACGAGGGGGGGACGGAGCAAGCGAAAGCTGACCAACTGCTCGACGCCTTGGGGAGGGGGGACTTCATCCTGAAGGCCCCTGAACTTCTTCTCTTCGAGGTCGCAAACGCTCTAATGATCTCGCACAAGTTTCCAAGCGCGAAGGTCATCGACTCGCTTGCGTTCCTAAGGAGATTGAAGATTGATGTGGAGCTTTTGAATTGGTCAACCCTTGCGAAGGCCGTTGAGATCGCTTCGGCCTGCGGCGCGGCGATATACGACTCATATTTTCTTGCGGTGGCTATTGGCAGCGACAGCGTACTCATAACTGCTGATCAGGCATTTTTGCGCAAAGCCCGCCACATGCCTAATATCATTGATCTTCGACTTGTCAAACCTCCCGAAAGAACCGGATGACCCTCAACGAACAACTCGCTTATCTCACCAAAGGCGCAGATGAAACCATTCGCGTGGAAGAGCTCAAGACCAAGCTGGAGCGCGCGGCGAAGACCGGCAAGCCGCTGCGCGTGAAGGCGGGGTTTGACCCCACGGCGCCGGACATCCACTTGGGCCACACGGTGCTGATCCGCAAGCTCAAACATTTTCAGGATCTCGGCCACACGGTGATTTTTCTGATTGGCGATTTCACCGGGTTGATCGGCGATCCTTCCGGCCGGAACGTGACGCGCCCTCCCTTGAGCCCCGAGGAAATCGCCGCAAACGCGGAAACGTACAAGAAACAGGTCTTCAAGATTCTAGACCCGCAAAAAACCGTCGTCGACTTCAATAACCGCTGGCTCGGCAAACTCACCGGGCAGGAGTGGATCAAGCTTTGCTCCAAGTACACGGTGGCGCGGATGCTGGAGCGCGACGACTTTTCGAACCGCATGAAAGAGCAGCGGCCCATTTCCATGCACGAACTGCTCTACCCCCTGTCGCAGGCGTACGATTCCGTGGCGCTCGAAGCCGATGTGGAACTCGGCGGCACCGACCAGAGATTCAATCTGCTCGTTGGGCGCGACATTCAGCCGGAATACGGCCAGGAACCCCAGGTCATCATGACCATGCCCATCCTGGAAGGGCTCGATGGCGTGCAGAAGATGTCGAAGTCACTGGGCAATTACGTAGGCATCAATGAGCCGCCCGCCGAAATGTTCGGCAAGCTCATGTCCATTTCGGATGAGATGATGTGGCGTTATTACCTGCTGCTCACCGATTTGACCCCTATGCAAATCGAAGCACTTAAGACCTCGGTGGCGTCCGGAAAAGAGCATCCGCTGGGAGTTAAGAAAGCCTTAGCGCGCCGCATCATCACGGATTTTCACGACGGCGAGGCCGCCGCCCATGCACAGAAAGACTTTGAGGCACAGTTCCAAAGGAAATCCGTCCCGCTGGTCGTTAGTACTATTCACTCAACCCGCACCCTTCCTCAGCCGAGAGAACTTTTCCGGTTTCTTGTAGATCTGGGGGAGTTCACTTCTAACTCGGAAGCTCAACGCAAGATCAAAGAGGGCGCCGTTTATGTGGACACGGGGCACCCAGGGGCAGCCAATTGGGTTCGCCTCAGGAACCCCGTCGCAAAGATGCGCCTTGAGACCGGACCGCGAGGTTCAGTCGCCCTACTAATAGGCGACGTGCGCGTCTCAGTTCAAGTAGCGACTTTTAAGGCAGGAAGGAAAGTCTTCCAGGTTTCATTTACAGATTCCAGCGCCTGATTGCATTAACAAGCACGGCTATTTATGGCTTCCGGAAGGACCGTGCTTTACAAGATGCGGGAGAAACGGTTGTCGCTGCCATTATCCACGGCACCCCGTTATCCCCTTGTCAGCCCCACCCCCCGGCGCTCGGCACGCCACCCACACTTCATCTGAGGAGGGCAGCCACTTTCGGGCTGCGGGCCATAGGTGATCCGGTGAAATGCCTCTTACGACATCGCCTATATCCGCAAACACTAGAACCAAATCCATGTCCGGAGCATTCGTCAACTCGCCGATTTTCCCGCCTGTACCCCGGTGGATAGGGTGTTTGCGATGCCATGTCCTTTTCAGGGTTTTAGTAGGACCGGGAGCCGTCGTTGTCATTCCGACGGTCTTCTGACACCTCGCCGTCGCAGGCGTTGTTCCAGGATGCGTTGTGTATTTCGATTCCCGTGGAGAACGGCGACAACTCGAAGGGTGGACCTCGAAGAGGTCCCATGTCGTTAGCCTTGGGCCTCCTTGGGTCCGGCGCAGCGGGATGTAACCCACAGATACGATGAGGGATTTACCAACCCTGAAGACATAGAACGGTTCGGCCCCGCCAGGGCCGAGCGGTTTTGATAAGTGCCGGTATCGCAGGTTTCATCTATTGCTACTCACGGTGTTCCCCTTGCGGGGAACCGAGCAGCAGTCAAACCTCTTCGAGTCTTACTGGTCTGCCAGTGGCTTCCCTTCGTAACAATAAGTTGTGTGTAGCCCGGACCTGGTTTGTAGGCTCGGCGTTTCGAACCGCCCGGCACCTGCTGCGCTGGAAATCGTTGGATAGGTTCCCAGCGCCGTCACCAAGCGGAACGAGACCGAGGTCCCAAGTTCCAGCTCACGAGCCAGGATTGATCGCGAGAGCTTGGCGGAGTTTTGTAACGCCATCGTTGGCGGGGAACAGCAACTCGCAATCCTGCGTATAATGAGGTGGAGATACGGCCATGATGACCCCTGCCGCAGTACACCTTAAGCACCGCAGCAAAAGGCCGCTCGCTGCCGGTGGGCTGGTGGTTCTTGTGGTTACGGTCTGGATGATGCACGATTACCAGCTGCCTCTGGCGCCCCGTGCTCGCGACCTCAATCGGGGAAGGACTTGGGACCACAAGAGCCGCGTTGATTCCAAGGGGGTCGCACAAGTTTGGGTGCCGCCGGGATGCTTCGAAATGGGATCGGACCTCATGGAAGACTTCAGTGCGCATGCCAACGAGACCCCCCGTCACACGGTATGCATCAGCACCGGGTTTTGGTTGGACCGATTCGAGGTGACAAACGAGAGTTTTCTGGAGTTCACGCGCGCGGGCGGCTTCACGGAACGGCGCTATTGGAGCGAGGAGGGTTGGCGGATGCACGAAGAGATGCGTGAGCCCTATCCGATGCTGAAAGCCTACGCCGAACCCCGGCAGCCGCGCGTCAAGATCACCTGGTATGAGGCGGAAGCCTATGCTGCCTGGCGCGGTGGGAAGCTCCCGACGGAGGCGCAGTGGGAGTGGGCAGCGCGCGGTCCCCAGTCACTGCGCTACCCCTGGGGTGAGAAGTTCATGGAGGGCGCCGCGAACATGAGCCGGCTCGACCTGCGCTGCACACGCCCGGTCGGCAGCTATCCCGCCGGTCGGAGTTGGTGCGGCGCCGACGACATGGCCGGCAATGTCTGGGAGTGGGTGGCGGACAGCTACGACGCGAACGCCTACCGTCATGCGTTACAAGTCGATCCGTTCACTCCTCCCTCGGGACATAGCCGAGTTATCCGGGGTGGTGCTTGGGGCGGAATTCCCGGCGGCAGTGCGTCAGACCTCCGCTCCGCACGCCGCGAAGGGTGGTTCGCCGGCGATCGCAAACTCTCACATGGGGTGCGGGTGATTCACCCCGCGACCTGACGCCGCGGCGTGGCTTCACAGATCGTCAGAAGGGATTCATATTAAACTGCCCACCGGCTCCACAGTTCAAGATGGACCGGGTAGTTTCTCTCCTGAGCAAGTGTAGCGCCTGTTTGGTTGATTCGATAAAGTCGTCGGCTCCCCCGAACCGGTAAACTTGGTTTAGGTCTTGACCAAGGAATGCCGGGAAAGGAGCCGACGATGTTGATTATAGGATGTGATTTGCACAC
>JBEKLF010000279.1:0-11047 GCA_050010335.1 Terriglobia bacterium
CACCGCGTGAAGCGGGTCATAGACGTGCGCAGTATCCCCCGATCAAGATACAACCCTCAGTTCAACCGGGAGACCCTATCGACAAAACTGCGGGCCGCGAGGATCGGCTACGTGCACTTGCAAAAGCTCGGCGGCTTGCGCCATGCACGACGCGATTCGCCGAACATGGGCTGGCGCAATACTTCATTTCGTGGCTTTGCCGATTATATGCAGACCTCCCAATTCGAAGCAGGGTTAAACAGATTGATGAAACTGGCCGGGCAGAAGCGGAGCGCGATTATGTGCGCGGAAGCGGTTCCGTGGCGTTGCCACCGTTCGCTCCTCGCGGATGCGCTGACCGTACGCGGGATCCGGGTTAACGACATCATGAGCGTGAAACGTTCACAAATTCATTCGCTGATTCCTTTTGCGCGTGTCCGAGGTCATCACATCACGTACCCCCTCGGTGATCATAGCAGCGGGCGAATTGTGAACGGTAATTGATCTACGCCCTTACCGGCTCGGCGGGTGGGGAGAACAACCCTTCCGCGATTGGTCGAAGTAATTCTCTAGTTCTACTTGCGCCGTTCCAGATAACTCTGTCACGAGCCTCAGTCTCCTCCGGCATGCCATTTCTTCAGCAATGGCCACTTTCTTGCCGTCCGATAACATCCGGGTTGCTAAAGGGAACACGATGCTATCCTCGACGCTGATGTGCTGTTTGTACATCGATGCGAGACACGCAACGGCCTTGCGAAAGTCTGAGGCATGCAGTGCATTTCCGCACGGGGAGGCCTTGGAACAAGCAGAGTACTGTAATTAACATAGACGAGCATAGGACATGGTAGCCATGCGGTAGCTCAGTTACCCGATTTCACGGGATTGTCCCTCCGTCCGTTGCACGATATGTTTTTTCTTCCTCGAAGGTACGCCAAGATATCCGTCCTGCCGTTGGCAGAGGAACGATTCAGCGTGCGGCAGACTGAACATGCCCGAAAGGGGAATGGATGTGAGGATATCGCATAGGGGTCTGCACCTGTGCATTGGCAACCCGGACCGGGGTTAGCTTCATGGGGCAGGCGTTGCTGCCGGCGCGGATCTCTTCCATATCTCCAGCGTTCTTTCCCGGGGGACTTACGCGTGCATAGTCCGGCGAATTACCGCCGCGCAGTGGTGCGAAAGAGATGGGCTGCAAAGCACGACACGACCCTGGGTTAGATCGACCGCCCGGGGGAAGTCAAGCAGGGCTGCAAACATTCGAATACCGCCTTTCCGGGGAAGTTACTACCCCGTCGTAAGTTGTACCGACGCAAGGGTAGTTGCCGGTGTGAATTCTCCCGAAGGGCATCAGGCAAAATCGTTCGATGGCGCAGATATTCCATCGCAGTACGAACACGATCTCCAAGGTGACGATCTATGGTGCGGTCTTCATCGTGGGAGGGTTGGGGTACCTCATTTTCGCCGTCAACCAATCTGCCTACTACACCAACATTAATGAGGCACGTCAGCAACCGGTTCCCTTCAGCCACAAGCATCACGTTACCGACGACGGCATCGATTGCCGCTACTGCCACACGACGGTGGAGAAGTCTCCCTACGCGGGTGTTCCCACCACGCAAATCTGCATGAGCTGCCACTCCAAATTGTGGCTGAACAGTTCCATGCTGGAACCCGTGCGCGCGAGCTACGCCACGGACAAGTCGCTCGAATGGACCCGCGTCAACGCCGTTCCGGATTTCGTTTATTTCGACCACAGCATTCATGTGAATAAAGGGATCGGCTGCACCACCTGTCACGGGCCGATTGGCGAGATGCCGCTGACCTACCGCGCCAATACGCTTTATATGCGCTGGTGCATCGATTGCCACAATCACCCGGAGCGCCACGTGCGCCGCCGTGAAGACGTTTTCAAGGCTGACTACGTGGAACCTCCCAACCAACTCGCTTTGGGCCGGCGGATGGTGAAGGAATACAAAATCAAGGGGCCGAAACAAATAACTGATTGCTACACCTGCCACCGCTAGGAAGGTGGCAGCTCGCAGCCTACAACTCACAGTGACCGTCGGCAGTAGCGTTCAGAAAATTCCAGGTTCGGAAGAGCATCCGGTAATTCGTTGCCGACGATTCATGGAAGAAGTCGGCGGTTAGCTGTGAGCATCATTTTCTATGAAGCGTAATCCAAAAAACGGGAACGCCCTCAACCTGGTGCAAATCCAGGCGAAGCTGGAACAGTCGCCGGAAAAGCGTGTCTGGCGCGGCCTGGAAGAATTGGCGGGCACGCCGGAGTATCGCGACTTCCTCGCGTGCGAGTTCCCGCACGACCCGCGCGCGGAAGCGAAGGGCGTGAGCCGCCGCAGTGCGCTGAAGCTGATGGCGGCGTCTGCGGCCCTGGCGGGCCTGACGGCCTGCACCAAAATGCCCACCGAGAAAATCGTCCCCTACGCGCAGCAACAGCCGGAGGATTTTGTCCCCGGCAAGCCCCTCTTCTATGCCACTGCCATGCCCTTGGCCGGGTATGCCACCGGGTTGCTGGTCGAGAGCCACATGGGCAGGCCCACGAAGGTGGAAGGAAATCCCAGCCACCCCGCCAGCCTGGGAGCCGCTAATGTGTTCGCGCAAGCTTCCGTGCTGGGCCTTTATGACCCGGATCGCGCCCAGGTGGTAATTTACAATGGCCGCATCGGGGACTGGAGCACGTTTCTCACTTCGATGGATCAAAAACGCGCCGATCTCCTCGCCCTGAAGGGCGCGGGGCTGCGCATTCTGACGGGCACGGTGACTTCGCCCGCGCTGGCGGATCAAATTCGCTCGGTGCTCGCTCAGTTCCCGCAGGCGAAGTGGCATCAATATGAGCCGGGCAGCCGCGACGCGGTCCGCGAAGGGGCCAAGCTGGCCTTCGGCGAGTATGTCAACACCGTTTATCACTTCGACCAAGCAGACGTGATCGTCTCCCTGGACGCGGATTTCCTCAGCGTCGGTCCGGGCGCAGTTCGATATGCGCACGACTTCGCGGATAAGCGGCGCGTCACCGGTCCCGAGTCCACGATGAACCGCCTCTACGTGGTGGAAAGCACGCCGACGAGCACGGGGGCGATGGCGGATCATCGCCTGCCGATGCGCGCGAATGATGTGGAAGCCTTTGCTCGCGCTCTGGCAGATGGGCTGGGAGTCAAGAAAGAAAGTTCCGCTCCCGCCCGCGTGCCGGTCGACTGGATTCCGGCTCTCGTTCGCGATTTGCAAAACCATCGTGGTGCTTGCGTCGTGATTGCCGGCGAGCAGCAGCCGCCCATAGTCCATGCCCTCGCCCACGACATGAACCTTGCTTTAAGCAACGTGGGCAAAACCGTGCACTACACGGACCCCGTGGAAGCGAACACGGTGAACGGCCAGGCATCGCTCAAGGATCTGGTGGCCGACATGCAGGGCGGGCAGGTTGATACCCTCCTCATGCTGGGGGTGAATCCGGTTTACAACTCGCCGGCGGATTTGCGTTTCGGAGAAAACCTTCTCAAAGTGAGAACGCGAATTCACCTGAGCCTTTACGAAGACGAAACCGCCGTACTCTGCCATTGGCACATTCCGGAAACTCACTTCCTGGAAGCGTGGGGCGATGCGCGCGCCTACGATGGAACCCTCAGTATTATCCAGCCGCTAATTGCGCCTTTGTACGACGGCAAGTCGGCGCATGAAATCCTGGCAGTGCTGGCAGGACAAGCGGGGACGCCCGGGCATGATGTTGTCCGCGGCTATTGGCAGGGGCAGAAGCCGGGGGCTGATTTCGAACAGTTCTGGCAAACCTCTCTGAATAACGGCGTCATCGCGGATTCGGCCTTTGCTCCTAAGCTGGTCAAACTCAACCTCTCGTTCGCCGCCGAGGCGGCAAAAACGAGCGCGCCGAACGTGGACGGTATCGAAATCGTATTGCGCCCCGGTCCCTCGATTGGGGACGGCAGCTTCTCCAACAACGGCTGGTTGCAGGAATTGCCCAAACCTCTCATCAAGTTGACTTGGGACAACGCCGCGCTGGTCAGTCCCGCGAGCGCCCGGAAGTTGGGTGTGACCAACGGCGACGTGGTGGAGTTGAGCGGACACGGGCAAGCGGTGGAAGCGCCCATATGGATTACGCCGGGCCAAGCCGATGATTCCCTTACCCTGCACCTGGGCTACGGAAGGCGTCGGGCCGGCCACGTGGGCACAGGCAGGGGCTTCAACGCCTACCGGCTCTCGACTTCGGAGAACCCGTGGATCGGCAGCGCCGCGGTCCAGAAAACGGGAAGGACTTACCAGCTTGTCTCGACGCAGCACCATCACATTATGGGTAAGGAAGGCGAAGAGCGCGAAGAGGAGAGCGTGGCGGCATTGCAACGCAAGTTGGTGCGGGGAGCGACGCTGGAGGAATTCCGCCAGGACCCGACATTAGGGCGTGAAGAAGGCGAGGAAAGCGGGCCTTCCATCTATCCCGCATACTCCTACAACGGCAACGCCTGGGGCATGTCCATCGACTTGAATAGTTGCATCGGATGTAACGCCTGCGTGGTGGCGTGCCAGTCGGAGAACAATATTCCGGTGGTGGGAAAAGACCAGGTTTCGCGCGGCCGGGAAATGCACTGGATTCGCGTGGATGCGTACTTCCAGGGAGGCCTGGCGAATCCGGAGATTTACAACCAGCCGGTTCCCTGCATGCATTGCGAGAACGCGCCCTGCGAGTATGTCTGCCCGGTGGGAGCCACCGTGCACAGCCCCGAGGGGCTGAACGAAATGGTTTACAACCGCTGCGTCGGCACGCGCTACTGCTCCAACAACTGCCCGTACAAGGTCCGGCGCTTCAACTTCGAACTTTTCTCCGACTGGACGACGCCGAGCCTGGAGCCGCTGCGCAACCCGGATGTGACCGTGCGCAGCCGGGGCGTAATGGAAAAGTGCACTTACTGCATCCAGCGCATCAACAAAGTGAAGATCGCGGCGGAAAAAGACGACCGTGAGTTGCGCGACGGGGAAATCCTGACCGCGTGCCAGCAGACCTGCCCGGCTCAAGCAATCGTTTTCGGTAACATCAACGACCCGAACAGCCGCGTGGCGAAGTTGAAAGCGCAATCGCGGAATTATGGGCTCTTGACGGAATTGAACACGCGGCCGCGCACCACATATTCGACAAAGCTATGGAATCCCAACCCGGAGATAAAGGAGTAAGTGGTGGGTGCTGACGGACTCGAAAATACGCCGGGGGTAGGTGCGGGTACTCCGGTTCTCGCTCCGGGGCACACCTACGCGACGATCACCGACAAGATCAGCTCCATCGTCCTGCTGCAAAAGACGAGGCGCGGTTGGTGGTTCGGGTTTGCGGTTGCCTTCACCTTCTTCATGATTTTGAATATGGCGATTGGCGCTCTGCTAGTGATCGGCGTAGGCCTTTGGGGAATTAATATTCCCATTGCATGGGGATTCGCCATTGTCAACTTCGTGTGGTGGATCGGAATTGGGCACGCGGGCACGCTGATCTCCGCTTTTCTGTTGCTCATGCGTCAAGCTTGGCGGCAATCCATCAACCGCTTTGCGGAAGCCATGACGCTGTTTGCGGTGGCGTGCGCCGGCTTGTTCCCCCTGCTCCACCTGGGGCGGCCGTGGCTGTTCTACTGGTTGATGCCTTACCCCGACACCATGGGAGTCTGGCCGCAGTTCCGCAGTCCGCTGGTGTGGGATGTGTTTGCCGTCTCAACATACGCCACCATCTCGCTACTGTTCTGGTTCGTGGGCTTGATCCCCGATGTGGCCACGTTACGCGATCGCGCCAAGGACCGCCTGCCGCGCGTGGTTTACGGCTTCCTCGCCATGGGCTGGCGCGGTTCGGCGATGCACTGGCATCGCTATGAAATGGCTTACCTGCTGCTTGCCGGATTGGCCACGCCCCTGGTGGTTTCCGTGCACACGGTGGTGAGCTTCGACTTCGCGGTGGGGATAGTTCCGGGCTGGCACAGCACGATATTTCCACCCTATTTTGTAGCCGGCGCCATCTATTCGGGTTTCGCGATGGTTTTGACCCTGGCCATACCTTTGCGCAAGTTTTACGGTTTGGAGGACTTCGTCACGCTGCGGCATCTCGACAACATGGCGAAGATCCTGCTGGCCACCGGCCTGATTGTGGCTTACGGCTACATGATGGAAACCTTTACGGCGTTTTACAGCGGCAACACTTACGACCGTTACATGATTATGAATCGGATGACCGGGCCCTATGCGCCCGTCTATTGGGTTCTGATCACCTGCAATATTGCGATCCCTATGACGACCTTGTGGTCGTCGAAGATCCGGCGGAATGTTGCAGCGCTGTTCGCGATCTCGTTGATCGTGCAAACGGGTATGTGGCTCGAGCGCTTCGTGATCATAGTGACCAGCCTGCACCGCGATTTCATGCCATCGGCGTGGGGCATGTACTATCCGACGATCTGGGACTGGGCGGCGTTGACGGGTTCGATCGGATTGTTCTTTGCGCTCTTCTACCTGTTCATCCGCTATTTGCCCATGATCTCGATCTTTGAGATGCGCGGGCTCGCGCATGACCTGAAAGAGAAGAGTTAAGGAAGAGGTTTAGGTCTTGATTTGACGTGAAGGCGGGGCGGCTCGCTGCCCCGGAAGTTTGGCGATGAAAAGACATCCACTCTACGGCTTGATGGCTGAATTCGAGACGACGGACGACCTACTGAGCGCCGCTCATCGTACCTACGCGGAGGGCTATCGCCAGATGGATGCTTTCACCCCTTTCCCGGTGGAAGGATTGGCGGAGGCCATCGGCTTTCACAAAACGCGTGTGCCGCTGATCTGTTTGATCGGCGGGTTGATCGGTTGCTCGGGCGGGTTCTTTCTCCAATGGTGGCCTAATGTGATTGGTTATCCGCTGAACATCGGTGGAAAACCCTATAACAGTTGGCCGTCGTTTATCCCTATCACTTTTGAGTTGACCATCCTGTGCGCGGGGCTGGCAACGGTATTGGGGATGCTGGCGCTGAATGGTTTGCCGACGCCGTACCACCCGGTGTTTAACGCGCCGCGCTTCGAATTGGCCACGCGCAACAAATTCTTTCTTTGCATTAAGGCGCGAGACACAAAATTCGACGCGCAGAAGACCCGGGAGTTCTTACAAACCTTGCAGCCCCAAGAGGTATCGGAAATTGAGGTGTAGCGGCCGCAAAAATCGAAACCCTCAAGCGGGCGCGCGATGGGCGCTCGTGGCCTTGGCCGCGGTGTGCGCCTGGGGTTGCCGCGTCGATATGCACGTGCAGCCAAAACTGAAAGCCGACGACGGGAGTACGTTTTTTCAGGACGGACGCGCCGACCGCCCGGTGATCCCTGACACCGTGGCGCGCGGGCATATGCGCACCGACGAACTGCTTTACACGGGGCGGGTAAACGGTGTGGTGGCTGACGAGTTTCCCTTTCCTGTCACGCGCGAGGTGCTAGAGCGCGGGCGCGCCCGGTTCAACATCTATTGTTCACCCTGCCACGATTATACCGGGAGCGGGCGGGGGATGATCGTGCAACGCGGATTTCCGCCTCCGCCTTCTTACCACACTGAGCGCTTGCGGCAAGCGCCGGCGGGACATTTCTTCGAGGTGATGACGGAGGGTTACGGCGCCATGTACAGCTACGCGGGCAGAATCTCGCCGGATGATCGCTGGACGATTGTGGCGTACATCCGCGCGCTGCAACAGAGCCAGCACGCCACCCTCGATGACGTGCCGGCAGAAGAGCGGCAGCAACTAGCGGGCGGAGCAAAATGAATACGGCTGAAACATCTATACCCGGAATCGAACGCCTGGAGAAGCCTGCCCTGGTGGGAGGTTTGGCAGCCCTGGTCCTCTGCGTGGTGATGGGTTTTGGCAACCCCGCGCAGTTCTTCCGGTCTTATCTTCTGGCCTTCGTTTTCTGGATCGGGTTGCCTTTGGGTTGCTCCGCCATCCTGATGCTTCATCATCTGGTCGGGGGCACATGGGGATTCCCCCTGCGACGCCTGCTCGAGTCAGGGACGAAAACTGTTTTGCTCATGGCGGTGCTGATTCTGCCGATTCTCTTCCGGCTGCCGGTGCTGTATAGCTGGGCTGATCCGCGCAAGGTGGCAGCTGATCCGTTGCTGCAATACAAGCATCCTTACCTCAACGTGCCGTTTTTCGTGGCGCGCACGATCATCTATTTCGCCATCTGGATTCTGATGGCTCACTTCCTCAACAAGTGGTCGCGGCAGCAGGATGAAACCGGCGAGGCTGGCCTGACGCGGCGCCTCCAGAGACTGAGCGGACCCGGTCTGGTGCTTTTTGGATTGACGGTGACGTACATGTCGGTGGATTGGGTGATGTCCCTTGAGGCGAGCTGGTTCTCCACGATCTACGGCATGATTTTCATGGTGACGGAAGCGCTGGCGGCGATGGCGTTCGTGACCCTCGCGGTCATCCTGCTATCGAAACAGAAGCCGCTAAATGACTTGGTTTCGCCGCGCGTGCTGAACGATTACGGCAACCTGCTGCTGACATTCACGATGCTGTGGGCGTACCTCTCATTCTCGCAATACTTAATCATCTGGGCCGGAAACCTAAAGGACGAAATTCCCTGGTATATGAGCCGGGCACGGGGCGGCTGGGCGTGGGTGGCCCTGGCGCTGATCATCTTCCACTTCGCGGTGCCGTTCCTGCTGCTGCTCTCGCGCCTGGTCACGCGGCGTTCCCGGTTGCTGGGCTGGGTGGCGGCGGGCCTCATCGTGATGAGCTTGGTGGATATCTTCTGGCTAACGGCGCCGGCTTTTGAGCACGCGGGACCGGAATTCCACCTGACGGATTGGCTGGCGATTCTGGGAATTGGCGGATTGTGGCTATGGCGGTTTACCTCGCAGTTGAAGGGCCGGCCACTGCTGCCGCTCCACGATCCACGCCTGAAGGAAATAATGCAGCATGCCTGAACCCGATAAAGGAACTGAGCACTCCCAGCGCGGTTACGAAGACTCCGATCTGAGCGTGGGGCGGCTGTATGCCTTTGCTGCGGGGGTGGTGGGATTGGTGGTGTTTGGAGTTCTCGGGAGCGCCGCCGTGTTTCACTTTTTTGTCCGGCACCAACCGCTGGGGCCACCCGCCTCACCCTTTGAGGACGTCCGCACGGTGCCACCCGAACCGCGCCTGCAAACCATGGCGCCACTTGACTTGAAGGACTACCGCGCTGACCAGGAAAAGATTTTGAAAGGTTACGGGTGGGTGGACTCCCAGGCCGGCATTGTCAGGATTCCTGTCGACCGCGCGATGGATCTGCTTCTGCAAAAAGGGTACCCGGTCCGTGGCAGTTCCCTGGCGGAGGGCGGCCAGGCGAAGACGCCCCGGCCTGCGGCTTCACCGGTGAATCATCAGGCTGCGCCCGCTCCCGCGGACGCGGAGGGGGAGCGGTAAACATGCAACTCGTCGCCAAGTCGGAGCTCCAGCGGGTCATGACGCCGAACGGTTGGATGGGTATCGTTCGCCGCGCGGGGGTGGCGGCCCAACTCAGCCTCTTCCTCTTCAGTCTGGCCGTTGGGGCGGCGGCACAGGACAATGCCGGGACTACGCCTCCGCAGTTGCGCGGCGTGGGGATTGACCAGCGCTTAAACAACCAGGTGCCGCTGGATTTGAAGTTTCGCGATGAAACTGGCCAGATCGTGACCCTGAGTTCTTACTTCGGTAAGAAGCCGGTGATCCTTTCGCTGGTTTATTACAGTTGCCCGATGCTGTGCACGATGGCGGAAAATGGCCTTTTGAACGCGCTGCGGGATGTGAAGTTTAACATCGGGGAACAATACCAAGTGGTGACCGTAAGTATTGATCCTACGGAAACTCCGGAAATGGCTTTGGGCAAGAAAGCCGTCTATGTGGGCCTTTATGGGCGGTCCGGCGCGAAGCAAGGCTGGCATTTCCTGGTGGGCGATGAGCCCTCGATTCGCGCGCTCGCCCAGGCGGTGGGATTCCACTATAACTACATTCCGGAAACGAAGCAGTTCGCGCACGCCACCGGAATCATCGTGCTGACACCGCAGGGAAAAGTTTCGCGCTATTTTTACGGGATTCTCTACCCGGCGCGCGATATCCGCCTGGCGCTGATCGAGGCTTCCAACGAGAAGATTGGTAATCCTGTCGATGCCGTTCTGCTCTATTGCTGTGAGTACGATCCGGTGGCGGGGAAGTACAGCATGGTCATTTCGCGCGTGCTGCGAATTGCCGGAGTGATTACCCTCCTCTGCATGGGGACGTTGGTTTTTGCCCTCTCGCGAGTCCGGCGGCACGCCAGATTTTAGATTTTGGATTTGCGATTTTGGATTTGGAAATTGCGGTTTTGGATTGAAGGCCCGACCACCCCTTGGTTCCCTCCTACTAAGGAGGGGAAGCGCCAAACGCGGGCTGGTTCCTAATCCAAAATCTAAAATCCAAAATGGCACGGATGACTGAACAGTATGTGGCAAGGGTTTTCCATCAGGCCGGATCAAGCGTCCACCATCGCGCAGGGGGTGGATTATCTCTACTACTTCCTCACCGCGATTGACCTCTTTTTCACGGCGGTCATTTTCCTCACCATCTTCTACTTTGCCCTGCGCTACCGGCGCCGCTCGCAGCAGGACCAGCCGCCACAGATCGAGGGAAGCCTCCCTCTGGAAATTGCCTGGATCTTGATCCCGCTGGGGATCTGTGTCGTGGTGTTCTTGTGGGGCACCAGCCTGTTCATCCGAAATTCACGCCCGCCCGCCGCGTCCACGGAAATCTTCGTGGTGGGCAAGCAGTGGATGTGGAAATTGCAGCATCCCGAAGGCGTGGAGGAAATCAACGAGTTGCACGTCCCCGTAAACCGGCCCATCAAGCTGACGATGACCTCGGAGGATGTCATCCACGACTTTTCCGTGCCGGCGTTCCGCGTCAAGAAGGATGTGGTGCCCGGAATGTATACGTCGCTGTGGTTTCAGGCGACCAAAACCGGCAGGTTCGATCTGTACTGCGACCAGTACTGCGGCACCAACCACTCGCTGATGAGGGGTGAAGTGATCGTGATGGAGCCCACGGAATACGAGCAG